>CAXTQJ010000197.1:0-4894 GCA_964246245.1 uncultured Sphingomonadaceae bacterium
GCTGGGCGGCGTCGGCGGGCGCTCGCGGCCGGAGGATCCGATCGCATGCCCAACTGGACGCCGCTCGATCTCGACTACCGCGCCTATTGCGCGGGGAGCGAGCCGTTCGCCCGCTCGCGCGAGGGCTTCCCCGCGGCCGGCCTAGCCAAACGCGCCGCGGCGCCCAACAGCCGCCGGCAGTCGTACTTCGAGGCTGAGCTGCTGCGGATCTCAGACGCGGTCGGGAGCGACGCGATCCCGGTGTTCTTGAGCTTCCGCGGCGAGCGCCGGCGGATGGACAGGGGCTGCGTCGGCCATGCGGTCGCGCGTGGGATCCTCGAGCCGCCGGTGGATGGGCCCGGCGGCGTCGTGGACGCCGTCGTGCTGACCCGCCGATCGGTTGCCGGTGGCGGCGGTGGCTGACGCCGCAACCGACGCGGCGGAGCCCCCGCAGGCCGGCGCCTCGTGGACCTGCCCGCCGGACAGGGATTTCGAGGTGGCCAAGGCCGCCTTCGAGCAAAACTTCCAGCAGTTCCGCCATCTTAACGACCAGATGAACCGGCTGCCGGCGTTCGCGGTCACGCTGACCGGCGGCTTCTGGTATGTCGCGGTGGTGGTGGCGAACTACGGCCACGCGCTCGGCGGCGTCGAGGAGCGCCTCGCCCGCTGGGGCGTCATGGTCTTTGCCGGCCTGTGCGACCTCGTGCTCGTCTGTATCGCGATCAGGATCCGCGACGTGATGTCCGACTACCTCGACCGTGTGAAGCGCTTCGAGGGCGATTGGTGGAGCGAGCGGACGCCGTCGCTCCCAATCTTCCGCGACTACTCCATGATCTCGATGTATGCCGTCCTGATCCTCGCCGGCACGGTCCTTTCCTGGGTCGGTGCCTTCGTGCTGTTCTGGCCAGCGGCGTATCCGCTCTGGTGGGGGGTCGTTGTCGTCCTCGGCTCGTTGTCGGGCGTGGGCATGTTCGCCTACTGGATACCGAAGTGGCTCACGCGCTAGCCATCGCCGGGCACGGACCGGAAGTCGTCGATGGCACGGTCGGCTACTACGACCGCGAGGCAGAAGCGTATGCCCGCGCGACGCTGCAAAGCGACCTGTCGCACCTCTACCCCGAGCTGCTCGACCGGCTCGCTCCCGGCGGCCTGGTCCTTGACGCGGGCAGCGGCGCGGGGCGGGACGTCGCCGCATTCCTTGCGCGCGGGTTTCGGGTCGAGGCGTTCGACGCGTCGGCGGCGCTCGCCGCCTTCGCGACGCGGCTCACCGGGGTGCCGGTGGAGGTCGCGAGCTTCGAGGACTGGCGCGCGCGCGCCGGGCGCTACGACGGGATCTGGTGCTTCGCCTCCCTGCTGCACGTCCCGCGGGCCGGACTGCCCGACGTGATCGGCAGACTGGCCTCGTCCCTTGTTGAGGGCGGCTGGCTGTTCGCGAGCTTCAAGGAGGGGGAGTGCGACGAGGTCGATCGCCACGGCCGCCGCTACACCAACCTAACCGCGAGCTGCGCGCGCCGACTGTTCGGCGTGAATGGCCTGCGAGCGGAAAGGGTCTGGCGCGAGCTTGGGCCGGCCGCGCTTGGCGGTGTGGCCACGTGGGTGTACGTGCTGGCCCGCAGGGTCTGAGCGGTCGCGAGCGGCAGACCATCGCGGAACGCCGTCAGCGGCTCGACTTCGATCGGCATCATAACGAAGTCGAAGATCTCCGGCTCGTGCTCGTCCTCCTCCTGTCATAAGTCGTTCTCTTGGCCCGGATGTCCCATAGGCCATCCACAGCCGCCGTACGTCGTCCTTCGCCCGGCAAAGGAAGGTAGGTGCGCTATGCCCCCGTGGCCCTAGTCGAGGCACAGGAAGAGCGCGTTCGTTTCGATTCCTAGTGGCCCGCACGCATGAGCCGGCACCGCTCAGTGGCGGCTGGTGAACGAACGTCATTTACAGGGAAACCCGCCCGAAAGCCGCCGTTCCGCTTCCCCCCGCAGCCGTGATTTGGGCGTCGCCGCAGCTCCATGAATGAACGGCCGGCTTCGTCAATCGATCACTCGAAAGCGGCCGGTCCGCTTACCCCCCGCATAAGCCAAAGTAGAGCGATTTCGCTGATTGCCACTCATTCCCCTGGAAGAGACTGGCTAAATTCACGCCGAGGCGGCCCAATCCATAAAAATTCTCCAGTGATCTGAGTTCCCACTTTCTTCGTTCCGGGCGCACCATTTTACCTTTAAATTCTTGGCAGACCTCTGCTGATCTTCAAGAAATTGTAGTCGCCGACAGCGGAAGCGAGTAAGGCTGGTCGCGTCGGTCGCCCATAGGCCCCGCGACTTATGCTTCATGAAAAAGCGACCGTGGTACGGCATATGCGGGCCGAGTTGCGTGAACCTTGCTGCCAAAGTAGCTGTCACTGGCGGGACTGTCTGCCAGTGGCAAAGAATCGAAGCAAGCTGCTACCGCATTTCCGCTCAGTTACTGTCAATTATCCGATAATCGTGTCTGTAAGTGCCGACATTCAGCGAACTAGCCATCGCGCGGCCAACAAGGCTAGAGTCAGGACTTAGCCGTCAGTTTCGTCGTTCAGCGGCCCCCCAGGCTCGGCGATGAATCCACAGCGACTTCGCGCGAGCGATCCGCCTGATGATAGTCGCCGACCGAGCGCCTCAACAAATCAATCGTAGCGTTCGGCTCCCTTTTCCCGAGCTGCAGCGGACCCTTGATCCGTCGTCGCGGTCGCGCCGGTCGCCGGCAATGGAGCGGCTACCGGAGCGATAAGGTGTCCCTTCGACCCGGCGACAAGGCAGCGGCGATCGGCTCGAACGGCTGAGCAGTTGGCTTGATCGGCAGACCGTGTGTCGCCGTGGCCGGCGAAAGGTGCCGCGCCACCGTCGTCGGCCCACTCCGCCGTCTTTCACGTCGCCGTCACAACTCGCCCCGCGCCGCCTTCGCCGCGATGCGGTCAGCGGTGCGCAGCGCCATTGCCTGGATCGTCAGCGACGGGTTGACCCCGCCGGTGGTCGGGAAGATCGAGCCGTCGCAGATCCACAGGTTGGGTACGTCCCACGTGCGTCCGTCGGGGTCGACGACGCTGGTCCGGGGATCGTCACCCATTCGCTCGCGCCGTTCCGTTGATGTGGTTGGTGTCGTCGGTCTGGCGGAACAGCCGCGTCGCGCCGGCGGCGTCGAGGACCCTCTCCATCTGCTGCAGCGAATGCTCGATCAACGCCTTGTCGCCCGGCGTCCAGCCGTAGGTCACGCGCGGGATGCGCAGGCCGTAGCGGTCGGCCTCGCCGGTCAGGGTGACGCGGTTGTCTTCCGACGCAAGCCCTTCGCCTACGACCTTGATCCCCACCTGGTGGTTGTATTCGACCATCTCGCGGCGGAGCGCCTCGCCCCACAGCCCGCGCGCGCCGAGCTGGACGCCGGCCCACTCCTGCGGCAGCGGCCCCTGGCTCATCAGCGTGTAGCCGCCGGGGAAGTCCTTCGCATCGTTGTAGTTCCAGTGCTCGCTGACGCACAGGTTGGGCGGGGCCTTGTTGAAGCGGATCTCGTCCGCCATCCACCCCCACACGCCTTGATTGGGCTGCGTCATCAGGTTGCGCCCGACCAGCCCCGAACTGTTCGCCAGCCCGTCGGGATGCTGCGGCGACGCCGAGTTGAGCAGCAGCCGCGGCGTCTCGATAGCATAGCCGGCGACGACGACGTGACGCGCCTTCTGGAAGTGCCACGCCCGGGCACGGTGGTAATGGACGCCGGTCGCACGCCCGCTCGTATCGGTCTCGACCCGCCCGACCATCGCGAGGTCGCGAATCTCCGCTCCGGCGGCGAGCGCGCGCGGGATCCAGACGGTGAGTGCGCTCTGCTTGGCGTTGGTCGAGCAGCCGAAGCGGCAGAAACCGCGCTGGACGCACGGCGGGCTCTTGCCGCGCGGGGCCGACACCGTCGCCAGCGGCATCGGCGACCAGCCGATCCCGACGCGCTCGCAGCCGACCGCCATCGTCTGGGCGCACGCGTTCATCGGATGCGGCCAGTAGGGGTAGCGCGGTCGCTTCGGCCCCCACGGATAGGTCACCGGCCCCGAGATCGACAGCGCGCGCTCGACCTGATCGTAATAGCCCCACATCTCGCGCCAGTCGACCGGCCAGTCGGCCCCGTAGCCGAGCAGGGAACGCGACTTGAAGTGCTCGGGGCGGAAGCGGAGCGAGACCATCGCGAAGTGGACGGTCGACCCGCCGACCGCCTTGCCCGAGTTGTTGCCGCCGAGCTTTACGGGATCGGCCCCGTAGATGATCCGCTCGTCGTTCCAGTAGAGCTGGCCCTGCGCCTCCTCGTCTGAGGCGAAATCGTCGAGCGGGCGGAAGAACGGTCCGGGGTCGAACGCGACGACCGAGAAGCCCTGTTCGGCCAGCCGCGCAGCGAGCGTGCCGCCGCCCGCGCCGGTGCCGACGATGGCGAAGTCGACCGTCTCGCCGTCGGCGTGGCAGCGCATCGGCGTCCACCCGCCCGAACGGAAGACATCGGGCGCGCGGCCGGCGGCGGCGCGGGGCGCCTGCTCGCCGATTGCCGTCATATCCGGCCGACGCGGGCGTTGGCGCGCTCGGCAGCGGCCGGATCGCCGGGCTGCGCCTCAGCCGCCTCCCACGGATCGCGCTTGCCGGCGTCGATGCGGACGTACCCGCGCGGGGAAGCCGGACCGCGTAGCCGATCTCGCTCCACGCCCGCGGATGGGCGTAATAGGCGCGGACGATGTCGTGCGCGCGCGATCGGCGAAGAATACCGCGCTCGGCATGTCGCCCCACGCCGCATCGGTCAGCGCGCCCCGCTGCATCGCGGTCACCAAGGCGTCGCGATCCACCGCGGCCAGGTCGGCGAACGCCGCGCCGCCCGCCGCGCGCGCCTCCGCGTCGAGCGCGGCGAGACCGCGGGTCCACGC
>CAXTQJ010000198.1:0-4894 GCA_964246245.1 uncultured Sphingomonadaceae bacterium
CCGACGGAACGGCGCCGATCCGATGGTGGTACACCAGCGAGGTACGCGACAAGGGCGGCGTCGGGGCCGATGCGACGGGCCTGCCACGCAGCGTGCTCGGTCCGGCCGAAGGCGGCGGCGCGGTCATTTCGACCAACGAGGACACCACCTTCGTCCAGCACTACAGCACCAGCCTCGTCAGCACCGAGGACGTCCGCGCCCTGCGCAGCGCGACCGTCGTCATCGACGTGACGCGGACCGACGGCCTGCCGCTCAGCGCCGTCGTATCGTACGCGGCGATGGTCGCCCTCGCCGAGATGCGGCCCGGCGCGGCCCCGCCCGACTCGGTTCTCGGCCTGTTCGCCGGCGGCCCGGTGTTGCGCGCTCCGAGCGCGTGGGACGTGGCCTTCCTCCGCGCCCTCTATCGCCTGCCGCTCGACCGCACAGCCCTCCACCAGCGCGGCGCGCTGATCGCGGATCTGGTGGCGGCGACGCGGTAGACAACGCCCCCGCCGTCATCCGGCGCAAGCCGGGACTCGACGCGTCATCTGTCGACCGTGCGGCGGCTTGGGTCCCGGCCTGCGCCGGAATGAAGACAGGGGTGAGGATATTGGCGTCGCCGCGCGCGCTTGCGGATCGTCCACCCTCAGCCCGCGTCCGCTACCACCCCCGCCTCCCCCGTCGCCAGCCGGCGGGCGGCTTCGGCGGCGGCCTGGGGCTTGACGAACAGGGCGACAACTTCGGAATGGTCGGCGCGGAGGTAGCGTTCGAGGTCGACGACTGCCCCCTCGATGCCGGCGGTGGTCAGGTCGTCGGCGAAGTCGAGGCTGAGGTTGACGACGACTTGGTCGGGGGCGAGCTGGATGGTGACGACGGCGTTGACCGCCTCGACCCCGTCGACCCGCGCGGCGCAGTCGCGGATCGCCGCGCTGAGGTCGGGGTCGGCGCGCTCGCCGATCAGCAGCGCCTTCGATTCGCGCGCGAGGAGGACCGCGACCAGTCCGAGGATCGCGCCGATGACGAGGCTCGCCGCGCCGTCCCATCGCGTCTCGCCGGTACCCAGTGCCAGCCCGGCTCCGGCGGCGGCGACGGCGAGGCCGGCGAGCGCGGCCGAGTCCTCGAACAGAACCATGAACGTCGGCGGGTCCTTCGACGCGCGGAATGCCGTCCAGAAGCTCTTGCCCCCTGCCTTCGCGCGGAAGCTGCGGAAGGCGACGAACCACGACGCGCCCTCGAACGCCGCCGACACGGCGAGGACGGCGAAGACCAGCCGCGGCGACTCGATCGGGTGGGGATGGCGCAGCCGGTCGACGCCTTCGTAGACCGACACGCCGGCGCCGACGGCGAAGATCAGCAGCGCGACGACGAAGCTCCAGAAGTACAGCTCGCGGCCGTAGCCGAGCGGGTGGCGGTCGTCGGCCGGGCGTGCCGATCGGCGCAGGCCGTAGAGGAGGAGGACCTCGTTCCCCGTGTCGACGAGGCTGTGGACCGCCTCCGACAGCATCGCCGACGACCCCGACACGGCGGCGGCGACGAACTTGACGACGGCGATGGCGAGATTGCCGGCAAGCGCCGCCCAGACGACGAAGCTCGATCCTTCCTTCGGCTCGGCCAACTACGCCGCCCAGTGGATGTCGATCGCCAGCTCGGTCCCGGCGAGCAGACGGCCGAGCGGCGCGGTCGCCGTCGCCCCGTCGTCGACCGCGCTCTCGACCGCCGCCTTCGCCGCCGCGCCCCGCGCCGCGATCAGGATCGTCCGCGCCGCGGTCAGCGTCCTGGCGGTCAGCGTCACCCGGCCGTCGGCGGCGGCGCTGCCGGTCGGGAGCAGCCCGATCGCCTTCGCCGGCGCGGTCAGCGCGGCGTCGAGGTCGGGGCTGGCGACGAGCGAGCCGGTCCCGCCGTCGGCGTCGGCGACCAGCCACGCAAGGTCGAGCGGCCACTTCATCGCGCCGAGCCGCTCGTCGGCGGCGAGCCCCGCCGCCTTGTACGCCACCTTGGCGTCACCGATCAGCGGGATGACGCGCGCGCCTAGCGGCAGGAAGGTCTTGGCCAGCAGGCCGACGGTCGACATCGGATCGGTCGGCGCGACGAGGCGGTCGTCGGTCGGCAGGATGGTGACGCGCTTCCACGTCAGCTTGGCCTTCGCCAGCCGCTCGTAGACCGGGGCCGCCAGCCGGCCGCCCGGCAGCGCGACCAGCGCGTCGCCCCGCGCGTCGAGCGCCGAATCGATGATGAACTCGATATCGGAAGCGACGGCGTCGAACAGCTCGTCGGCATCGTCGTGGTCCCACCATTCGGCTTCGATCATCGCGAGGGTCCTTTCGCGGCCCGTATCGGCGCTGGCGGGGCGGGAGGCAACCACCGCGACGATCCTCGCCCCTGCGCGGCGATCTTCGCGCCCCATGGCGATCCTCCCCGCTCGCGGGGAGGTGGCAGCCGCAGGCTGACGGAGGCGCGGTCGGGCGAGCGGCCGCCGTCTCTCGCCGACCGCCCCTCCGGCGCGTGCCGCGCCACCTTCCCGCGACCGGGGATGACAGGATCACCCCATCGCCCGGTACTTCGCCTCGGCGGCGGCCATGTAGTCGCGGGTGATCGGCAGCGCGTCGCGCGTCCGGGTCAGCTGGATCTGGACGTTCATGTGGCCGTCGTTGCGGAACGCCGCGACCGCCGCCGACAGGTAGAACTGCCACATGCGGAAGAAGCGCGCGTCGTACAGCGCGACGATCTTGTCCTCGGCGGCGACGGTACGGCGATACCATTCCTCGAGCGTCAGCGCGTAGTGGAGGCGGAGGACCTCGATGTCGGTGATCCACAGCCACGCGCGCTCGATCGCCGGGGTGATCTGCGAGAGCGCCGGCGAATAGCCGCCGGGAAAGATGTATTTCACCGTCCACGGGTCGGTCGCGCCCGGCCCGTCGGCGCGTGCGATCGAGTGGATCAGCGCCACGCCGTCGGGGGTCAGCAGGCGGTGGACCTGATCGAAGAAGGTCCGGTAGTGCGGCAGGCCGACATGCTCGAACATCCCGACCGAGACGATCCGGTCGAAGCTGCCGCTAACGGCGCGGTAGTCGATCAGCTCGAAGCGGACGTGGTCGGCGACGCCCGCCTCCGCCGCTCGCCGCCGCGCGACCTTGAGCTGCTCCTCCGACAGTGTGACGCCGGTGACGTCGACCCCCGCGACACGGTGGAGGTAGAGCGCCATCCCGCCCCAGCCGCAGCCGATGTCGAGGACGCGCTGACCGGGGCGAAGGTCGAGCTTGGCGGCGATATGCGCCTTCTTGTGCGCTTGCGCCGTGTCGAGCGGGTCGGCAGGGTCGTCGTAATAAGCGCACGAATACTGCCGGTCGGTGTCGAGGAACAGATCGTAGAGCCGGTCCGACAGGTCGTAGTGATGGGCGACGTTGCGCCGGGACCGGCGCTCGAGGTTGAGCTGGTCGAGGCGCGCGGCGAACGCGGCCTGCCGCCACAGGCCGAGCCGCACCGGGTTCGCCCGGTCCCAGCGGACGTTGTAGGTGACCAGGTTGACGACGTCGAAGATCGACCCCTGCTCGACGATCAGCCGGCCGTCCATGTACGCCTCGCCCGCCCCGATCGCCGGGCCGAACGCGATCGCGCGGGCCGACGCCGCGTCGGTCAGGCGGAAGGTCGCCGGCGGGACCGTCGCCGACGGCGCGCCGAAGCGATGGGCGTGCCCGCGATGGTCGACGATGGTCAGCTCGCCGTCGCGGATCATCCGGTTGAACAGGCGGGAGAGAAGGTACATGCGCGGCCCCGAACGACGTTACCGGCAACGGCCCGATCCGCCGCCGCCGCCCCGATCCGACGGTAGGTCGCTCTTCGCCGCCGAAGTCAACGCGGTTACCGTCGCCGCCCGGCCATGTCACCCACGCCGCTCGCCCGCGACGGGGCGCAAGCATCGCGCGCCGCCGCCGTATCCACGGCGAGGAGAACGGCACGATGACGGCACGAACCTTCCCCCACCCGCGCCGCACCGAGCCGCCGGCCACGCCGCGCCCGGTCCGTCCGCCGCCGCGCGACATCTTGTGGACGCGGATGGTCGAACGCTGGCGCGCCACCCCCGAGACGCAGGAGGAGTACGACGCGCGCCAGTGGTAGCCGTCACGCCGCGTCGCTCCACCCCGCTTCCTTCGCCGCCGCGCGGCGGTCGAGTTCGGCGCGGCCGAGCTTCTCCGACGCGCTCTTGAGCTGGCCGCACGCCGCCATGATGTCGCGCCCGCGCGGCCGGCGGACCGGGGCCGAGATGCCGCCGTTGAAGACGATGTCGCTGAACCGCGCGATCCGCTCGGTCGTCGAGCATTCGTACGCCGACCCCGGCCACGGGTTGAACGGAATGAGGTTGACCTTCGCCGGCAACCGGTACTGCCGGATCAGCCGGACGAGCTCGCGCGCATCGGCGTCGCTATCGTTCTTGTCCTTCAGCATGACGTATTCGAAGGTGATCCGCCGCGCGTTGTTCGCGCCCGGATAAGCGGCGCACGCGGCGAGCAGCTCGTCGATGCCGTAGCGCCGGTTGATCGGCACGATCTCGTCGCGCACCGCCTTGGTCACGGCGTGGAGCGAGACGGCGAGGTTGACCCCGATCTCGTCGCCGGCGCGCGCCATCATCGGCACGACGCCCGACGTCGACAGCGTGATCCGGCGCTTCGACAGGCCGAGCCCGGTCGCGTCCATGACGATGCCGAGCGCCGCCTTGACGCTCTCGAAGTTATACAGCGGCTCGCCCATGCCCATCATCACGATATTGGTCAGCATCCGGCCCTCGGACCGATAGTTGCCGTCTGGCCGCGGCGGTGCCGGGCTGTCCGGTCCAGCCGGCCCGGCCGCCGCCCGCGGCCACTCGCCCCCTGCGTGGCCCGCGCCCCTCCCCAGGCCCCCCCACTAGCCCCGCGGCCGG
>CAXTQJ010000199.1:0-3001 GCA_964246245.1 uncultured Sphingomonadaceae bacterium
CGTCGGGGTCCGCGCCGCCGTGCCGCCGGCCGCCTTCCTCCAGGCTACCCGCGAGGGCGAGGCGGCGCTCGTCGCCGCCGTCGGCGCGGCGGCCGTGGGGGCTGAGCGGGTTGCCGACCTGTTCGCCGGTCTGGGCACCTTCACCCTGCCGCTTGCCGCGGCGGGAGCGACGGTGGTCGCGGTCGAAGGCGCGGCGAGCGCGGTCGAAGCCCTCGCCGCCGCAGCGCGCGCGGGGCGAGCGCGGGTGACGGTCGACCACCGCGATCTGTTCCGCCGTCCGCTGGAGCCGGCCGAGCTGGCGCGTTTTGATGTCGTGGTGATCGACCCGCCACGCGCCGGGGCCGAAGCGCAGATGCGCCGGCTCGCCGCCAGCCGGGTGCCGCGCACCGTCGCGGTGTCGTGCAATCCCAACACCTTCGCGCGCGATGCTGCCATCCTAGTCGAGGGTGGATATCGCCTCGACCGGCTGTGGCCGGTGGCGCAATTTCGCTGGTCGACGCACGTCGAGCTCGCTGCTAGCTTCCTCCGCTGATGGAGGGAGCATGTCCGACGAAGCGCGGGTCGACGCCTATATCGCTGCCGCGCGGCCGTTCGCGCAGCCGATCCTCACCCATCTGCGCCGCATCGTCCACGCGGCGCACCCCGGGCTCGTCGAGGCAATCAAATGGTCGATGCCGATGTTCACGTGGCGCGACAAGATCGTTGCCAACATGGCGGCGTTCACCGCGCACGCCAGCTTCGGGACGTGGCAGCGTGACGGTGTCGGCCTCGGCGCGCCACGCGGCGACGGGATGGGCCAGGTGGGCAGAGTGACGTCGCTCGCTGACCTGCCGCCCGACGCGGTGATCGCCGACATGGTACGCGCGGCGGTCGCGCTCGTCGATGCTGGCGGCTCGATGCGTGGACAGCGGCCCCCGCAGCCGCCGCCTGCCATTCCCGACGACCTCGCCGACGCGCTGGCCGCGGCTCCGACGGCGGCCGAGCGCTTCGCCGACTTCCCGCCAAGCTGCCGCCGCGAATACATCGAGTGGGTCACCGGGGCGAAGACGGCACCGACGCGGGCGAAGCGGATCGCGACGACGGTCGAGTGGGTGGCCGAAGGCAAGCGGCGCAACTGGAAGCACGAGAAGGGCTAAGGCGCTGTGCTGCGCGCGACTGCGGTGCGTGCCCGTTCCGCTCGGCAGCGGTCAGTCGTCGAACATCTTCCCGTACGCCCTGACCGCCCGCTCGCGCCAATGCCCGCGGTGCCACGCATCGCTCGCCAGCAGCGGCATGACCGATCCGGCTTCGGCGAAGACCATCTGCTCCTGCGTCGTCTCGACCTTGCCCCAGCTCGCCGCCTCCTTGAGGGTCGACGACGAACACGCGCCGTCGCGGACATCGGCGACGGTGATCTGGACGGCGTACTTGTGCATCGCGACGTCGTCGTGGCCGAGGATCTCGGCGCAGACGACGGTGTCCTGGACGAAGTTCTTCGGCACGCCGCCGCCGATCATCAGCAGGCCGGTCGTGTCCGCCTTGATCTTGATGTCAGTCAGTTCGCGGAAGTCGGCGATCGCGTCGAGGACGAGGTACGGCTGCTTCGCCTTCATCCGTTCGACCTGATGCTTGACCAGCCCGAACCCGGCCGACGAATCGACGAATGCCGGGCAGAAGATCGGCACGTCATGCTCGAACGCGAGCTTGACGAGGCTGTTGTCCTTCTTGCCGTGGCTCGCGAGGTAGCGCCCCATCTCGCGGATGAAGGCGCGGCTGCTGTACGGCTTGGCTTCGAGCGAGTTGGCGATCGCGAAGATCGTCCCGTCGCAGTCCTGCAGCTGCTCCTCGTCGATGTAGGTATCGTAGATGCGGTCAATGTACAGCGAGCGCAGGACGTTGTCGTCGGGGATTTCAAGGGCCTGGTAGTGCTTGTGGCCAAGGCCCTCGAAGAAATCCATGTCGACGATCGACGCGCCGGTGGCGACGATGCCGTCGACCATGTTCGACCGGACGAGCTCGGCATAGAGGTTCATGCACCCGCCGGCGCTGGTCGATCCGGCGATGACGAGGAAGATCGAGCAGTCGCGGTCGGCGAGCATCGCGTTGTAGATACCGGTCGCGCGCGCGAGGTCGCGGCTAGTGAAGCTCATCTTGCCCATCGCGTCGACGATCGGCCGCGCGTCGAAGCTGCGGATGTCGACGTGCTCGACGGTGGTCGAAAGCAGTTCGGCCTTGCGGTTGGTGAGGTCGGTCATTGCGTTCTCCAAGGGCTACCCCTCCCCTTCAGGGGAGGGGAGGGTTAGCCCGTCTCTCGCCCCTCCCTGGAAGGGGAGGGGAGGGTTAGCTTCGCACTTCGCGGATCGCCGTAACCCCCTCGCGTGACGGTCCGGCGACGGTGTACGCCGACGCCATCGGCTCGTCGGTCGCGATCACCGTCGCGCCGTTGCCGAAGCCGTTGAACGCCGTCCGCATCGCACAGCCGTAGGCGCCGAGCATCCCGATCTCGACATAGTCGCCGGCCGCGACGTCGGCGGGGAGCAGGAACGGGCCGCGCATGAAGTCCATGTCGTCGCACGTCGGGCCATAGAAGCTGAACGGCAGCATCTTCGCGCGGCTCGGCGCGGCGCGGACCAGCTCGACCGGGAAGCGCCAGTCGATGTGCGCCGCGTCGAACAGCGCGCCGTACGCCCCGTCGTTGATGAACAGGACGTCGTCGCGGCGCTTCTCGACGCGCACCAGGATCGACGCGTACTCAGCGGCGAGCGCGCGGCCGGGCTCGCACCACAGCTCGGCCGAATAGCTGACCGGCAGGTCCTCGAACGCGCGGTGGATGACGGCGAAGTAGCGTTCGAGCGGAGCCGCCTCCATGCCGGGGTAGACCGACGGGAAGCCGCCGCCGACGTCGATCACGTCGACCGTGACGCCCGACCGGACGATCGCCGCGCGGACCAGCGCCATGGCGTCGCCGTACGCCTGCGGGCTCATCGCCTGGCTGCCGACGTGGAAGGCAATGCCGAGCGCG
>CAXTQJ010000199.1:3011-3912 GCA_964246245.1 uncultured Sphingomonadaceae bacterium
GCCGCGCGGCGTGGAGCACCGGCGCGGCCTCGTCGATCCCGACGCCGAACTTGGCGGCGAGGCTGAGCTTGGCGTGCGCCGACGACACGCGCAGGCGGACACACAGCGTCAGGTCGGCGGCGGGGGTACCGTCGGCGGCGGCGGTCGCGGCGACGATCTTGGCGACCTCGTCGACCGAATCGAGACTGAAGACGCGGACGCCGTGGACGTGGTACGCCTCGGCGATCGCCTCGGCCGGCTTGACCGGGTGCATGAAGCACAGGGTCGCGGTCGGCAGCAGGCCGCGGACGAGGCGCACCTCGGCGATCGAGGCGACGTCATAGGTCGCGATGCCGCTGTCCCACAAGGTGCGGATCAGGTCGGGCGACGGGTTCGCCTTGACCGCGTACATCGACGTCCCCGGAAACTTCTCGACGAAGTAGCGGGCGGCGCGGTGCGCGGCGTGCGGGCGGACGAGGGTAACGGGTTGCGACGGCGATACGTCGCGGGCTACCCCCAGCGCGTTGCTGGGCTTGTGCAATTCAAGGGACCTCCAGGCGTCAGTTCGCTACGAGCGGGTAGCACCGAAACACTGCCTTGCGGTGGAAGTCCCATGGGGCAGCGGCGGCGTATCTAGGGTCGCCGGTGGTTCCTGTAAAGCGGTTTTTTGTGACGGCGTTTTTTGCAAGTTTCGCGTGGCCGATCAACAGCTTAGCCAGACCTGAAAAGGGGTGTTTTTTCAATGGTTTCCCACGACGATGTACGAACCGCAGCGGTTCGCCTCGCCGGCGTCGCGGTGCGGACGCCGCTGCTTCGCTCGGACGCACTCGACGCCGCGACCGGGGCGCGGATCTGGCTGAAGCCCGAATGCCTGCAGCGCACGGGCTCGTTCAAGTTCCGCGGCGCCGCCAACCGCATCACG
>CAXTQJ010000199.1:3922-4872 GCA_964246245.1 uncultured Sphingomonadaceae bacterium
GTCGTCGCGTTCTCGAGCGGCAACCACGCGCAGGGCGTCGCGCGCGCGGCCGAGCTGCTCGGCGTGGCGGCGACGATCGTCATGCCGGCCGACGCGCCGGCGGTGAAGGTCGCCGCGACGCGCGGCTACGGGGCGGAGGTTGTCCTCTACGACCGCTACACCGAGGACCGCGTCGCCGTCGCCGCGCGGCTGGTCGGCGAAGGCGGTCGCGCCGCAGGAGCGACGATCGTGCCGCCGTTCGACGATCCGTTCATCGTCGCGGGGCAGGGTACGGCGGGGCTCGAGGCCGCCGCCGACCTCGCCGCGCTCGGCGTGACCGCCGACCTCGCCCTCGTCTGCTGCGGCGGCGGCGGGCTGGCGAGCGGCTTCGCGATCGGCAGCGGCCTGCCCGTCGTCGCCGTCGAGCCCGCCGGCTACGACGACGTCGTCCGCAGCCTCGCGTCCGGTCGCATCGAGCGGATCGTGGCGCCGGGGCCGACGATCTGCGACGCGCTGCAGACGCTCGAGATGGCCGAACTCACCTTCGGCATCCTGTCGAGCCGCGGCGCGACCGGCGCGGTCGTCACCGACGCCGAGACGGCGAGCGCGGTCGCCTTCGCCTTCCGCCACCTCAAGCTCGTCGTCGAACCCGGCGGCGCGGTCGCGCTCGCGGCCGCGCGGACCGGGCGCGTCGACCTCGCCGGCAGGACGGCGGTCGTCGTCCTGTCGGGGGGCAATGTCGACGCGGCGGTGTTCGCGCGCTGCCTCGCGGTCTAGCCGCGTCCGAGTCGAAATGAAGGTGTCAGGCGCGCTGGACAAAGTTGATGAAGCGACGCCACGTCAGAAAGGCAGTCGCTCCCTGGTCCGCGCCGGACCTATCGACGGCGTCGGAACGAGGGCGGGGGAAGGGCATGGCCACGAGGCTGACACGTCGAGCCCGTGTAGGACAGCCCTTTCTTCGGCATGTCGGC
>CAXTQJ010000200.1:0-4823 GCA_964246245.1 uncultured Sphingomonadaceae bacterium
CCACTGCACCGACCCCGGCCACCCGGCGACCGAAGGCTGCGTCGCTATTTCCCGCGCTGCGCTGGTCGCGCTGTTGCCACGCCTCACCCCCGACGATGGAATCGAGGTCGCATGACATGGAAGCGCGCGCTGTTCGTCGCCGTCCTGCTGTTCACGCTGGTCGCCGCGCTGCTGCCCAACGCCGAGGCGCCCGACCTTGGCCACGGCGACAAGGTCAACCACATCGCCGCCTTCGTCACGCTGAGCTTCCTCGCCGCATGGGCGTGGCCGCGCGCGCGGCTGTCGTGGATCGCGGTCGCGATGTCGGCCCTCGGCGCGACGATCGAAGGACTGCAGGCGCTGCCGATCATCGCCCGCGACGCCGAATGGGCCGACTGGGAGGCCGACACCGCCGCAGCGGTCGTCGCGCTGCTGATCGTCGTCGTCGTCCGCCGCGCTAGCGCGTCCGCGCGGTGAGGATCGCGTCGAGCCGCGCCGGGCCCGTGCCGACGCGTTCGAGGTGCGGATAGCGCAGCCCCCCGGTCCACGCGATCGCGACCGTCCGGAAGCGGTCGCCGGTCTTGAGGATCAGGTCGACGGGCGGCCCCGCCTTCGCCGCCGTCACCGGGCGCTTGATCGGGTCGCGGTTGAAGGCGTCGCCGGCGACCGCGACGATCGTCGCGCCGACCGTCACCCCGGCCTTGAACGCGGGCCCGCCCCACATAACCTGGCCGACGACCCCGTCGTCGCCCACCGTCAGGCCGAGCGAGTAGTTGAGATCGACGCGCTTCGCCGCCGCGTCGCCGGCCTTGGCCATGTCCGAAATCTTGTCGGTAAAGAC
The DNA here is from genome assembly GCA_964246245.1 of uncultured Sphingomonadaceae bacterium. Classification (GTDB taxonomy): domain Bacteria; phylum Pseudomonadota; class Alphaproteobacteria; order Sphingomonadales; family Sphingomonadaceae; genus Polymorphobacter_B. Next base: position 821 of record CAXTQJ010000200.1, read on the forward strand.
CAGTCGGTAGCCGCCGCGTGCGATCCCGTCGAGCGGGGCCCCGGGGCCGTGCCCGGTCAGCCGGTCGTTGAGGAACCTGGCCCAGTCATACGGCTCGACCGCGTTCAATGCGGCGACGACGTCGTCGAAGGTATAGGCGAGCTCGGTCCAGCTGCCGTCGTCGACCCCGAAGAAGCGCGCGGCGAAGTCGTCGAGGCTGCGCTTGCCCCCCGAGCGTTCGCGGATCAGCGTGTCGGCGTCGAGCCAGACGAGCAACCCTTCGGTGTAATAGTCCTCGCTGCGCTGCCAGTTGCGCCACGGCTCGGGCGCGCGCTCGGCGGTGATCGGATCGTTGGTCGTGTCGATCAGCAGCTTCCACGTGCGGCCGGCGACGGCGTCGTAGGTCGCGGCATTGCCGGCGAGGATGTCGAGCGTCTGCTGCGGCGACCACAGCCCGGCGCGCGCGGCGAGCATCGTCCCCCAGTATTGCGTCTGCCCCTCGTAAACCCACAGCAGCGAGTTGCGCATCGGCACGTTGAAGTTCGGCGTCCACGAATCGGCCCCGCGGCGGAACTTGCCGTTCCAGCTGTGGGTGAATTCGTGCGGCAGCAGGCCGTGCGAATTCGCGTTCTTGTCCCATTCGGTGAAATAGGCCGGGACCGAGCCGTTCTCGCTCGACCGGTGATGCTCGAGCCCGATGCGGCCCTGCTGGTCGCTGAGCGCGAGGAGCAGGTCATAGTGGTCGAAGTGCTTCGAGCCGAACAGGGTCGTCGCCTCGCGGACGAGCTTGACGTGCTTGGCCAGCTGGTCGTCGGTCGCGGCGAGGAGGTCGGCGCGGTCGGCGACGATGTCGAGCGTGACCGGCCGGCTCGACGTATCGAGCGGGACGCGGCGGACGTAGCGCCCGGCGAAGACCGGCGAATCGACCAGCGTCTCAAACGGCACCGTCGCGTAGCGGACCTCGCCCGCCGGCGCGCCGGCGACCGGCCGCAGCGCGGTCGCCGCCTGCCAGCCCTCGGGGAACCTGACCGTCGCCGCGACCGGGATGTCGCGGGTGAAATAGCCGGCCGGATAGAGCGTCGTCTGGTCGAACTCGAGGTTGAGCATCGCCGGCGTCATCTGCACCCGGCCCTGGTTGCCCGCGGTCGGCGAGACGAACTCGAAGTCGAGATCGATGCTCGCGGCCCCGGCGGGCACGTCGAGGTGGAAGGCATAGACGTCGACCGGATCGCGCGTCCATTCGAGCCGCGCTGCGCCGGCATGGACGACCAGCCCGGCGAGCTTGTCGACCGGCCCGTGCGGCGAGTGCTTGCCGGGCAGCCACTGCGGGTAGAGCAAGGTCAGCGGACCCGGCCCGGCGACGGGGATCGTCTCGTGGACGGCGAAGATGCGCCGGTCGAGGTCGGTCGCATCGACATGGACGGCGATGGTGCCGGGGTAGGGCTTGTCGGCCGGGGCGGACGTCGCCGGCGGATACGGCACCGGCTGCGGCTGCGGCGACTGCGCCAGCGCAGGGGCGGCGAGGAGGAGGGCGAGGGTGAGACGAGCGGCGCGCATTGATGATCCCAAAACAGGGTGTCATCCCGGCCTGCGCCGGGATGACACCAAACAAATCAGTTCGACCCGCCGCCCGTCGCCGTACCCGCCACCGGCACCGGGAAGCCCTTCGCGCGCAGATACGCGTCGACTTTCGGGTCGCGGCCGCGGAAACTCCGATAAGCGACCGCCGGGTCGACCGTATTCCCGACCGACAGGATCGCGTCGTAGTACCGCTTCGCCACCGTCGGGTCGTACGCCCCGCCGGCTTCGGTGAACGCCTCGAACGCGTCGTAGTCGAGCACCGCCGCCCACAGGTAGCCGTAATAGCCGGCCGAATAGCCGTCGCCCGAGAAGACGTGGCCGAACTGCGGGATGCGGTGGCGCATGACGATCTCGTCGGGCATCCCGAGGTCGGCGAGCGCCTTCTTCTCGAACGCCTTCGGCTCGATCGGCGTCGACCCGGCGAGGTGGAGTTCGAGGTCGACGATCGCCGACGCCTGCGCCTCGACCACGCCGAACGCGGCGTTGAACGTGTCGGCGCGCCTGATCTTGGCGATCAGCGCGGGCGGCAGCGGTTCGCCGTTCGCGTTGACGAGGAACTTCTGCACCTCGGGCGTCGTGAACCAGTTCTCGTTGAGCTGGCTCGGGAATTCGACGAAGTCGCGGAGCGTGTTCGTCCCCGACAGCGTCGGATAGGCGACGTTCGACGCCAGCCCGTTGAGCGCGTGGCCGAATTCGTGGAACATCGTCTTGGCGTCGTCGAAGCTGATCGTCGTCGGCGCGCCGTTCGCGCCGCGAATGAAGTTGGCGTTGTTCGACACGATCGTCGGGACGTCACCGTCGTAGGTCGACTGCTCGCGATAGGCGTTCATCCACGCGCCGCTGTTCTTGCCCGCGCGCGCATAGGGGTCGAAGTACCACAGCCCGACGTGCCGGCCGTCGCGCTTGACCTCGTAGACCGTCACGTCGGGCTGGAAGACCGGCAAGCCGTCGACCTTGGCGAAGGTGAAGCCGTAGACGCGGCCCGCCGCATAGAACATCGCCTCGCGGACGTGGTCGAGCTGAAGGTACGGTTTCACCTCGTTGAGATCGAGGTCGTACTTCGCCTTGCGGACCTTCTCGGCATAGTAGCGGTAGTCCCACGGCGCGATCTTGAACCCGCCGCGCGCCTGGTCGACGACCGCCTGCATCACCGCGACGTCGGCGTGGACCTGCGCCACCGCCGGCTTCCATGCAGCGAGCTCGAGCGCCATCGCGGTCTCGGGCGTCTTCGCCATGCGGTCGGCGAGGACCCAGTGCGCGAAGGTCGGGTAGCCGATCAACTTCGCGTTGGCCGCGCGGAGACCGAGGATCTGAGTGACGATCGCGTTGTTGTCGGTCGCGCCGCCGTTGTCGCCGCGCATCGTCCACATGCGGAAACCGCGCTCGCGGCTCGCCCGGTCGTCGGCGTAGGTCAGGAATGGCTCCATCGCCGACCGCGTGTTGGCGATCAGCCATTTTCCCGGCTGGCCGCGCTTGACCCCCTCCGCCGCCGCCGCGTCGACCTGCGCCTTCGACAGGCCGCGGAGCTGCTCGGGCCGATCGAGGGTCAGGACGTAACTCTCCTCGTCGGCGAGCTCGTTCTGCGCGAACTTGGCGTAGAGGACGGCGAGCTTCTCGTTGTTCGCAGCGAACGTCGCCTTGTCGGCCGGCGACAGCTTCGCCCCCTGCTGGACGAAACGCCGCCAGTAGACCCAGACGAGGCGCTGCTGCTCGGGCGTCAGCCGCGCCTTGGCCGGCGAGCTGTAGACCGCGTCGACGCGGGCGAAGAGCTTGGGGTTCTGCGTGATCGCATCGCCGAACGCCGACAGCTTCGGCGCCATCTCGGTCTCGATCGCGGCGACGTCGGGGGTCTTGAGGTTCGCCGACCAGATGCCGAAGACGATGTTCTGGACGCGGGTCAGCGTCGCCCCGGCCTTCTCCAGCGCGACGATGGTGTTGTCGAACGTCGGCGCGGCGGGATTGTCGGCGATCGCGGCGATCTCGGCCCGCTCCTCGGCCATCCCGGCCTCGAGCGCCGGCTTGAAGTCGGCGACGCGGTACGCGGCGAAGTTCGGCTCGCCGCCGTACGGCCCGGTCCATTCGGCGGCGACAGGGTTGACCGCGGCGGCGGCAAGCGGCGCGGCGATCGTAACAGCGAGGCCGGTCGCCAGCAGGTACAGCTTCATCTTCTTGTTCTCCCCACCCACCGACGTGCCTATCATCCCTGTCAGGCAAAAAGCTACTCGCGCGCGCCGAACAGCACCGTGCCGACGCGGACGCACGTCGCGCCGAGTTCGACGGCGGTCGCATAGTCGCCCGACATGCCCATGCTGAGCCCGGCGAGGCCGTGCTCGCGCGCGAGCTTGGCGAGGAGGGCGAAGAAGGGGGCCGGCTCGACGCCGTCGGGCGGCACCGCCATCAGCCCGGCGACCGGCAGGCCGGCAGCGGCGGCGCAGGCGAGGAG
>CAXTQJ010000201.1:0-1002 GCA_964246245.1 uncultured Sphingomonadaceae bacterium
GGGGCCCGCCGTTGGGCGCGGCGGGGGCGGCGAACCACATGCGCGGCGCCCCGCGCCACGGCGAGGCGGGGGTCGAGATCTTCGTCTACGGCGGCGACGGCGGCGGCTTCCCGGCGCGCCAGAGCCGTTCGGCGAGCGCGGCGGTCGCCCGGCGGCATGGTCTCGACCCGGGCCGTACCTTGTTCGTCGAGCAGGCGACCGCAGCGATTCGCGCCGGCGCGTTCCACAACGATGTCGTCGCGGTCGCCAACGAAGGCGTGATCTTCGCCCACGAAGCGGCGTTCGCCGACCCTGCCGGCTTCGCCGCCGACCTCGCCCGCGTCGCGCCGTGGGCCGAGGTCGTCACGGTGCCCGCCGCCGCGGTCGGGCCGCAGCAACGGATGCCCATTTCGCGCTGCGCGTCGTCGCCGATCCGGCAACGGTCGACCCGCGCTTCCTCGTCGACGAGCGCCGGCTCGACCGCATCGCGGCGGTTGTCGCGGCGCGTTGGCCCAGCGCGATCGCCCCCGACGACCTTGCCCAGCCGCGCCTGTGGGCGGCGTGCCGCGCCGCGCGCACCGCGCTGCTCGATGCCATCGACCTTTCCGACCTATCGTGACCGTATCGAAAAGCGTGGTAAGTCCGTCGCGGGTGTGGACTTCGTGAACTTGTTCATCTTCGACCGCCCAAACCTGCCTTGGCGCGGCCCAAGAAAGCCTTGCTTCCGTCGCGGCCTGGCCGGCACCATGTCGTCGGCATGGCGAACCTCGTCCCTATCGGCCGCGTGACCCTGGTCGGGGCCGGCCCCGGCGCGCCCGCCCTGCTGACCGTGCGCGCCGTCCGCGCGCTCGCCGCCGCGACGGTCGTCGTCCACGACGGGCTGGTCCATCCGGCGGTATTCGGCTTCGCTCCCCAGGCGCGGCTGGTCGACGTCGGCAAGCGCCGCGCGCGCCACACCCTGCCGCAGGACGCGATCAACCAGCTCGAAATGTTCCAGGCCGCAACCTACGATCCTGCCGAGAT
>CAXTQJ010000201.1:1012-4806 GCA_964246245.1 uncultured Sphingomonadaceae bacterium
GACGCGATCAACGCCCGCCTCGTCGCCGAGGCGCAGGGCGGCGAGACCGTCGTCCGGCTGAAGGGTGGCGATCCGTTCGTCTTCGGCCGCGGCGGCGAGGAGGTCGCGGCGTGCGTCGCGGCCGGCGTCCAGGTCGAGGTCGTCCCTGGCGTGTCGGCGGCGCTCGGCGCGGCGGCCGAGGCGCTGATGCCGCTGACCCACCGCGACCACGCCTCGACCGTCAGCTTCGTCGCCGGCACGTGTCAGGCGCTGTCCGAGCAGGACTGGAGCGGGCTCGCCGGCGTCGGCCGGACGCTCGTCGTCTACATGGGGGTGACCAACGCCGCCGGCATCGCCGACAAGCTGATCGCCGACGGGCTCGCGCCCGACACGGCATGCGCCGTCCTCGAGCGCGGGACGCTGCCCGGGGCGCGGGTGGCGCGGACGCTGCTCGCCGACCTCGGCAACATGGTCGCCGGCCACGGCATCGTCTCGCCGGCGCTGCTCGTCATCGGCGACATCGCGCGCCTCGGGGTCGCCGACGCGGCGCTGCGGGAGCTGACATGCGCCTTCTGACCGGCAACGTGCTCGAAAGCGGCGACGTCGTCTGGTGGGACGGCGCGGGCTGGAGCCGCCACCTGCACGACGCGGCCGATGTCGGCGCGGGGGGTGACGCGCTCCTCGCCGACACGCTCGCCGCCGAACGGATCAACGACGCCGCGCTGGTCGACGCGGTCGCGACCGACGCGGGTCCGCGGCCACGGACGATGCGCGAGCGGGTGCGCGGCGCGGGCCCGACCGTCCGCCGCGACCTCGGGGTGCAGGCCGATGTATAGGTACGACGACTACGACCAGGCGATCGTCGACGCCCGCGTCGGCGAGTTCCGCGACCAGGTCGCGCGGCGGCTGGCCGGCGCGATCACCCAGGACCAGTTCAAGCCGCTGCGCTTGATGAACGGCCTCTACCTCCAGCTCCACGCGTACATGCTCCGCGTCGCCATTCCCTACGGCACGCTGTCGGCGGCGCAGCTGCGGATGCTCGCGCACGTCGCGCGGCGCTACGACCGCGGCTACGCGCACTTCACGACGCGGCAGAACATCCAGTACAACTGGATCAAGCTCGCCGAGGCCCCCGACCTGATGGCCGACCTTGCGACGGTCGAGATGCACGCTATCCAGACCAGCGGCAACTGCATCCGCAACATCAGCAGCGACCAGTTCGCCGGGGCTGCCGCCGACGAGGTCGCCGACCCGCGGCCCTACGCCGAGCTGCTCCGCCAATGGTCGAGCTTCCACCCCGAATTCAGCTACCTGCCGCGCAAGTTCAAGATCGCCGTCATCGCCAGCGACACCGACCGTGCCGCGATCCAGCTCCACGACATCGGGCTGCAACTGGTCCGCGGCAGCGTCGAGCAGGGGGGCAGCCTCGGCTTCAAGGTCTATGTCGGCGGGGGCATGGGCCGGACGCCGATGATCGGCCATGTCGTTCGCGACTTCATCCCCGTCGCGCAGTACCTCAGCTACTGCGAGGCGATCCTGCGTGTCTACAACCGCTACGGGCGACGCGACAACATCTACAAGGCGCGGATCAAGATCCTCGTTCACGAGCTCGGTGCGGCCGAGTTCACTCGCCAGGTCGAGGCCGAATGGGCCGAGGTCGAACCCCTCGCGCTCGATGCGCCGGCGACCGAGTATGCGCGGATCAGGGCGCAGTTCGCCGAGCCCGACTACGACCTTGCGGCAGGCGACAGCCTCGACCGCAGCGACCCCGATTTCGCGCTGTGGCTCGACCAGAACGTCCACACGCACAAGCAGCCGAGCTATGCGATCGCGACGATCAGTCTGAAGCCGGTCGGCGGCATCCCCGGCGACGCCTCGGCCCGGCAGATGGACCTGATCGCCGACCTCGCCGACCGCTTCGCCTTCGGCGAGATCCGGGTGACGCACAGCCAGAACCTCGTCCTCGCGCACGTCCGCAAGGACGACCTGCATGCGCTGTGGACCGCGCTGGCGGAGGCGGATCTCGCGACGCCGAACCTCGACCTCGTCACCGACATCATCGCCTGCCCCGGCCTCGACTATTGCGCGCTGGCCAACGCCCGCTCGATCCCGGTCGCGCAGAAGATCGCGGAGCGCTTCGCCAGCCTCGACCGCCAGCACGACATCGGCGAGATGAAGATCAAGGTGTCGGGGTGCATCAACGCGTGCGGCCACCACCACGCCGGCCACATCGGCATCCTCGGTGTCGACCGGAAGGGCGAGGAGGCCTACCAGCTCAGCCTGGGCGGGTCGGGGGCGGAGGATGCCAGCCTCGCGAAAATCCTGGGGCCGGGCTTCTCCGAGGCCGGCGTCGTCGACGCGGTCGAGAAGGTCATCGAGGCGTACCGGACGGTGCGCAGCGGGCCCGGCGAACGCTTTCTCGACACCTACCGCCGTGTCGGCGACGCCCCGTTCAAGGCTGCGGTCTATGGGTGAGATATACCCCTACCTTCCCCCTGAAGGGGAGGGGAGGCGATGACCGACGTTCAGGACCAGTCTCCCGTCGCCGGCGCGCCACCGCCGCCCGAAACCGAGCGTGCCGCCGTGCTCAGCTTCCGCGACGGCCCGCTCTACGACGGCCCGGTCGTGCCGCTCGCCGCGTTCAACGCAGCGTCGAACGCCGCCGCCGTCCGCCTCGACCCGGGTGACGACGTGCGGGCGCTGATCCCCCACCTCGCCGACCTGCGGCTGGTCGAAGTCGCCTTCCCCAAATACCGCGACGGCCGCGGCTATTCGGCGGCCGCGATCCTTCGGGCCGCGGGCTACGCCGGCGAGCTGCGCGCCGCGGGCGACGTCCTCCTCGACCAGGTCGTGTTCATGCGCCGCGTCGGCTTCGACAGCCTTGCCCCGGCCACGCCGCTCGACCGGCCGGCGGTCGATGCAGCGCTCGCCCGCTTCCCGTTCGTCTACCAGAAGGCCGCCGACGGGAAGCCGCCGGTGTGGGCATTGCGCCATGGCTGAGGCGGCGCGCGCAGTGCGGGTGCCCGACATCATAGACGTCGCCCCGGCCTTCGTCGAGGCCGACGCCGAGGCCCTCGCCGCGCGCTTCGCCGGCGTCGACACGGCGACCATGCTCGCTGTGCTGCTCCCCGAGCTGGGCGGCCGGGTCGCGGCCGTGTCGTCGTTCGGGGCCGAGTCGGCGGTGCTCCTCCACCTCGTCGCGCAGGTCGACAAGGCGGTGCCGGTGATCTTCGTCAACACCCAGAAGATGTTCGGCGAGACGCTCGCGTACCGCGACGAGCTCGCCGAGCGCCTTGGTCTGACGAACTTGCGCGTCCACCGCCCCGACCCGTTCCGGCTGGCGGCGAAGGACGCGACCAGCCTGCGCTGGAGCTTCGACCCCGACGGCTGCTGCGAGCTGCGCAAGGTCGAACCGCTGCGCCGTGCGCTCGGGCCCTTCGATGCATGGCTGTCGGGGCGCAAGGGCTTCCAAGCGGCAACGCGCAGCCGCCTGCCGACCTTCGAGATCGACGAGGGCAAGCTCAAGGTCAACCCGCTCGCCGACTGGGACCGGGCGCGGCTCGACGCCTATTTCGCCGTCCACGACCTGCCGCGTCACCCGCTCGTCGCGCAGGGCTATGCCTCGGTCGGCTGCGTGCCCTGCACGACCGCCGTCGCTCCCGGTGAGGACCCGCGCTCGGGCCGCTGGCGCGGATGGGACAAGACCGAATGCGGCATCCACGGCGGCGCTCACGACCCTGCTTTCTGAGGCGCGACGAGGACCAGCGCCGCCACCCCCGACGCCGCCGCCAGCCCCGCCGCGATCCACGCCGCCG
>CAXTQJ010000202.1:0-4797 GCA_964246245.1 uncultured Sphingomonadaceae bacterium
CCACCGTCACGGCTGCGCCGTGCCACCTCGCCGCGAGGCGGGAGGACCTCGGTGCCGTCCCCCCGCACGGGCGGATCATCCATGCCGCTGCAAGCCCTTGCCCGCGCCCGCCGCCCGCCTATAGCCTGCCCGCGATGGCGAGCGAGGCGCACGGGACAGGGGACGGCAGGCTCGCGCCATGCGCCGTCGCGGTGATGGCCAAGGCGTCGGCTCCCGGGCGGACCAAGACGCGGCTGGTCCCGCCGCTGACCTTCGCCGAGGCGGCCGACCTCAACACCGCCTTCCTCAAGGACATCGCCGCGAACCTCGCCGGCGCGGCCGGGATCGCGCCGTACCTGGCGTTCGGACCGCCGGGCTCGGAGCCGTTCTTCGCCGAGCACCTGCCCGGCGTGCCGCTGATCGAGACGTGGCTCGGCGACTTCGGCGACTGCCTGTTCCACGCGGTGTCGACGCTGCTCGGGCGCGGCCACGCGGCGGCGTGCGTCCTCAACGCCGACAGCCCGACGCTGCCGCGCGCCATCGTGACCGAGCTTGCCGCCGAACTGGCCCGCCCCGGCGACCGCGCCGTGATCGGCCCGGCCGACGACGGGGGTTATTACGTTCTCGGCCTCAAGACGGCGCATCGTCCGCTGTTCGACGGCATCGCGTGGAGTACGGCAGCGGTGTGCGAGCAGACGGTTGCACGCGCCGCGGCGATCGGGCTGCCGGTCCACTTCCTGCCGGCCTGGTACGATGTCGACGACGCAGCGAGCCTCGCGCGCCTGTGCGGCGACGTGTTCGCGCCGGCCAGGGTCGGCGGGCTGGTGCCCGGCGATGCGCCGCACAGCCACGCGCTGCTGACCGCGCTGCGCGGGCAGGGCGACCTCGCCGCGCGGCTGGCGGCGGCATGACCGGTGCGGCCCACAGCGACCTGACCGTCGTCATCCCGACGCTCAACGAGGCCGAGTCGATCGGCCCCGTCGTCGCCGAACTGCGTGGCCGCGGGGTCGAGCGGATCATCGTCGCCGACGGCGGCAGCCGCGACGCGACCGGCGCGATCGCCACCGCCGCCGGCGCGCGGGTGCTCGATGCCGGCCGCGGCTATGGCCGCGCCTGCCTCGCCGGCGCGACCGCGGCAGCGACCGACCTGATCGTGTTCATGGACGGCGACGGAGCCGACGACCCCGCCTTTCTGGCGCGGCTGGTCGAACCGGTCCGCGCCGGCGACGCCGACTTCACGATCGGCTCGCGCTGGCGCGGCACGCCGGCGAAGGGCAGCCTGCTGGCCCATCAGGTCGCCGCCGGGCTGGTCATCGGGACGGCGCTGCGGCTGCTCTACGGCGTCGCCTACACCGACATGTGCGCCTTCCGCGTCATTCGCCGCGACACGCTGCTGGCCCTGGGGATGCGCGAGATGACCTATGGCTGGAACCTCGAGATGCAGCTCCGCGTCGCGCGGGCGGGACTGCGCGTCCGCGAGATCGCGGTCGACAACCGGCCGCGGCTCGGCGGGACGTCGAACGTCGCCGGCAGCTTCGGCGGCAGCCTGCGCGCCGCGCGGCAGATCATCGGCACTTTCCTCCGCCTGCTCGCCGCGCGCTGAGCCGGTCGGCGCGACGCCGGTGTAACGGACGGCGGCCGGCGCCCGAAGCAATCCGTGAGCCGCCGCATGGGGCGCAGGATCGCGCGGTGAGGCGGAAGGCTGGCCGGGACGGGAGGAGCCGAGGTGGGCACGACATCATCCGCGGGCACCGCGACCCCGGCCGTCACGCCGGCGATGTGGGGCGCGACGCTCTCCGCCCCGCCGTCGCTGTCGAGCGACGAACACGGCTGGTCGAGCGCGATGCTACGCCACTGGCGCGACACGTCGCCCGACATGGAGCAGCCGCCGCTCGATCATCATTACGTCGTCCTCCATCTCGGCGGGGCCAAGCGGGTCCATCGTCGCTCGCCGACCGCAGTGACGGTCACCGATGTCGCCGCCGGGTCGATCACCACCGTCGCCGCCGGCACCGCGTACCGCTGGCGGACCGAAGGTCCCATTGAGTTCGCCCACCTCTATCTGCCGTGCGAACAGCTGACCGCGGTCGCCGGCGAGATGGGCGTGAACGACGCGGCCGGGGTCAGCCTTGCCGACCGTATCGGCTGCCGCTCGGGCCGGCTCGAGACGCTGTTCCACCTGATGCTGCACGAGGTCGAGCGGCCGCGCGATGCGTCGGCTTTCCTGATGGACCTACTGCTGCACAGCTTCACCGTCGATCTCGTCCGCCATCACGCGACGGCGGCGTCAGTTTCGCCGGTGCGCCACGCCATGGCGCCGCACCGCCTCCGCCGCGTCCTCGACCATATCGAAAGCAGCTTCGCCGACGACCTGCGGCTGGCCGATCTCGCCGCGCTGGCCGGGACGAGCCCGTATCATTTCAGCCGCGCCTTCCGCCACGACACCGGTCAGCCGCCGTACCGGTACCTCGTCTCGCGCCGGGTCCACCACGCGCGGCAGATGCTGCTCCGTACGGCGTTCCCGGTCGAGACGGTCGCGCGGCGGTGCGGGTTCAACTCGCCGCGCCAGTTCGCCGCCGCGTTCCGGCAGCATGTGGGCATGTCGCCGAGCGGGTTTCGCCGGGCGAACTGACCGTGGCGATGGCTTGAACAATGACCCCGGGAGGACCGGTTATTTGTTCTGTACGTCGGGAACCCGGCTCGTCGCGGTGAAGCCGCGCGTCGGACGGGATCGGCGGGCTCGACCCGCCGCCCGCCGGCCGGGCCCGGCGCGAGCCCGCGCCTGACGGGTGACGCGAAGGGCCTTCGCCTGTTAGGCCCCGGCCGCGCCGGGCCGCACATCGCGCTTCTCGACGATGCGCGCGCTCTTGCCGCTGCGGCCGCGGAGGTAATAGAGCTTGGCGCGGCGGACGATGCCGCGGCGGACGACCTCGATCGATTCGATGTTCGGCGAATAGAGCGGGAAGACGCGCTCGACCCCCTCGCCGAAGCTGATCTTGCGGACGGTGAAGCTGCTGCCCATCGCGCGGTTGGCGCGCGCGATGCACACGCCCTCGTACGCCTGGACGCGGCTGCGGTCGCCCTCGACGACCTTGACCCCGACGCGCAGCGTGTCGCCGGCGCGGAACTGGGGGATCTTCTTGGTCTCGAGGAACTTCGCGATCTGTTCGGCCTCGAGCGTCTGGATGAGATTCATCTCATTCTCCTTCGTCGTTCCGCGCGCCAGAGGGCGACCGACCCCGAGCGCCGAGATGGCGCTCCCACAGGTCCGGCCGCCGTAGCCGTGTGTCCGCCTCGGACCGCGCCTGCCGCCATGCGGCGACCTTCGCGTGATCCCCCGATCGCAGGACTTCGGGGATCGCCCGGCCTTCCCAAACGGCTGGCCGGGTATAATGCGGATGTTCGAGGAGGCCGCTTTCGAAGCTCTCGCTGTCCCCGCTGAGGGCCGCGCCCATTACGCCGGGAAGCAGCCTGACGCAAGCGTCGAGCAGCACGATCGCCGCCGGCTCGCCGCCCGACAGGACATAGTCGCCGATGCTGACTTCCTCGACCGCGCCCGCGCCGTCGAACAGCCGCTCGTCGAAGCCCTCGAACCGGCCGCAGACGAGCGTCACGCCGGGTCCGGCGGCGAGGGCGCGGACTCGCGCCTGCGTCAGCGGATGCCCGCGCGGTGTCAGCGCGATCACCGGCCCGACGCCGCTCGCGCCGGCAACTGCCGCGGCGACGATGTCGGCGCGCAGCACCATGCCGGGGCCGCCGCCCGCCGGCGTGTCGTCGACCGTGCCGTGGCGGTCGGTCGCGAAATCGCGGATGTTGCGCACGGCAAGGCGCCACACCCCGGCGTCGAGCGCCCGCCCGGCGAGGCTGTGGCCGAGCGGCCCGGGGAACATCGCGGGATAGAGGGTGAGGACGGTGGCGGCGAAGGTCATGCGAATGGGCGGGCGCTCACCGCGACCAGTCTTCGACCGCCAGTCCCGGCACGTCGGCGAAGTCGGCGACGTTGGCTGTGACCACCGTCAGGCCGTGCGACAGGGCGTGTGCCGCGATCAGCCGGTCGTAGCTTGCGCGCTTGAACGGGATGGCGGCGTAGGCGACCGCTGCCTTGTAGTCGAAGTCGAGAACCGAGACTTCCTCGCGAGTTGCCCGACTCGAAGACTTTCGCGCGGTAATGCTGTTTGCCAGTCGTCGCGCCTTCTGCCGCTTCGCCTCGATAGGCCGTTGCCATCGCGACTTCCGTACATACGCCGCGTATATACTAGTCAACGAACGCCGTGTCGACCACCAGCCGTGCGCCGATCTCCGGCACCGCGGCCGGGATCAGCGGGACCATGAAGCGTCGGCGGTCGGACTTCTCGATCTCGACGATGTCGCCGGCGCCGAAATTTTCGACCGCGACGACCGTGCCGACGCTCGCCCCGTCGGTATCGACTACCGCCAGCCCGATCAGGTCGGCGTGATAGTATTCACCCTCGGCGAGCGGCGGCAGCGCGGCGCGCGGGACGGTCAGCATCGTGCCGCGCAGCCCCTCCGCCGCGGTCCGCTCGGCAATCCCGGCGAAGCGCGCGATCGCGCCGCCCTTGCCGTCGTCGCGGAGCGCGGTCAGCGTCAGCGTTCGGCCTTCGGCAGCGAACGTCGGATAGCGCCGCAGCGCGTCGACGCCGTCGCCGAACAGCTTCAGCCGTACCTCGCCGCCGACGCCGTGCGCGCCGGCGATCGCAGCCAAGGCGACGCGGCGATCGGCCGGCGCGCCACTGCCGGTGGACGCGACGTCGGGATCATCGGCGTCGGGCATGGCAACGGCCGCGGACTGAACCGGGG
>CAXTQJ010000203.1:0-230 GCA_964246245.1 uncultured Sphingomonadaceae bacterium
GTGCATCGACCTCGGCATTGGCGCTGGCCGCGGATGCCTGTGCGGCGTCGGCGCGGTCGGCCGCGGCTGCGGCGCGGCTGTTGGCATCGGCCGCGCGGCTGTCGGCGTCGGCGGCCGACTGCTGCGCCGCCTGCGCGCTCGCCTCGGCACCCGCCGCGCGGTCGCGCTCGGCGCCAACGCGGCGGTCCTGCCCGACGACGATCGCCCGGTCGGCGAGCTCGCTCGCGTGC
>CAXTQJ010000203.1:407-4784 GCA_964246245.1 uncultured Sphingomonadaceae bacterium
AGCGCGTCGCGCGCCTGTGCCAGTGGCAGGCCTGCGGTCGACGCGGCTCCCGATTTGACCGCGGCGTCGATCTTGCCTTGCGCCTCGGCGATCGCCTGCCGGGCGAGCTCAGCCTCACCGGCGACTGCGGGTACCGCGGTCAACGCCAGGATCGCCGCAAGCCCGGCACTGCGGGCGGACGAAATCGTCGACATAAGCGTTACTCCCTAGACTTATGATCGGGGGGCGGAACGGACCGACCCCCCTGGTGTTCCTTGTGCAGCGCAGCAATGTGCGGATTGATACAGTCGGTTTGGGAGACGGAGCGACGATGACGACCGATCCGGCCGCCGAGCCAACGGACGATGCGGCGACCGTCGCCATCGCCGCGGTCCGGACGATGATCGACCAGTGGGTGTCGCTGTCGAATGCCGTCGCCGACCGGACGCTGGGCCGGGCAAGCGGGTTACCGCCGCCGCCGTTCGACCTGGCCGATGCCACCGCGCGGCTGCTTGGCGCGGTCAATCTGCCGACCCGGGCCGAGGTGCTCGCCGTCGGCGACGCGGTCGCCCGGCTCGACGCCCGCCTCGCTCGGATCGAGGCCGCGCTGGGGCCAAGTCCCGCCGACGCGCGTTCAGCCGGCTCCGCAACGAGGAGAAGCACGATGGCCGACCTGTCGCAGATTGCCGAGCATATGAACATCATCGGGGCCGACGGCGCCCACGTCGGGACCGTCGATCACGTCGACGGCGATCGGATCAAGCTGACCAAGAAGGATTCGGGCGATCAGCACCACCATTGGATTTCGGGCGGCCTCGTCGCCGAGGTCGAGGGCAACGACGTCCGCCTGTCGGCCAACGCCGCCGTCGCGGTCACCTTCGAGGAGGACAGCTGACCGGGATGGCCGCATACCGCCGCATGCGTTAGCGGCGGCGGATGCACGGCTGGATCATCCTCGACAAGCCGCTTGGCCTCAGCAGCGCGCAGGCGGTGGCGGCGGTCAAGCGGGTGTTCCGCGAAGCCGGGCTGCCGCGGCTCAAGATGGGGCATGGCGGGACGCTCGATCCGCTCGCTACCGGCGTCTTGCCGATCGCGCTCGGCGAGGCGACTAAGCTCGCCGGGCGGCTGCTCGACGCGAGCAAAGCGTATGACTTCACCGTCGCGTGGGGTTCGGCGACGACGACCGACGATGCCGAGGGTGCCGTTGTCGCAACCTCCGCAGGTCGCCCCGACATCGCCGCGATCCGCGCCGTGCTGCCGGCCTTTATCGGGCCGATCGTCCAAATTCCGCCAGCGTACAGCGCGCTGAAGGTCGACGGCGAGCGCGCCTATGCCCGGGCGCGGGCGGGAGAGGCGGTCGTGCTCGCCGCGCGTCACCTGACGATACACGCCCTCGACCTCGTCGCCGCTCGTGCCGACGCGGCCGACTTCGCCGTGATCTGCTCGAAGGGCACCTACGTCCGCAGCCTCGCCCGCGACCTCGCCCTTACGCTCGGCACCGTCGGCCACGTCGCGGCGCTGCGGCGAACCCGCGCGGGGCCGTTCGGCATCGCGCAGGTGATTTCGCTGGACAGGCTGACCAATTTGCTGCAGGCGGATCCCGAACAGGCGATACTGCCACTGACGGCAGGGCTGGACGACATCCCGGCTTTGGCGCTCACGCCCGAAGAAGCGGCCTTCCTTCGACAAGGTCGGACGCTCCCCGGGCACCCCGCTTCCCACGGGCTGTATCTGGCGACCGACGGACCTGTTCCGGTCGCCCTCGTCGACGTTTCGTCGGCGGCGATACAGGTCGTGCGCGGGTTCAACCTGAGCTGAGGAGACCCATGATGTCGATCACCGCCGAGCGCAAGACCGCGCTCATCGCCGAGCATGCCCGCGGCAAGGGCGACACCGGTTCGCCCGAGGTTCAGGTCGCGATCCTGACCGAGCGCATCGCCAACCTGACCGAACACTTCAAGACCCACGGCAAGGACAACCATTCGCGCCGCGGCCTGCTGGTGCTGGTCAACACCCGCCGCTCGCTCCTCGACTATCTCAAGAAGCGCGACGAGAGCCGCTACATCGACATCATCGGCAAGCTCGGCATCCGCAAGTAATTCGGCGACGGGCCTTGGCGGACATGCCGGGGCCCGCGCCTTTTCCGGCCACCGCAATGACGCGGGGCCGGCTGTAGGCCGCGCACGGCATTGGCCGGGCGCAGAGGAAAGACGGAACGACATGTTCACTATCCACAAGCAGGAACTCGACTGGGGCGGCCGTAAGCTCACGCTCGAAACCGGCCGCGTCGCGCGGCAGGCCGACGGCGCGGTGCTCGCCACCTACGGCGAGACCGTCGTGCTGTGCGCCGTCACCGCCGCCAAATCGGTCAAGGAAGGGCAGGACTTCTTCCCGCTGACCGTCCACTATCAGGAGAAGTTCTCCGCGGCCGGCCGCATCCCCGGCGGTTTCTTCAAGCGCGAGCGTGGGGCGACCGAGCACGAGACGCTGACCAGCCGCCTGATCGACCGCCCGATCCGCCCGCTGTTCCCCGAGGGTTTCTACAACGAGATCCTGATCATCGCCCAGGTGCTCAGCTACGACGGTGAGAACGAGGCCGACGTCGTCGCGCTGATCGCCGCCTCGGCCGCGCTGACCATCGCCGGCGTGCCGTTCATGGGCCCGGTCGGCGCGGCGCGCGTCGCCTATGACGGGGCGAACTACATCCTCAACCCGACCAAGGACCAGATCAAGGAAGGTTCGCTCGACCTGATCGCGGCGGGCACCCGCGACGCGATCCTGATGGTCGAATCGGAGGCCAAGGAACTTTCCGAGGAGGTTATGCTCGGCGCGGTGATGTTCGCGCACAACGGGTCGAAGCCGGTAATCGACGCGATCATCGGTCTCGCCGAGGACGCGGCCAAGGAGCCGTGGGAGCTGAAGTCGGGCGACGATAGCAAGACGATGCTCGAGTCGATCCGCGGCGTCGCCGGCGCGGCGATCTCGGACGCGTACAAGGTCATCGCCAAGGCCGACCGCCAGTCGGCGCTCGGGGTGGCCAAGGCCAAGGTCAAGGACCTATTCGCCGGCTCGGCTCCGGCCGAGGCCCTCAAGGCGTCGAAGCTGGTCAAGAAGCTCGAGGCCGACATCGTCCGCACCGCCATCCTCAAGGAAGGCCGCCGCATCGACGGCCGCGACACCAAGACCGTCCGCCCGATCGAGGCGATGGTCGGCTTCCTGCCCCGCACCCACGGCTCGGCGCTGTTCACCCGCGGCGAGACCCAGGCGATCGTGTCGACGACGCTCGGCACCGCCGACGCCGAGCAGATGATCGATGGCCTTGACGGGCTGCGTTATGAGCGGTTCATGCTCCACTACAACTTCCCGCCGTACAGCGTCGGTGAAGTCGGCCGCTTCGGCGCGCCCGGCCGCCGCGAGATCGGCCACGGCAAGCTGGCGTGGCGCGCGGTCCACCCGCTGCTGCCGACCAAGGAGGCGTTTCCCTATACGATCCGCGTCCTCAGCGACATCACCGAGTCGAACGGTTCGTCGTCGATGGCGACGGTGTGCGGCGCGTCCCTCGCGTTGATGGACGCCGGCGTGCCGTTGACGCGGCCGGTCGCCGGCATCGCGATGGGGCTGATCCTCGAGGGCAAGGACTTCGCCGTCATCAGCGACATCCTCGGCGACGAGGATCACCTCGGCGACATGGACTTCAAGGTCGCCGGCACGTCGGAGGGCGTCACCGCGCTCCAGATGGACATCAAAGTCGCCGGGATCACCGAGGAGATCATGCAGGTCGCCCTCGCCCAGGCGAAGGACGGCCGCGCCCACATCTTGGGCGAGATGGCCAAGGCGCTCGACACGACGCGGACCGAGATGAGCGCCCACGCGCCGCGCATCGAGAGCTTCCAGATCGACAAGGCGAAGATCCGCGACGTCATCGGCACCGGCGGCAAGATCATCCGCGAGATCGTCTCCACGACCGGAGCCAAGGTCAACATCGAGGACGACGGGACGGTCAAGATCGCCTCGTCCGATCCGGCGCAGATCGAGGCGGCCAAGAAGTGGATCCTCGGCATTACCCAGGAGGCCGAGGTCGGCAAGGTCTACGACGGCAAGGTCGTGTCGATGGTCGATTTCGGCGCGTTCGTGAACTTCATGGGCGGCAAGGATGGTCTCGTCCACATCTCGGAGATCAAGAACGAGCGCGTCGCCAACGTCCGCGACGTGCTGAGCGAGGGCCAGCCGGTCAAGGTCAAGGTGCTCGCCATCGACGAGCGCGGCAAGGTCCGCCTGTCGATGCGCGTCGTCGACCAGACGACCGGCGAAGAGCTGCCCGACACCCGTCCGCCGCGCGACGACGCGCCGCGCGGCGATCGTGGCGGCGACCGCGGTCCGCGGCGTGACGGCGACAAC
>CAXTQJ010000204.1:0-2788 GCA_964246245.1 uncultured Sphingomonadaceae bacterium
GCGCGAAGTCCGGCGAGGTCGCCGAGGAGGGCCCGAGCGCGCCGCTGATCGCGCACATGCGCCAGGACAAGAAGATGACGGGCGGCACCCTGCCGTTCATCCTCGCGCACGGCATCGGCGACGCCTTCGTCGACCGCAACGTGGCGCTGGCCGACGTCGCCGCCTTCCTCGACCGCGAACTCGCCTGATGCCGAAGGGCGTCGCCAAGGCCGACCTGCCGGAGAAGACGTGCGCCGCGTGCGGCCGGCCGTTTTCGTGGCGGAAGAAGTGGGCGCGCGACTGGGAGAACGTCCGCTATTGTTCGGACAAGTGCCGCGCGGTGGGCAAGTCGGCGGAGCGCTTGGTCACCCCTTCATCCTAGCCACGGCGTCATGCTGGCGAACGCCGGCATCCACCGTCGTGCCGGTGTGCTGACCGGCCGTCTCGCCGACCCTGATACTGGCGGGTGCCAGCATGACCTGAGGGATATCGGGAACAGTGTCTCTACTCCGCCGTCCCGCCCGTCGCCGGCACCCAGACGAAGCCGTCGCCCTTCGCCGCGATCCGGCCAACTCCCGGGTACGGGAAGTGCGGCGCGAAGATCAGCTCGCGGCTCCGCGCCAGCCGGGTCAGCTCGCTGCGGCGGCTCGCCTTGCCGGCGGCGGCGTCGCTGTCGAACCCCATCGTCCAGTCGGGCTTCATCAGCGACACGATCGTCGAGTGCACGGCATCGCCGATATCGAGCAGGCGGCCGCCGCCGGCGGTCAGCTCGTAGGCCACGTGCCCCGGGGTGTGGCCCGGCACGTCGATCGCGCGGATGCCGGGCACGACCTCGGTGCCGGGGGCAAAGGTGACGACCTGCGGCGCGATCGCGGCGACGATCTTCGCCGCGCCGGGGTTTGCTTGCATGAAGGCCCATTCGGCGGCGCTCATCCGCACCTTCGCGTTGGGGAACATCCGGTTACCGTTGTGGTCGACCAGGCCGCCGACGTGATCGCCGTGGCTGTGGGTGATGAGGACGTCGGTCACGTCCTCGACGCTCGTCGCGGCGCTGCCGAGGCTCGCCGCCATCACCCCCGGGCCGGAGCCGAGGCCGGTGTCGATAAGGACGACGCGCCCCGGCAGGCGGACCAGAAGGGCGTTGATGCTGACGCGGATCGCGTCGGTCGGCGCGCCGGCGGCAGCGAGGAGCGTGGTCACCGCCGGCACCCCGGCGTCGACGCCGAAGGTCTTGCCGTCGTTGGGGATAAGGAGGTCGGCGTCGTGAAGGCTTGCGACGCGGGCACTGCCGACGGCGAACCACGTCGCTGCGGCGGGGACCTGCTGCGGCGCGGGTGTGGCTCGGACGGCGGCGGTCGGGAACGACGCGGCGACGACCGCGGCAA
The DNA here is from genome assembly GCA_964246245.1 of uncultured Sphingomonadaceae bacterium. Classification (GTDB taxonomy): domain Bacteria; phylum Pseudomonadota; class Alphaproteobacteria; order Sphingomonadales; family Sphingomonadaceae; genus Polymorphobacter_B. Next base: position 1,365 of record CAXTQJ010000204.1, read on the forward strand.
GCAGGGCAAGGCGAGTCGACATGGCGCGTTCCTGAACGGTGGCCGCCCCGTCATAGCGCGTCGGCGCGCAAGCGAAAGCGGAACGGCTTGCGGCCGCCGCCCGCGCGGACTATATCGCGACCATCTTCACATCGTCATGCTGCGAAGGTCGGCCCGGAACGCTCCGGACCGCCGCTGAAACCGTACAGGCTTTGCTTGGCCCCGACCGCTCCCCTCGCCGATCTGATCGCGCCAATCGCCGCCGCGCAGGGGCTGAGTCTCGTCCGCGTCCAGATGAACGGGCGCGCCGGCGAGACGCTCCAGGTGATGGCGGAGGACCCGGCGACCGGGCAGCTGACGCTGGCGCAGTGCGAGACGCTCAGCCGCGCGCTGTCGGCGATGCTCGACGAGGCCGACCCGATCGATCACGAATATGCGCTCGAGGTGTCGTCGCCGGGGATCGACCGGCCGCTGACCCGCCTCGGCGACTGGGCGAAGTGGACCGGTCACGACGTCCGTGCGAAGCTCAGCGAAGCGGTCGACGGGCATAGCCGCCTCCACGGCACGATCCGCGGCGTCGACGGCGAGAAGATCGTCGTCGAGATGGGCGCGGCCGGGTCGGTGGCGGTGCCGTTCACGCAGGTCGAATCGGCCAAGCTGGTCCTGACCAACAAGCTGATCGCCGCGACCCGGCCGCTCGACTTCGGCGACGCCGAGACGCTCGACGAAACGCCCTTCACCGAGGATGAGGACTGACATGGCCCAGGCTGTCACTGCGACCAAGACGGGCGTCGCCGCCGTCACCGCCAACCGCGCCGAGCTGATCGCGATCGCGGACGCGGTGGCGCGGGAAAAATCGATCGACCGGATGATCGTCATCGAGGCGATGGAGGAATCGATCCAGAAGGCGGCGCGCGCCCGCTACGGGGCCGAAAACGACATCCGCGCCAAGATCGACGCCAAGAGCGGCGACCTGCGGCTGTGGCGGGTGCTAGAAGTGGTCGAGGCCCCCGAGGACTTCTTCAAGCAGATCAACGAGGACGACGCGCAGAAGCTGCAGGCGGGCGCGGCGCTCGGCGACTTCATCGTCGACCCCCTGCCGCCGATCGAGTTCGGCCGCATCGCGGCGCAGGCGGCGAAGCAGGTCATCGTCCAGAAGGTCCGCGACGCCGAGCGCGACCGCCAGTTCGAGGAATACAAGGACCGCCAGGGCGAGATCATCACCGGCGTCGTCAAGCGCGCCGAGTTCGGCCCCGTCGTCGTCGACCTCGGCAAGGCCGCGGGGGTCCTCCCCCGCGCCCCGCAGATTACCCGCCAGGTGCTCCCCGGCGGCGCAACCCTGAACAGCGGCGCCGCGTTCCGTCACCATGCCGCATACCACCATGGCCCACGAAGTCGATTGGGACACTTGGCGCGCTGCCGCAAGGACCCTCGCCCTTCAGGAC
>CAXTQJ010000204.1:2798-4773 GCA_964246245.1 uncultured Sphingomonadaceae bacterium
CACCGGCGTCGTCAAGCGCGCCGAGTTCGGCCACGTCGTCGTCGACCTCGGCAAGGCCGAGGGCGTCATCCGCCGCGACCAGCAGATTCCGCGCGAGGTGCTCCGCGTCGGCGACCGCGTCCGCACGCTGATCCTGTCGGTCCGGCGCGAGATTCGCGGCCCGCAGATCTTCCTCAGCCGCGCGGCGGGCGAGTTCATGAAGAAGCTGTTCGCGCAGGAGGTGCCCGAAATCTACGACGGCATCATCGAGATCAAGGCGGTCGCGCGCGATCCCGGCAGCCGCGCCAAGATCGGCGTCATCAGCCGCGACTCGTCGATCGACCCGGTCGGCGCGTGCGTCGGCATGAAGGGCAGCCGCGTCCAGGCGGTTGTCCAGGAACTCCAGGGCGAGAAGATCGACATCATCCCGTGGTCGCCCGACACCGCGACCTTCGTCGTCAACGCGCTCCAGCCGGCCGAGGTCGCCAAGGTCGTCCTCGACGACACCGACAACCGGATCGATGTCGTCGTTCCCGACGATCAGCTGAGCCTCGCGATCGGCCGCCGCGGCCAGAACGTCCGGCTGGCGTCGCAGCTGACCGGGCGCCAGATCGACATCATGACCGAGGCCGACGAGAGCGAGCGCCGCCAGAAGGAGTTCGTCGAGAAGAGCGAGATGTTCCAGACCGAACTCGATGTCGACGAGACGCTGGCGCAGCTGCTCGTCGCCGAGGGCTTCTCCGAACTCGAGGAAGTCGCCTATGTCGACGTCGCCGAACTGGCGGCGATCGAGGGCTTCGACGACGACCTCGCCGGCGAGTTGCAGAACCGCGCGCAGGAGGCGCTCGACCGCAAGGAGGCCGCCGCCCGCGAGGAGCGCACCGCGCTCGGTGTCGACGACGCATTGGCTGGTCTTGGCGGGCTGACCGAGGCGATGCTCGTCGTCCTCGGCAAGGCCGGGATCAAGACGCTCGACGATCTCGGCGACCTCGCCTCGGACGAGCTGGTCGCCAAGCGCGACGGCATCCTCCGCGCCTTCGGGTTGAGCGAGGACGACGGCAACCGCATCATCATGGCGGCGCGCGCCCACTGGTTCGACGACGAAAACGCCGGGGAGGTCGCGTCCGCGAATGTCCCGGAATGAGACGCTAGCGGCGTCCCCCAAGACTGAGCCCGAGCGCAAGTGCATCCTCACCGGGGTGCACGGCAGCCGCGACGGGCTGATCCGCCTCGCCCTCGACGACGCGGGGACGGTCCATGCCGACCTCGGCGCGCGGGCGCCGGGGCGCGGGGCGTGGCTGTCGCCCGACCGCGGCCTGATCGCGACCGCGGCCGAGCGCGGCAAGCTGCGCGGGCTGCTGATGCGCGCGTTCAAGACGACGAGCGTCAAGGTGCCCGACGATCTCGTCGCGACGATCGCCGCCGGCCTCGAACGCCGCGCGCTCGACCGGCTGGGCTTGGAAAACAAGGCCGGCCACCTCATCTGGGGAAATGACCGCGTCGGCGACGCGCTCGCCGCCGGCCGGGCGAGGCTGGTGCTCCACGCCGCCGACGCCGCCACCGACGGCATGGCCAAGCTCGACGGCAAGGCGAAGGCGGCGGGTGCGGCGACGGTCGTCGTGCCGTCCGGCCGGGCCTAATTGTCCTTGGCACTCGGGCGCGAGAATGTGGTACACGCCGCGGTGGGTGACGGCGCGGCGGCCGCGCGGGTGATCGCGGCGGTCGACCGCTGGCGCGCCTTCAACGGTTCGATTTCGATGGATACGGCGGCGACCGACGCCGTCGTGACGAAGGGTTCAGGGTTCTAGATGAGCGACGATACCAAGCCCAAGCTCGGGATGCGTGCCCCGCTCGGCCTCAACAAGACGGTCGAGATCGGCAAGGTCAAGCAGAGCTTCAGCCACGGCCGGTCGAAATCGGTCGTGGTCGAGGTCAAGCGCGCGCGCGTCCTCCACCGTCCGGGCGAGGCTCCGCGGGAGGAGCCGGTCGTCGAGAC
>CAXTQJ010000205.1:0-2610 GCA_964246245.1 uncultured Sphingomonadaceae bacterium
TCGCCCCGCCGCCGGAGCCCCGCCGACGAGGTTGCCGGTCGCCGGCTCGCCGCCGGTGATCAGGTCGTCGATGTCGATCGTGAACGCCTTCGCCCGCTCGGCCGGCGGCAGCGCCGCGACCGACCGCGCGCTCGGCAGGAGGAGCTGGTCGCCGATCTCGATCGTGAACGGAGCCTTGAGGTGGTTCACCGCGACGACCCGCGACCACGGCACCCCGTAGGCGCGCGCGATGGCGATCCCGGTTTCGCCCGCCTTGACCGTGTGCCGCCGACCACCGGGAACGGCAACGGCGTCGGTCACGACCTTGCGCATCACCCACGGCGGCCGCGCGGGCACCGCCGGCGCGGGTACGGCGACGAGGGGTGGGGCAGCGACGATCGTGACCGGGCGCGGTGCTTCATGCCCGCACGCGGCAAGGAGGATAGAGACGACAAGGACCGGGTGACGCACGCCAGTGCCTTTAGGCGAAGCCCGTCGTGCGCGCCACGTCCGTGACGGCGTCATCGGCGAGCGGCTGGACCGCCGGGGCCGGCGCTCACCGCCCGATCGTCGCGCCCTTCGGCAGGCAGAAGCGCTGGTCCGACTCGATCGTCGCATTGGCCTTGTACTTGGCGACGTAGGCGTCCCACGCCGCGTCGTGCTTCGGGTTGGCCTCGCCGCCGTACGTGTGGAAGGTGACGAACTTGCGGCCCGACCGCTCGCTCGCCCCGCGGTCGCCGACGAGCGCCGGGCCGGTGGTGAAGACGTCGTCCTTGAAGTTGTGGCTCGCGTACCACGCCTTGTGGTCCTTGACCGCGTCCATGAACCCTGCCGGCGTCCCCGTCGCGGTCAGCACCGACACGCGCATCGCGACCATCGTGTCCGCTCCGCACGGTCCGGCGGCAAGCGCCGGTGCGGCAGCGGCAAGCAGAACGGCGGCGAGCAGCGGTTTCATCGGTCGGTCCCCTTGGTGCAACAGCGCCAGTCTACGCCACTTTCGCGCCGCATCAATCGCGCGGCGCCGGGCAAAAAGTAACAAACGCTTTCCCTCTCCCCTCGAGGAGCGAGATTCAGGTCCAGTATAATACCCGCGCCCGCGGCAGCCGCGCCGCGATCTCGGCTTCGAACCAGCCGCGCAGTTCGGTCATCGTCGCGCGGTCGTAGACGTGCTTGACCGTCCCGAACTTGGTCCGTTTCTCGGCGCGGCCTGCCGGCCCCATGTCGAGCGCCGACCCCGGATACCAGCCGTCGAGCACCGCCTTCGACCCCGCCGAGAAGCGGTGCGTGATCAGTTCGACGGTGAGGTCGGGATCCGGCACCCCCTGAAGCGCAGTGGCGACATCGGCGAGCAGCCCCCCGTATGCCGTGCGCCACCCGTCGGCGGCGATGATCGGCGCGATGGTCAAGCCCATCCGGTACCCCGCCGCCGCCATCGCCCGCAGCGCACCGAGCCGTGCCGCGACCGGGGCCGTCCCGCCCTCGAAACGCGCGAACGCCGCCGGGTTGAGCGACACCCGCATCCGCGTCCGGCCGCCATGATCGAGGCCGAGGAGCGGCGCGACCGCGGCGAACTTGGTCGTGAAGCGCAGCTGGACACCCGCGTCCCACGCGCCGAAGTGGGCGACGAGCGCCGACAGCGATCCCGTCAGGTGCTCGATGCCGAGCGGGTCGGTGTAGCACGACGCCTCGAACGTCGTCCCCTCGTCGGCGCGCGCCGCCGACCGCGACGTGACCGTGCCGCGACCGACGTGCCCGGCGACCGCGCCGACTATTTCGGGCAGGTTGGCATAGGCGCGGGTGATCGGCGGCCCCTTGAGCGACCCGGCGAGGTAGCAATAGCTGCAGTGCGCCGGGCAGCCCTCGGCGAGGTCGAAGCGCCAGTCGGCCGACGGCGCGATCGGCTGAAAGCGCAGCTTCGACGGCGGCGCGACGACGATCGCCAGCGTCGACTTGGCCTCGGCGTAGGTCAGGTCGGCGACGCCGAGCCGGTCGCCGGGCAGCTCGACCAGCGGCAGGCCGAGTGCCGTGACCCGTTCGGCGATGGCGCGTCCGTGCGCCCAGCCCAGCGCGCCGCGCGTGATCAGCACGCGCTTCGGCCGCCACAGCCGCGCTTCGAGAAGGGTCGTCATCCGCGATTAACCGGCGGCGGCTGGGCCGGCTCCGCGCCGCGACGATGGCGCCGTCCTGCACGGCCCGACGTGCGTTAGGGTCGAGCGACCCGGGGACAACCCGGCCGTTCCCTCTCATCGTCGATCGTCGGGCGTCGAACGCCGCCAGACCCGCGCCGTCATCTGGTTACGAAGAGACTTATGAATTTGGTGACGGGCGTGGCCCTCGGGTGCCCTAGAGCGCTCCCGCCTCAGCCGCCGAGCGTCACCGCCGCCTTCTTCGCATCGAGCGTCTTGGCCGGGGCGGCGAGCAATTCCCGCAAGAAGGCGCCCTTGTTGACCGTCGGCGTATCAGGGTCGCCGGCCGAGGTGCGGATGTTCGGCTCGGGCTTCGCCGCGCCGGCCTTGTCGAGGAGGCCGTTCTCGGCCGGCGACTTCGGCGTGATCCGCACCCCGGGGCCGAACAGCGCCTCCGCCGCATTGGTCTGGGCGTCGTCGGCGAGTGCGCGCGCCGCGCCGGGCT
>CAXTQJ010000205.1:2657-3036 GCA_964246245.1 uncultured Sphingomonadaceae bacterium
ACAGCCGCTGGCGGTGGTGGGCGCACCCGGCGAGGGCCACGGCGGCGGACAGCAGCAGGATCGGCCACGACTTCATGCGCTTGACTCCTAGGCCTGCCGGGCGGCGGCGGGCGCGACGACGCTCCGCAGCACCAGCAGGATGACGCCGATGGTTATAGCCGCATCGGCGACGTTGAAGACGTAAAAATGATGGTCGTGCCACCACAAGTGGATGAAATCGACGACATAGCCGAACCGCACCCGGTCGACGATGTTGCCGAGTGCCCCGCCGAGAACGAACCCCAGCGCGACCGTGTCGAGCCGGTTCGTCTCGCGCGCTATCCACACCGCGACGCCGGCGGCGATGGCGAGCGTCGCCACGACGAGCACCCAGCGCATC
>CAXTQJ010000205.1:3081-4740 GCA_964246245.1 uncultured Sphingomonadaceae bacterium
GAGCAGGCTCATCGACACGCCGGGGTTCTCGACCCACGTCAGGTCGACGCCGGTGACGATCGGGAAGACCCCGCGCGCGCGGAGGTCAAGGACGGCGGCGACCCAGTACTTGACCAGCTGGTCGAGGACAAAGACGAGCGCGGCGAGGCCGTAACCGAGGCGCTTCATTTTCCCTCTCCCGCTCGCGGGGAAGGACGACAGACACGCGCGATCACCTCGGCGCAGCGCGAGTCGAGCCCGGTCGCCGGATCGATGTCGGGCAGGTGGCGGCGGCAGCGGTCGCAGCGGGGCAGGTCGGTGCGCGATACGGTGACCAGCGCGCCCTCGGCCAGCACCGGATCGACCGCCAGCGTCACGCGGGCGACGATCGCCAGCTCGGCGAAGTCGACCGAGCCGATCAGCGCCGCGGCGTCGTGGCCGGCGGTGACGAGCAGGTTGGCCTCGAGGCTCGATCCCAGCGTCTTCGCCTTGCGCTCGGGTTCGATCGCCAGCGTCGCGAGACCGCGGAGCGCGCGCAGCCGCGCCCACCGCGCCCCCAGCGCCTCGTCGCGCCATGCCGAGTAGTCGGCCCATTCGCCGAGATGGACGCTGCCGCCGTCCGGAAACCGCGTCCGCCACACCTCGTCGGCGGTGAACGCGAGCGCCGGCGCGAGCCACTTGGCCAGCGCGTGGAACAGCGTGTCGAGCACCGTCCGGCAGGCGCGGCGCTTCGGGCTGTCGGCCGCGTCGCAGTAGAGACTGTCCTTGCGGATGTCGAAGTAGAAGGCCGACAGGTCGCTCTGCGCGAAGCCGACGAGTGCCGCCGTCATCGGCGCGAAGTCGAGCGCGGCGACGGCGCGACGGCATTCGGCGTCGAGTTCGGCGACGCGGTGGAGCACCCAGCGCTCGAGCTCGGGCATGTCGGCGACGGCGATCCGCTCGGCCTCGTCCCACCCGGCGAGCGCGCCGAGCAGGTAACGGAAGGTGTTGCGCAGCTTGCGATAGGTATCGGTCGCGCCGGCGAGGACCTCGCGGCCGATCTTGACGTCGTCGAAATAGTCGATCGAGGCGACCCACAGGCGGAGGATGTCGGCTCCCTGCGTGTCGGCGATCCTGATCGGGTCGACGACGTTGCCGACCGACTTCGACATCTTCTTGCCCTCGGCGTCGAGCGCCATGCCATAGGTCAGCACGCCGCGGTACGGCGCGACGCCGCGGGTGCCGACGCTCTCGAGGAGCGACGACTGGAACCAGCCGCGGTGCTGGTCCGACCCCTCGACGTACAGGTCGGCGCGGACGCCCGGCCCATAGCGCCCCTCGACGACGAAGGCGTGGGTCGAGCCGCTGTCGAACCACACGTCGAGGATGTCGTCGACGCGGTCGTAGTCGCTCGCGTCGCGGTCGGGGCCGAGGAAGTCCGCCGGATCGGTCGCCCACCACGCGTCCGCCCCCTGCGCTTCGACCGCGGCGACGATGCGTGCGTCGACGGCGGCGTCGCGGAGGTAATCGCCGCTCCGCCGGTCGACGAACAGCGTGATCGGCACCCCCCACGCGCGCTGGCGGCTGATCACCCAGTCGGGCCGACCGGCGACCATCGCGGTGATGCGGTTCTTCGACCGCTCGGGCACCCAGCGGGTGGCGTCGATCGCGGCCAATGCCTTCTCGCGCAGCGTGCGGGCC
>CAXTQJ010000206.1:0-875 GCA_964246245.1 uncultured Sphingomonadaceae bacterium
ATGCCGGCCCCGATGGTCCAGCCGCGCCCGGCCGCGCCGCCCCCGCATCCGCGCGAGTCGAACCACGACGAGCGACCCCGCTGACGGCAGCGTAACGGCGCGGATAGGCGGTAACGGCGCGCGGCCCTTGCGCCGCGCCGCTGCACTGCACACTATGCCGCCGCGGCACCCTGCCGCGCGGAGCCGCCGTGCCGACCACCCGGGCCTTCGACGAGATGTACGGCCACGCCGGCGCGGCGGCGGTGCGCGACGCCTATGCACCGATCGCCGACTGGCTGGCGGAATCGCCGCACGACGTGATGACCGCGCGGCGGCGCCAGGCCGAGCTGTTCTTCCGCCGCATCGGCATCACCTTCGCCGTCTACGGCGACCCCGACGCCGCCGAACGGCTGATCCCGTTCGACATCGTCCCGCGCATCCTGGGCAAGGCCGAGTGGACGGCGATGGAAGCGGGGCTGGTCCAGCGCGTCGCCGCGCTCAATTCGTTCCTCGCCGACATCTACGGGCCGCAGGACATCCTCCGCGCCGGCGTCGTCCCCGAGGAACTCGTCCTCCGCAATCCCGGTTTCAACGTCCAGATGATCGGCAAGCGTCCGGTCGGCGACATCTGGGTCCATATCGCCGGGATCGACCTCGTCCGCACCGACGCCGACGACTTCTATGTCCTCGAGGACAATGCCCGGACCCCGTCGGGGGTGTCGTACATGCTCGAGAACCGCGAGGTCATGCTCAAGCTCGTCCCCGAGCTGTTCGCCAGGTTCCGCATCCGTCCGGTCGAGACCTATCCCGACCTGCTCCTCGACATGCTTCATTCGATCGCCCCCGCCGCCGCGAGCAGCGATCCGACCGCTGTCCTGCTGACGCCGGGCCAGCAC
>CAXTQJ010000206.1:885-2473 GCA_964246245.1 uncultured Sphingomonadaceae bacterium
CCCCGGGCCCCCCCACTGCCGGCTTGCCCGCCCCCCCCCCCCGGGGGCCAACGACCCGACGGCGGTGCTGCTGACGCCGGGGCAGCACAACAGCGCGTTCTACGAACACAGCTTCCTCGCCGACAAGCTCGGCATCGAGCTGGTCGAGGGGAGCGACCTGTTCGTGCGTGACGAGAAGGTGTTCATGCGGACGACCGAGGGACCGCGCCGGGTCGACGTCATCTACCGCCGCCTCGACGACGCCTTCCTCGACCCGCTCGTCTTCCGTCCCGAGTCGATGCTCGGCGTCCCCGGACTGATGAGCGCCTACGACGCCGGCAACGTCTCGATCGCCAACGCGATCGGCACCGGCGTCGCCGACGACAAGGCGATCTACAGCTACATGCCCGAGATCATCCGCTTCTACTCGGGCGCCGAGCCGATCCTGAAGAACGTGCCGACGTGGCGCTGCCGCGAGCCCGACGCGCTCGCCTATGTCCTCGATCATCTCCCCGAACTGGTCGTCAAGGAGGTCGACGGGTCGGGGGGCTACGGGATGCTCGTCGGTCCCCACGCGCCGAAGGACACGATCGCCGCCTTCGCCGCGAAGCTGCGCGCGAACCCGGAGAAGTTCATCGCCCAGCCGACGCTCGCGCTGTCGACCTGTCCGACGCTGTGCGACGCCGGCGTCGAGGCGCGCCACGTCGACCTGCGGCCGTTCGTGCTGACCGGAACCCACGGCAGCCGGATCGTGCCGGGGGGGCTGACGCGGGTGGCGCTCGACCAGGGGTCGCTGGTGGTCAATTCGAGCCAAGGCGGCGGCACGAAGGACACGTGGGTGGTCGATGACTAGCGGCGACGCCTCCCCTCCCCTTCGGGGGAGGGGTAGATGCTCTCGCGCACCGCCGGCAACCTCTACTGGGTCGGGCGCTACATCGAGCGCGCCGACTTCCTGTCGCGGCTGATCGAGGCGACGTTGCGGCTGGCGGCGCTGCCGTCGTCGTACGGCGGCATGTCGAACGCGTGGGAATCGGCGCTCGAGGCGGCGTGGATGGCCGATGCCTATGCCGCCCACGGCGGCGCGGTCGACGAGGCCGGCGTCGGCGCGTTCCTGACCGTCGACCCGGCCAACCCGTCGTCGATCCGCCGCTGCCTCGAGGCGGCGCGCGCCAACGCCCGCGCGGTCCGCACCGCGCTGACGCTCGAAGGGTGGGAGGCGATCAACGGCGCGTGGCTCGACGTCCAGAAGTACGGAACGCGCCTCGATGACCGCGACAGGCTCGGGACGCTGCTCGAAACGGTCAAGGCGTCGATGCTCGCCTTCGACGGCGCGGCGCACCGGACGATGCTGCGCGGCGACGCCTATTGGTTCATCGCGCTGGGCAGCGCGGTCGAGCGCGCCGACAACACCGCGCGGCTCTTGGACGTCAAGTATCACCTCCTCCTGCCGCGCGGCGAGCGGGTCGGCGGCAGCCTCGACTATTTCCAGTGGACGACGATCCTCCGCACCGTGTCGGCCCTGACCGCGTACCGCTGGGTCTACCGCGACACGGTCAAGCCGTGGCTCGTCGCCGACCTCCTCATCCTGCGGCCGACGGCGATGTACCTC
>CAXTQJ010000206.1:2483-3471 GCA_964246245.1 uncultured Sphingomonadaceae bacterium
CCTCAACCGCGCGATCCCGCGCAGCCTCGTCAGCTGCTACGAGGAGATCCTTCGCCGCCTCGACCAGCTGTCGATCGCCAGCGCGCGGCGCGGGCCGGCGCATCGGCTCGCGGCGTCGGGCTATGCGGCGCTCGATCAGGCCAAGATCGACACGATCTATTCGAGCGGGCTCCACGAGTTCCTGCGCACCTTCATCGCCGACAACAACCGGCTCGGGGCGGCGATCGCCGAGCAGTACCTGTTCTGACGGCGGGAGCGGCGATGCGGATCCGGATCGACTACACCACGGCGTATCACTATTCCGAACCCGCGAGCGGCGTCGTCCAGATGCTGCGCCTCCAGCCGCGGTCGGGGACCGACCAGCTCGTCCACCGCTGGCGGATCGATGTCGACGCCGACGGCGCGCTCCGCCCCGGCACCGACGCCTTCGGCAACTGGACCCACCTGTTTACCGCCGACGGGCAGGTCCGCCGCCTGACGCTGATCGTCACCGGCGAGGTCGACACCGAGGAGGCGCACGGCAGCGTCCGCGGCTTCGTCGAGCCGCTGCCGGCGGCGACCTTCCTCCGCTCGACCGAACTGACGGCCCCCGACGCGGGCATCGCCGCGTTCGCGCGCGGCTTCGGCGACGGGCCGGTGCTCGACCGCCTTCACGCGCTCAATACCGGGCTGAACGCGGCGATGCGCTTCGACGCCGAGGCGACCGGCACCGGGACCGACGCGGCGACCGCCTTCGCGCAGCGGTCGGGGGTCTGCCAGGATTACACCCACGTCTTCTGCGCCGCCGCGCGCGCGCTGGGCGTCCCGGCGCGCTACGTTTCGGGCCACTACGTCCGCGCCGAGGCGCAGCCGGCCGGCCACGCCTGGGCCGAGGCGCTCGTTCCCGACCTCGGCTGGGTCGGGTTCGATCCGACCAACGGCATCTCGACGACCCCGGCCCACGTCCGCGTCGCGGTCGGCCTCGACTATCTCGACGCCGCCCCCCTCC
>CAXTQJ010000206.1:3481-4701 GCA_964246245.1 uncultured Sphingomonadaceae bacterium
AGAGCCTCATGGCGGGGCGCGACGCGGCGGCGGGACCGAGACGATGACGGTCAGCGTCAACGCGGTCGACACGGCCACGCGCTTCAGCCAGAGCCAGACGCTCGGGTCGATGCGCCAGTCGCAGGGCTGGGGCCGCCAGGAACGGGCGGCGGGAGGGCAGGAGTGACCTACTGCGTCGGGGTCTTGGTCAAGGACGGACTGGCGATGCTCGCCGATACCCGGACCAACGCCGGCCTCGACAACGTGTCAAGCTACCGCAAGCTCCGCATCATGGACATTGGACCGGGCCGGACGATGGTCGTCGCCAGCGCCGGATCGCTGTCGGTCACGCAGGCGGCGCTAACCCGGCTGTCCGACGCGATGCTCCTCGCTGACACCGAAGCCGCCAAGGACTCCGGCGAGCCGCCGGCCGAGACGCTCGCGACCGCGCCGACGATGTTTCGCGCCGCGACGCTGGTCGGGCAAGCGCTCCACGCGGCGCGTGCGGCGGTCGACGAGGCGGTCGGTGGCGACAAGGTATCGACTGGCGCGTCGCTCCTCTTCGGCGGCTGCATCGCCGGGCGGAAGCCGCGGCTGTTCCTGATCTATTCGAGCGGCAACTTCATCGAATGCCAGCCCGACACGCCCTACCTCCAGATCGGCGAGCCCAAGTACGGCAAGCCGATCCTCGACCGCGTCGTGACGTGGGAGACGACGCTCGAAGAAGCGGTCAAGGTCGCGCTGATCAGCTTCACCTCTACGATGCGGTCGAACCTCGCCGTCGGCTTACCCATTGATCTGATGCAGCTCCGCGCCGGCGACAGCGAGCCCGAGCTGGTCCACCGCATCACCGACGACGACGCCTATTACCGCGAGTTGACCGAACGGTGGTCGGCGGCGATGCGCGTCGCGACGACGGCGATCCCGCCGCCGCCGTATGGTGAGGCCATGGCGCAGGGGGTGCTGGTGTAGGACAATGTTCCACGTGGAACATTTTGTAGGGATTCAACCCGCTGATTTCATTGATCCGGCCCGGCTGGGGGCAGCGGCCGCGGCCGTGGCCGGCGCGGTGATCCCGCGGTGATTCGCATGACGATCCCTGACGATCGCGCGACCGACCCGCGGTGCCACGCGGTCACGGCGGCGGGGGGGGGCGGCGTCCGGGCGACGGTCACGCGGCGACGGCGACCGGCGCGGTGGCGCGCGCGGCCGCGAGGTACAATGCCGCGATGCCGAGGATG
>CAXTQJ010000207.1:0-4696 GCA_964246245.1 uncultured Sphingomonadaceae bacterium
GCGCAGGACGGGATCCATGACCTCGACGGTTCGAGTCGATGGATCCCGGCCTGCGCCGGGATGACGAGGTGGTTCGATGCCACGGCAACAGGCCCTAGCCGCTTCCGCGGCGCGGGTCGACCGCGGTGGCGGGATGAAGGTCCTACTCCGCGTCCTTGACCTCGACCTCGGGCCGGTCGTCGCCGGAGGCGGTCTCCTCGTGCCACCGGCCGTCGGCGTCCTCGAAGGCGATCGGCACCGTCTCGCCGGCGACGCCGTGCTCGGCGGCCGCCGCCTGCGCCGCCGCGGTCGCCTCGGCGTGGGTCCGGTAGGTCTCGGTGAAGACGTCGCCGACCTTGTAGGTCCAGCCGCCGTCGTGCTCGACGACTTCATAGGCGATGCGGGTCATGTCGGACTTCCCTTCGGATATCGGACGCCGCTGCTAGCACAGGCGGCGCGCGGTCGGAAACCGCGCCGCGTCAGGCGGGATCGTGCCCCGCGACGACCTGATAGGCGAGGACGCCCGCCGCGACGGCGACGTTCAGGCTGTCGGCACGGCCACGCATCGGCAGCTTGACGAGAACGTCGCACGCCGCCGCGTATGCCGCGGGCAGCCCCGACTGCTCGTTGCCGAGCAGCAGGAAGGTCGGCGGCGGATAATCGACGCGGCGGTAGTCGACCGCGCCGGTCAGCGCCGCTCCGGCGAGGAAGCCGGGGCCGGAACGCAGCCACGCGAAGAACTCCGTACCCGCCGCGAGGGTCACGTGCTGGGTGAAGATCGCCCCCATCGACGCGCGGACCGTCTCGGTGCCGAAGACGTCGCAGCAGTCGTCGAGCAGGATGACGCCGCCCGCGTCGACCGCGTCGCCGGTGCGCAGGATCGTGCCGAGGTTGCCGGGGTCCTTGAGCGCTTCGACGACGAGCCACAGCCCCGCCGCGCCCCGGTCGAGCCGCGCCAGCGGCACCGGCCGGGCGCGGAAGACGCCGACCACGGCTTGCGGATTGTCCTTGCGCGTCAGGCGGCCGAGCAGGTCGGGCGTCGTCGCGATCGCCTGCCCGCCGCTGGCCTCGGTCGCCGCGATCAGCTGCGCGACGAGGGGGTGTCCGGCGAAGTCCTGCGCGAAGACGATCACCTCGGGCACGACGCCGCTGTCGACCGCTTCGGCGACGATGCGCAGTCCGTCGGCGAGGAAGCGGCCGTCGGCGCGGCGATGCTTCTTGTCGTGGAGCGCGCGCAGCGCCTTGAGCGTCGGGTTCGCCGGGCTGGTGATCGTATCGACCATGTCGCACCCCCTACCACCCGCCCGGCGAAAGCGCTAAGACGCCGGCGGATGCTCGGGTGGACCTTCCTCGATGGCCGGTGAGATCGGTTATTTTGCGCTGGTCCTCGCGCTGATCGTGTCGCTGCTCCAGTCGGCCGTGCCGATGATCGGCGCGGCGCGCGGCGACCCGGCGCTGATGGCGTTTGGCCGCGCCGCGGCGACGCTCCAGGCGCTGTTCGTAGGCACCGCTTTCGCCGCGCTGGCCTTCGCCTTTGTCCGGCTCGATTTCTCGCTCGCCGTCGTCGCGGCGAACACCCATTCGACCCAGCCGCTCGTCTACCGCTTCGCCGGCGTGTGGGGGAACCACGAGGGGTCGATGCTGCTGTGGGTGCTGATCCTCGCCGTCTTCGGTGCAGGCGTCGCGTGGTACGGCGACAACCTGCGCGGGTCGTTCCAGGCGCGCGTCCTTGCCGTCCAGGGGATGATCGGCGCGGCGTTCCTCGCCTTCCTGCTGTTCACCTCGAACCCGTTCGCACGGCTGTCGCCGGCCCCGCTCGACGGGGCCGAATTGAACCCGCTGCTCCAGGACCCCGGGCTCGTCATCCATCCGCCGCTGCTCTACCTCGGCTATGTCGGTTTCTCGGTCGCCTTCGCCTTCGCCGCCGCGGCGCTGTTCGAGGGTGGGGTCGTCGGGGCGTGGGGGCGGTGGGTGCGGCCGTGGGTGCTGGCGGCGTGGGTCTGCCTGACGTGCGGCATCACGCTCGGCAGCGTCTGGGCCTATTACACGCTCGGTTGGGGCGGGTGGTGGTTCTGGGACCCGGTCGAGAACGCGTCGCTGATGCCGTGGCTGATGGGCACCGCGCTGCTCCATTCGGCGCTCGTCCTCGAACGCCGCGGGGCGCTGATCGGCTGGACCATCCTGCTCGCGATCCTGACCTTCTCGCTGTCGCTGATCGGGACCTTCCTCGTCCGCTCGGGCATCCTGACGTCGGTCCACTCGTTCGCCGTCGATCCGCGCCGCGGCGTCTTCATCCTCGCGATCATCGTCGGCGCGACCGGCGGCGCGCTGACGTTGTTCGCCGCGCGCGCCCCCGTGCTGCGGTCGGGGGCACTGTTCGGTCGCGTCAGCCGCGAGACGGGGCTGGTCGTCAACAACCTGTTCCTGATGGCGACGACGTCGGTCGTCTTCCTCGGCACCTTCTATCCCGTCATCATGGAGGCCTTTTCGACAGACAAGATTTCGGTCGGCCCGCCTTATTATGCGCTGACCTTCGTGCCGCTGGCCGTGCCGCTCCTCGCCCTCGTCGTGTTCGGGCCGATGCTGATGTGGAAGCGCGACACGCTCGCCGGCGTCCTCGGCCGCCTGCGCGTCCCGCTCGTCGCTGCGGCGGTCGCGCTGGTCGCGGCGGTCGCCGTCGCCGGCGTCGAGCACGTCGCTGCGGCCGGCGGTATCGCGCTCGCCGTCTGGCTCGTCCTCGGCGCGGCGGCGATCCTCGTCCGCCGCTGGAGCGGTAGCGACACGTGGCGCAAGGTGCGGACGACGCCGGTCGCGACCTACGGCCTAGTGCTCGCCCATGCCGGACTCGGCGTCCTCGTCGCCGGGGTGACGGTGATATCGACGTGGCAGACGTCGAAGGTCCTCGTCATGCACCCGGGCGAGCGTGTCGCGATCGGCCCGGCGACAGTGCGGCTGACCGGCCTGCGCGAAGCGATGGGGCCGAACTACGTCACCCTGATCGCGTCGTTCGCGATGGAGCGCGGGGGTGCGACCGTGCCGCTGACGTCGGAACGCCGCTTCTACCCCGCCAGCCGCACCCAAACGACCGAGGCCGGCATCGCCTCGCGCCTCGCCGGCAACACCTATGTCGCGGTCGGCGAGGTCGAGGGCAGCGGCATCGTCGTCCGGTTGTACGATCACCCCCTCGTCGGCTGGATCTGGGCCGGGGCGGTGCTGATGGCGCTGGGCGGGTGCGTGTCGCTCGCCGACCGGCGCTTCCGGCTCGGGGTCGCGCGGCCGGCCGCCGTCCCGCGGCTTGCGCTCGCATGAAGCGCCTGCTGTTCGCCGTGCCGGTCGCCGTATTCGCCGCGCTGATCGCGGTGTTCGCGCACGGCCTGACGCAGGACCCGGCGCGCATCCCGTCGGTGCTGATCGACCGCGCGCTGCCGCACTTCGACCTCGCCGGGCTCGACGCCGGCGGCGGCTTCGCCTCGACCGACTTCGGTTCGGCGGCGAAGGCCGGCGAGCCGCGGCTGCTCAACGTCTTCGCGTCGTGGTGTGCGTCGTGCCCGCAGGAACATCCGATGCTGCTGCAGATCGCCGCGAGCGGGGCGCCGGTCTACGGCCTCGACTGGAAGGACCAGCCCGACGTCGCGCGCAAGTGGCTGGCCAAGCTCGGCAATCCCTATCGCCGCATCGCCAGCGACCCGACCGCGCGGACCGGCATCGACCTCGGCGTGACCGGGGTGCCCGAGACCTTCGTCGTCGATGGCCGCGGCCGCATCCGCTACAAGCAGGTCGGCCCGATTACCGCGTCCGACTGGCACGACACCCTGGCCCCGTTGCTTGCGAAGCTCCGCGCCGAGGCATGACGCGGTTCCTGCTGCTGCTCCTGCTAGCGACCCCGGCGGCGATGGTCGCGTCGCCGGCGGCGGCGGTGCTGCCGTCGGAGCAACTCGCCGACCCCGCGCTCGAGGCGCGGGCGCGGGCGATCAGCGCCGGGCTCCGCTGCGTCGTCTGCCAGAACCAGTCGATCGACGACAGCGATGCGCCGCTCGCGCACGACCTCCGCGTCATCGTCCGCGAGCGCCTCGTCGCCGGCGACTCCGACGCCAAGGCGGTCCAGTACCTCGTCGACCGCTACGGCCACTATGTCCTGCTCAAGCCCCCGGTCGAGTCGGCGACGGCGCTGCTCTGGTTCGGCCCCGCGGCGCTGCTCGCCGTCGGCGCGGCGGGGGTCGCGGCGATGGTGCGGCGGCGCGCGACGGGCGACGCGGCGCTCAGCGACGCCGAAGTGGCCGAAGTCGACCGATTGCTGGACGGACCATCCGCCCGATGACCGTCGCGCTCGCGCTCGTCTTCGCGGTGATGGTCGTGGTCGCCGCCGTCGGACTGACCATCCCGCTCGTCCGCCGCTACGACGCCGCCGCGCGCGAGGGCGACACCGTCGTCGCGGTGATCCGCGACCAGCTCGCCGAAGTCGACGGCCAGCAGGCGTCGGGGCAACTCGACGACGGCGCGGCCGGCGCGCTCCGGACCGAGCTCAAGCGCCGCCTGCTCGTCGAGGCGCGGGCGCGGCCGTTCGCGGTGCGGCTGCTCGCCGACCGGACGGCGGCGCGGTTGGCGCTGGCGGTCGCGGTCGTCGTCGCGCTCGCCGCGACCGGGCTGTACGCCGTCGGCGGCCCGCCCGCCCATTCTGCGCCCCACCCCGGCGCCCCCGCGATCCCCCCGGCGCCCC
>CAXTQJ010000208.1:0-4672 GCA_964246245.1 uncultured Sphingomonadaceae bacterium
GGCGATCAACTTCATCACGACGATCTTCAACATGCGCGCGCCGGGTATGACGCTGCACAAGATGCCGCTGTTCGTCTGGTCGGTCCTCGTCACCGCCTTCCTGCTGCTCCTGTCGCTCCCCGTCCTCGCCGGCGCGATCACGATGCTGCTGACCGATCGCAACTTCGGCACGACCTTCTTCGATCCCGCCGGCGGCGGCGATCCGATCCTGTACCAGCACCTGTTCTGGTTCTTCGGCCACCCCGAGGTCTACATCCTCATCCTGCCGGGCTTCGGGATGATCAGCCAGATCGTGTCGACCTTCTCGAAGAAGCCGGTGTTCGGCTATCTCGGCATGGCCTACGCGATGGTCGCGATCGGGCTGATCGGCTTCATCGTGTGGGCGCACCACATGTTCACCAGCGGCCTCGACGTGAACACCAAGATGTACTTCACCGCCGCCACCATGATCATCGCGGTGCCGACCGGCATCAAGATCTTCAGCTGGATCGCGACGATGTGGGGCGGGTCGATCAGCTTCGAGACGCCGATGCTGTGGGCGATCGGCTTCATCGTCATGTTCACCGTCGGCGGCGTCACCGGCGTGCTGCTGTCGAACGCCGGCATCGATACCTACATGCACAACACCTACTACGTCGTCGCGCACTTCCACTACGTGCTGTCCCTCGGCGCGGTGTTCGCGATCTTCGCCGGCTTCTACTACTGGTTCGGCAAGATGACCGGCCGCGCCTACAACGAGGTGCTCGGCAAGCTCCACTTCTGGATCTTCTTCATCGGCGTCAACGTGCTGTTCTTCCCGCAGCACTTCCTCGGCCAGCAGGGTATGCCGCGGCGCATCCCCGACTATCCGGCGCAGTTCGAGCACTACAACTACCTGTCGAGCATCGGCTACGCGATCATGGCGGTGGGGATGGGCTTCTTCTTCCTCAACCTGGTCTGGTCGTTCGTCGCGAACAAGCGCGTCGCCGGCAACTATTGGGGTGAGGGTGCGACGACGCTCGAGTGGACGCTGCCGTCGCCGCCGCCGTTCCACCAGTTCGAGACGCTGCCGGTCATCAAGTAGTGGCGACGGTATCGTCAGCCGTCGTCGCTCCACCGGGCGTCAGCTTCGCCGACTGGCGCGACTACCTCGCGCTTCTCAAGCCGCGGGTGATGAGCCTCGTCGTCTTCTCGGCGGCGTGCGCGCTGTTCACCGCCCCCGGCCACGTTCACCCGTTCATCGGCTTCGTCGCGATCCTGTGCGTCGCGGTCGGCGCGGGGGCGGCGGGTGCGCTCAACCAGTGGTACGAGGCCGACATCGACGCGGTGATGAAGCGCACCGCGCAGCGGCCCCTCCCCGCCGGCCGGGTCGCGGCACACGAGGCGCTGGCGTTCGGCGTCGCGCTCGCGGTCGGCTCGGTCGCGGTCATGGGCCTCGGCGTCAACTGGCTGGCGGCGACGATCCTCGCCGGGTCGATCCTGTTCTACGTCGTCGTCTACACCGTCTGGCTCAAGCGGCGGACGCCGCAGAACATCGTCATCGGCGGCCTCGCCGGAGCCTTCCCGCCGCTGATCGGCTGGGCGGCGGTGACCGGCGACGTCTCGACGCTGCCGCTGCTGATGGTCGCGATCATCTTCCTGTGGACCCCGCCGCACTTCTGGAGCCTCGCGCTGTTCATGGAGGCCGATTACGCCAAGGCCGGGGTGCCGATGCTCCCCGTCGTCGCGGGCGAGGCGGCGACCCGGCGGCAGATTCTCCTCTACACGCTCGTTCTCGTCTCCGTGACGCTGTCGCCATGGCTGCTCGGCCTGGCCGGCGTGGTGTACGGCATCGTCGCGGCGAGCGCCGGTGCGGCCTTCGTCGTCCGGGCGGTCGCCGTCTTCCGCAACACCGCGATCGCCGCCGCGGCGATGGGGCCGGAGAAGGCGCTGTTCCGCTATTCGCTCTACTATCTGTTCATGATCTTCGCCGCGTTGGTGGCCGATCACTGGCTGCTCGCATGAAGGTCGACTGGACGCCCGCGCAGACCGCCGAGTTCAACCGCCGCCGCCGCGCGCGCAACGTCGCGCTCGGCCTGTTCCTCGGCGCGCTCGTCGTCCTCTTCTTCGGCATCACCGTCGTCCGGATGATCAAGTGACTGCCGCGGCGAACAACCGCGCGACGGCATTGTGGGCCGGCGGCGTCGCCGTCGCCATGGCCGGGCTCGCCTTCGCCAGCGTTCCGCTCTACCGCGTCTTCTGCGCCGCGACCGGGTTCGCCGGGACCACCGGCCGCGCCGCCGCCGCCGAGACGCCGATCGCCGGCGCGACGGTCAAGGTCCGCTTCGACGGCAACACCTCGCCGGGGATGCCGTGGACCTTCGCCCCCGATGCGACGCAGGTGACGGTTCCCATCGGCGGCCGGCGCATGGCGTTCTTCCATGCCACCAACCTGTCGGCCAAGGCGACGACCGGTCGCGCGACGTTCAACGTCTCGCCCGATCTCGCCGGCAGGTATTTCAAGAAGATCGCGTGCTTCTGCTTCACCGAGCAGACGCTGAAAGCCGGCGAGACGGTCGAGATGCCGGTCATCTATTTCGTCGACCGCGACATCCTCGACGATCCGCAAGCGAGGAAGATCGACGAGATCACTTTATCCTATACCTTCTTCCCGGTAGACGCCGCCAAGGCGGATCCCGCCGCCACGACGAACTGAGGACGCCATGGCCCACGCCAAGACGCACGACCACGACTATCATCTCGTCAACCCAAGCTCGAAGCCGATCCTCGGCGCGTTCGCCGCGCTGATCCTTGCCGCCGGCACGGTCGGCTGGATGCACAAGCTGCCGTGGGGGCCGTGGGTCTGGGGCCTCGGCATGGCGTCGGTACTCGCCATCTTCTTCTTCTGGTGGTCCGATGTCGTTCACGAGGCGAACACGGGCGATCATACGCCGGTCGTCCAGCTCCACCACCGTTACGGCATGATCCTGTTCATCGCGTCGGAGGTGATGTTCTTCGTCGCGTGGTTTTGGGCCTATTTCAGTTCGTCGCTCTACCCGAGCGCGGCGGCGACGGTCGGCGGTGTGTGGCCACCCAAGGGTGTTGAGGTACTCGACCCGTTTGCCTTTCCGCTGCTCAACACGATGATTCTGCTGCTGTCGGGAACGACGGTGACGTGGGCGCACCACGCGCTTATCCACGGTGATCGCGACGGTCTGAAGCGCGGGCTGTGGTTCACGATCATCCTGGGCGCGTGCTTCAGCTCGATCCAGGCGTTCGAGTACAGCCACGCCGCGTTCGGCTTCGCCGGCAACATCTACGGCGCGACCTTTTACATGGCGACCGGCTTCCATGGCTTCCATGTCTTCGTCGGGACGATCTTCCTCGCCGTCTGCCTCGTCCGCACGTACCGCGGCGACTTTACCCCGACGCAGCACTTCGGCTTCGAGGCGGCGGCATGGTACTGGCACTTCGTCGACGTCGTCTGGCTGTTCCTGTTCATCGCGATTTACTGCTGGGGCAGCCACTTCGGCGCGCTGGTGTCCGCGGCGGCGGGGTGAAGCCTGCCAGGGCCGCGCCGTGAGCCGGCCATTGGCGCAATCGCCGCTCCGCGGGGCGGTGTTCGGCCTTTGTCCGCGCTGCGGGGCGCCGACGCTGTTCCACCGCGTCGCGAGCTTCCGCGACCGCTGCGATCGATGCGGCCTAGACTATGGCGCTTTCGATGTCGGCGATGCCGCCGCGCCGTTCTTGATCTTCCTCGTCGGTACGGTCGTCGTCGTCGGCGCGATCTGGCTCGAGCTGAGCCGGTCGCCACCGTGGTGGGTCCATGTCGTCGTCTGGGTGCCGGTGACCATCGGCCTGACACTGGTCCTGCTGCGGATCGCCAAGGGACTGCTTCTCGCGCTGGAATACAGGAACGACGCGCGGCTCGGGCGGCACGAGTGACGCCGCCGTCGCGCGTCGCGCGTGGCCGGCGACGCGGCGTTCCCATCGCGGCGACGCTGCTGACGCTGGCGATGATCCCGCTGCTGCTCGGCCTTGGCCTGTGGCAGCTCCACCGCCGGGAGTGGAAACACGACCTGATCGCCCGGCTCGCGGCGGCGAAGACGCTGCCGCCGGTCACCGCGCACGACTACACCCTTGCGATGATCGGCGCGGCCGACCTTCAGTACCGCCGCGCCGAGGTCGACTGCCGCCCCGGCCGGGTCGTGCCGTACGATATCCGCGGCGGCGAGAGCGCGGCCGGCGGCGGCGACGGCGCGACGGGAAGCGGGGGCGGCGGCGAGGGCGGCTTCCTCGTCGTCGTCGACTGCCACGGCGCGGCGAAGGCCGGCGAGCGACGGCCCGACCTCGTCGTCGTCGCTGGCTGGACGCCGCGGCCCGACGCGACCCGCGCGCTCGACCTCGACACGACCTTCACCGGCACGCTGATCGAGCATCCCTACGGCAGCGAGCCGAACCGCCCGCGCTTCATGCTCATCCCGACCACCGCCGCGCCGGGGCTGCTGCCGTCGCGCCTGCCCGACCCCGCCGACCTGCCCGACAATCATCTCAACTATGCGCTGCAGTGGTTCGCCTTCGCCGCGACGCTGGCGGTGATCTATTTCGTCTATCTCCGGCAGTGGCGGCGCGGCGGCGCGGACGTCAGGCGCTCGCCGCCCGACGGCGGTAGCGGCGGCCGAGCCCGCCGATAAGGCCGAAGCCGGCGACGAGC
>CAXTQJ010000209.1:0-3795 GCA_964246245.1 uncultured Sphingomonadaceae bacterium
TTCGGCCCGGCGCGTGCCCGCGGTCGCCAGGCGGTGATCGACCGGCTGTTCCTCAACGGGCGCGTCCTGACCGGGGGCGCATTGCGCGATGCCGATGTCCTCGTCCGCGACGGCCGGGTTGCGGCGATCGCGCCGCGCGGCTCGCTGACGGTACCGGGGCCGCGCGTCGATCTCGGCGGCCATCGCCTGCTGCCCGGCTTCATCGACACCCAGGTCAACGGCGGCGGCGACGCGCTGTTCAATGCCGATCCCAGCATGGCGACGATCGCGCGGATCGGCGCGGCGCACCGGCGGTACGGCACGACGGGGTTCCTGCCGACGCTGATCAGCGACGACCTGACCGTCGTCGCCGCCGCGCTCGCCGCGATGCACGCGGCGGTGGCGGCCGGGGTGCCGGGGGTGCTCGGCGCGCATATCGAGGGGCCGTTCCTCAACACCGAGCGCCGCGGCATCCACGCGGCCGAGCGCGTCCGCCGGCTCGACGCCCAGGGGCTGGCGGTACTGACCGCGCCGGGGCCGGGACGCGTGCTGGTGACGCTTGCCCCCGAGATGGTCGACCCTGAAGAGATCGTCGCGCTTCGGGCCGCCGGCGTGACGCTCGCCGCCGGCCACACCGACGCCGGCTTCGACGATATGCAGGCGGCGTTTGCGCACGGCGTCACCGGCGTCACCCACCTGTTCAACGCGATGTCGCCCCTGACCAGCCGTGAGCCAGGAGTGGTCGGGGCGGCGCTCATGGGCGACGCATGGTGCGGGCTGATCGTCGACGGCCGCCACGTCCATCCCGCTGTGCTGCGGCTGGCGCTGCGCAGCCGCGGGCCGGAGCGCCTGATGCTGGTGACCGACGCGATGCCATGCGTCGGCGGCGACCGGAAGTCGTTCGAGCTGCAGGGCCGCCGCATCGAGGTCCGCGACGGGGCCTGCTACGACGCCGGCGGCCAGTTGGCGGGGTCGGACCTGACGATGGCGGCGGCGGTCCGCCATGCCGTCGACATGATGGAGGTCGACCTCGCCACCGCCTCCCACATGGCGAGCGGCAGTCCGGCGGCGTTCCTCGGCCTCGCCGGCGAGACGGGCCGGATCGCGACCGGACTGCGCGCCGACTTCGTCCTGCTCGACGATGATCTCGGCGTCGTCGAGACGTGGATCGGCGGCGTCGGCGCGGACGAGGCCGATGCTTAGGCGGGCCTTGGTCCTCCTGCTGCTCGCCGCCGCCACTGCTTCGAGCGCGGTGGAGGTCGACGTCATTCCGCGCCCGGCGTCGGTCGCTGCTGGCGTCGGCGCGGGGCTGCGGCTTGACCGCGGCACGGCGATCCGAACGCCGCCGGGTGACCTCGGCGCGGCGCAGGTCGCGCGGCAGCTGGCAACGCTGCTTGCCCTGCCCGCAACCGCGCGCGGCGCTCGCGGTGACGCCGTCACGCTCGTCCGCGGCGCGATCCCGGGTGGTGACGAGGCGTATCGGCTGGTCGTCGCCGACGGCCGCGCGACGATCACCGCCGCGACCGACGCCGGGCTACGCTACGGCGCGGTGACGCTGTGGCAGCTGGCGACGGCGGGCGACCGGCCGGTCCGCGGTCCCGTGGTCGTGCCGGCGGTGACGATCGTCGACGCACCGCGCTTCGCGTGGCGCGGGCTGCTGCTCGACAGCGCGCGGCATTTCCAGTCGCCGGCATTCATCCGGCGGACGATCGACTGGATGATGTGGCACAAGCTCAACGTGCTGCAGTGGCACCTGACCGACGACCAGGGCTGGCGGCTGGAGGTCAAGGCCTATCCGCGCCTCGCCACCGTCGGCGGCTTCCGCACCGGACGCGACGGGCGGCGCTACGGCGGCTTTTACACGCAGGCCGAAGTGCGGGCGCTGGTCGCCTATGCGGCGGCGCGCGGAGTGACGATCGTCCCCGAGATCGAGATGCCCGGCCACGCGCTGGCCGCGATCCGCGCCTACCCGGAGGTCGGCTTCGCCGGCGTCGGGGCCGAAGCGGCGGGTGACTGGGGCGTATTCCCTTCGATCTACCGGACCGACGATGCGACGTTCGCGTTCCTGACGACCGTGCTCGGCGAGGTCGTCGACCTGTTCCCCAGCCGCTTCGTCGCAATCGGCGGCGACGAGGCGGTCAAGACGGCGTGGCACGACGATCCGGCGACGCAGGCGCGGATGCACGCGGCGGGGATCGCGGACGAGACGGCGTTGCAGGCGGCGTTCGTCCGCCGCATCGGCAACGATCTCAACGCGCGCGGACGGCGGCTGATCGGGTGGGACGAGATCCTCGCCGGCGGGCTGCCGGCGGCCGACGCGGTGCTGTCGTGGCACGGGGCCGACGGGGCGCTCGCGGCGGCGCGGGCCGGGCACGACGTCGTCATGGCGACGGCGCCGACGCTTTATCTCGACAACCGCCAGTCGACGCTGGCGAGCGAGCCGCCGGGGCGGGGGACAGTGGTGTCGCTGGCCGACGTCTATGCCTATGATCCCGGCGACCCGCCGTTGCCGGCGGGCGCGGCGAGGGTGCCGCTGAGCGACGCCGATCGCAGTCACCTCCTCGGCGTCCAGGCCAACCTCTGGACCGAGCACATGCCGACCGAGGCCGACGTCGAGCGCATGGCGCTGCCGCGCGCCGCCGCGCTCGCCGAGATCGGCTGGACCGCCGCGCCGCGCCGCGACTGGGCCGATTTCCTGAAGCGCCTGCCGGCACAGCTCGCGCGCTACCACCGGTTGGGGCTCGCGGCCGACGACGGCGCGGTCGGCGTCGACATCGGCGCCCGGCGCGAGGGTACGGCGGTGGCGGTGCGACTGGCCGATCAGATCGACTACCCGATTCGGTATACGATCGATGGCACGACGCCGGGACCGACCTCGCCGCTCGCGACCGGCACGGTCACGGTTCCGCTCGGCGCGACGGTCCGGGCGGCGAGCTTCGTCGGCGACCGGGTCGTGTCGTCGGTGGCGACGCGGACCCTCGACGCCGCCGCCCTGCGGTTCCGGGTCAGTCAGCAGTTGCAGCCGTGCAGCGCGCGCGTCGTCCTCAACCTCGCCGGGCCGGGCGGGCCGTTCCTGACCGACATCATGGACGCGTGCTGGCGCTGGCCGGCGGCGGACCTCGACGACGTCGGCGTGATCGGCACGGGGGTGGCGGTGCTGCCGTTCAACTTCCAGCTCGGCGATCAGGCGGCGGCGGTGACGCTGCGCCCGCCGGCCACCCCGGCGGGCGAGGTCGTCGTCCGCCTCGACAGCTGCACCGGGCCGGTCGCCGCGACGCTGTCGCTGGCGGCCACCCGCGCGGGCGTCGTGACACCGCTCAAGGCACCGCTCACGGCAAGTGGCCGGCACGATCTGTGCCTTACGACGACCGGCCGCACCGCCGATCCGCTTCACCTGCTCGCGTGGGTGCGGCTGGACGCGGCGAAGTGACGATGACGCTCGCCGCGCCGCTGACCGGCTGGCTTGGACCACTCGACGAGGCGCCCGACGTCGCCTTCGCCGAGCGGCTGGTGGGCGACGGTGTCGCCATCGATCCGACGGGCACGACGCTCCACGCGCCGTGCGATGCGGCGGTCGTCGCGGTCGCCGCGACGCGGCACGCGGTGACGCTGCGCACCGCCGCCGGGGCCGAACTGCTGCTCCACGTCGGCATCGACACGGTGGCGCTCGCCGGAGCCGGCTTCACCGCCCACGTCGCCGCCGGCGATGCCGTCGCCGCGGGCGCCGTGCTGCTGACCTTCGACCTCGACCAGCTCGCAGCGCGGCGCCCGCGGCGACGGCGCCCCCGCAAGGCGCGTCCGGCGAGCCACGCGGCG
>CAXTQJ010000209.1:3805-4665 GCA_964246245.1 uncultured Sphingomonadaceae bacterium
CGTCGGCGACGCGATCGCCGAGCTGCGGCCGGTCGCGGCGAAGCGGTTGACCGACATTGACGGCCCGACCGATGCCGGCCCGATCGTCACGGCGACCGTGGTCGTCGCTGCCGAACACGGCATCCACGCCCGCCCGGCAGCGGCGATCGCCAACGCGGCGCGCGGCTTTACCGCTATGGCTTTCGTATCCGCCGGCGACCGACGAGCCGATGCGCGGAGCAGTGTCGCGCTGATGACGCTGGGACTGACGCATGGCGCGCGGGTCGAGGTCGGTGCGACGGGGCCGGACGCGGCGGCGACCGTGGCGGCGCTGGTGGCGCTGATCGGGCATGCCGAGCGGTCAGCGGCAGCCGCGTCCAAGCCGCTCGCGGCTCCGCCTACACCGGTCACAACGTCCCTGGACCCCTCCGGCGGCAGCCTGCGCGGGGTCTCGGCCGCACCCGGGCTGGCGATCGGCGTCGCCGTGCCGCTGATGGCCGAACCGGTCACGACAGCCGGCGCCGGAGTCGGCGTCGCGGTCGAACGGGATCGGCTTACCGGCGCGCTCGATCTGGTCCGCGCCCGCCTCGCCCGCGTCGCCGCCGGCGACGATGCTTCGGCGACGATCGCCGCCGCCCATCTCGACCTGCTCGACGACGCCGGCTTCGCCGACGCGGCGGCGCAGGCGCTGGCCGACGGCCTGTCCGCGACGGCGGCATGGCAGCGCGCGCTCGACCCGACGATCGCGGCGCTGGCGGCGCTTGCCGACCCGCGGCTCGCCGCACGCGCCGACGACCTCCGCGACCTGCGCGCGCAGGTCGGCGCCGCAGCGTCGGGCCACGCGGCCGCGGGTCCCGCCCTGCCCGCCGACGCGATCGTCG
>CAXTQJ010000210.1:0-3789 GCA_964246245.1 uncultured Sphingomonadaceae bacterium
CCGCCGGCTCGAGGCGATGATGATCGTCGCCGACAAGGACGCGACGCTGATCCTGACCGGGACCGGCGATGTCCTCGAGCCGACCGACGGCGTCGCCGCGATCGGTTCGGGCGGCAACTACGCCCTCGCCGCGGCGCGGGCGCTGGTCGACCAGCCGCTCGACGCCGAAGCGGTGGCGCGCCGCGCGATGCAGGTCGCCGCCGACATCTGCGTCTACACCAACACCAATCTGACCGTGGAAAGCATCGGATGATGAGCCTCGACCACAGCGCCGCCTTCGGCGGACCCCCTCCGTCGGCTGCGCCGACACCTCCCCCCGAGGGGGAGGAACCGCTCGCCGCTCATTCCTCCCCCTCGGGGGGAGGCGGCGCGCACAGCGCGACGGAGGGGGCCTCTTCGTTCGACGCGCTGACGCCGGCCAACGTCGTCGCCGCGCTCGACCGCTTCATCGTCGGCCAGACCGACGCCAAGCGCGCGGTCGCCGTCGCGCTCAGGAACCGCTGGCGGCGGCAGCGCCTCGGCGACGACCTGCGCGACGAGGTGTCCCCGAAGAACATCCTGATGATCGGCCCGACCGGATGCGGCAAAACCGAGATCAGCCGCCGGCTGGCCAGGCTCGCCGAGGCGCCGTTCCTCAAGATCGAGGCGACCAAGTTCACCGAGGTCGGCTACGTCGGCCGCGACGTCGATTCGATCGTCCGCGACCTTGTCGAGGAATCGATCCGGCTAATCCGTGACGCCAAGCGCGCCGGCGTCAAGGACGCGGCGGAGGGCGCGGCGGAAACGCGTCTCCTCGACGTCCTCGTCGGCAAGGACGCGAGCGAGGCGCCGCGCGCCGCCTTCCGCCAGCGGTTCCGCGACGGGCACCTCAAGGGCCGCGAGATCGAGATCGAGATCGCCGATACGGGCGGGCCGTCGTTCGAGCTGCCCGGGATGCAGCCGGGGCAGGTCGGGATGATCAACCTGGGCGACATGCTCGGCAAGGCGATGGGCAAGACCAAGCGCCGCAAGATGAGCGTCGAGACCGCGTGGGAGGTGCTCGTCGCCGAGGAGAGCGACAAGCGCCTCGACAGCGACGACGTCAACCGCGACGCTGTCCGCAGCGCCGAGCAGAACGGCATCGTCTTCCTCGACGAGATCGACAAGATCGCGGTCAGCGACGTCCGCGGCGGCTCGGTCAGCCGCGAGGGCGTCCAGCGCGACCTGCTGCCGCTGATCGAGGGGACGACGGTCGCGACCAAATACGGCCCGGTCAAGACCGACCACATCCTGTTCATCGCGTCGGGCGCGTTCCACGTGTCGAAGCCGTCCGACCTGCTCCCCGAATTGCAGGGTCGCCTGCCGATCCGCGTCGAGCTCAAGGGGCTGTCCAAGGCCGACTTCGTCCGCATCCTGACCGAGACCGACGCGTCGCTGATCCGCCAGTATACCGCGTTGCTCGCGACCGAGGGTGTCGCACTCGCCTTTACCGCCGACGGCGTCGAGGCGATCGCGGCGACCGCGGCGCAGGTCAACGAGCAGAACGAGAACATCGGCGCGCGGCGGCTCCAGACGATCTGCGAGAAGCTGCTCGAGGGCCTCAGCTTCGATGCGAGCGAGCGCGGCGGCGAGACGGTGACGATCGACGCGGCCTACGTCGAGCGCGAGCTGGGCGACATCGTGCGGGACACCGATCTGTCGAAGTTCATCCTGTAGCGACCGGCGGCGGACGGGCGCATTTCGTGCCGTCGGTCGACCTCCATCGCGGCGGGTACGACGCCTGACCTTGACCGCCCCGCGGCACCCGCGCGGTCACGCTGCGGGTCGGGCGGCGGTATGCTCGAGCGCGGCGTCGACCATCGTCGCGGCGATGGCGCGGTAGGCGTCGCGCCACGCCTGCTCGACCTCGCCGTCGAACGCCGGGCCGAGCAGGTCGCGCAGCGTCTCGATCAGGGTCAGCCCGACCAGCCCATAGTGCTCGGGCGTCACGCCGTAGTCGACGTGGCGGATCGCGAGGTCGCGGAGCGTCGGCAGGACCATCGCGAACTGGTCGAGGGCGTCGACCACGACGACCAGCGTCTCGATGAGCTTGCGGCTCTGCGCGGCGATGTCGGGCGGGAACATGGCGCGGGTCTCGGGCGCGAGGTGGAACAGCCGGGCGTAGAAGCGCGCGCCCACCCGGTCGGGAATCGACCGCAGCTCGGCGAAACTGCGCTGAATGACGTATATCTCGCGTGGAGTCATCGCAGGTTACGATAACAGGCGGTGCGGTCGTGTCGAGCGGCGGCCGGCGAGGGCCGGGGCGCCGATTTGACGTCGTCGCCGGCCGGCGGCATGGCATCGCGCACCCTTGGGAGACGGCAATGGCCACCGGACGCGAACTCCGCTCGACGGCGAGCGACGACGGCACGCTGCGGCTCACCCTCGACGACGTGACGCTCGACGCGCCGGCGGCCGACGAGGTGATCGTCCGGGTCGAGGCGGCGCCGATCAACCCGAGCGATCTCGGTCTGCTCCTCGGGCCGGCCGATGTCGCGACGCTTGCGACCGGCGGCTCGGCCGAGCGGCCCGAGCTGACGTTCGACATTCCGCGCGGGCGGTTGCCGGCGATCGCCGCGCGGCTCGGCCAGTCGCTCGCCGTCGGCAACGAGGGCGCGGGGACGGTCGTCGAGGCGGGCGACGGCGCGCAGCACCTGCTCGGCAAGCGCGTCGCGATGCTCGGCGGCGCGATGTACGCCGACTTCCGCAGGCTGAAGGCGCGCGACGTCGTGCCGCTGCCCGACGGCGCGAGCGCAGCCGACGGCGCGTCGATGTTCGTCAACCCGCTGACCGCGCTCGGCTTCGTCGAGACCGCGAAGATGGAGGGGCACCCCGCGATCGTCCACACCGCGGCGGCGTCGAACCTCGGCCAGATGCTGCAGAAGGTCTGCCTCGCCGACGGTATCCCGCTGGTCAACATCGTCCGCTCGGCCGAGCAGGCGAAGATCCTCACCGACATCGGCGCGACCTATGTCCTCGACAGCCGCGCCGACGATTTCCGCCAGCAGCTCGTCGCCGCGATCACCGCAACCGGCGCGACGGTCGCGTTCGACGCGCTCGGCGGCGGAACGCTCGGCAGCACGATCGTCGCGGCGATGGAGGCGGCGGCGGTCGCGCGGATGACCGAATACAGCCGCTACGGGTCGAACACCTTCAAGCAGCTCTACATCTACGGCGGGCTCGACCTGTCGCCGACGACGCTCAACCGGCTCGGCTTCGGCTTCTCGTGGAGCGTCTCGGGCTGGCTGGTGACCCCGTTCCTCGCCAAAGCGGGGCGCGAGGTCGCCGCACGGCTGCGCCAGCGCATCGCCGACGAACTGACGACGACCTTCGCCAGCCGCTATACCAAGACGATCGGCCTGGCCGAGGCGCTCGACCCCGCCACCCTCCGCGCCTACGAGCGCAAGGCGACCGGCGAGAAGTACCTGATCGACCCGACGCGGGGCTGAGGCGTCGACCCCTCCAGCGGCGCTCCGGTGGCCCCGCGCGACGTTCGCGGGGCTGTCCTACACGCCCCGTTTCGGTCACAGTCGCACGATGACGGCGACGCGCCTTCCTTTCTCGATCAGAATGACCAGAAAGGTTCGCGGTGTAGGAGAGTCTCCGCCCCCGCGGCGTCGCCTTCATCAACTTCCGTTTTTGGTCGTGTACCATTGCGGTTCGCCTGAGTCGCGGAGCGCAGGATGACCGCGGCGCTCCCGGCGGCGTGCGATGCCAACCACGCGAGCGGGCAGGCCGACGGCGCGACGCCCCACGCGACCGCCGTGCTAG
>CAXTQJ010000210.1:3799-4650 GCA_964246245.1 uncultured Sphingomonadaceae bacterium
ATCCTCGCGTCGAGCCTCGCCTTCATCGACGGGTCCGTGGTCAACGTCGCGCTGCCGGCGATCGGACACAGCCTCGGCGCGGGCGGCGGCGCGGGACCCGCGGCGGGACCGGCGAGCGACCTGCAGTGGGTGGTCAACGCCTACCTCCTGCCGCTGTCGGCGCTGCTCCTGATCGGCGGCGGCGCGGGCGACCGCTTCGGCCGGCGGCGGCTGCTCGTCGGCGGCATCGCGCTGTTCGCCGTGGCGTCGCTCCTGTGTGCCGCCGCGCCGTCGCTGCCGTGGCTGCTCGCCGGACGGGCGCTCCAGGGGATCGGTGCGGCGGCGCTGATGCCGAACAGCCTTGCCATCCTCGGCGCGTCGTTCGCCGGGCCCGAGCGCGGCCGCGCGATCGGGACATGGGCGTCGGTCGGCGCGATCGCCGGCGCGGTCGGTCCGCTGCTCGGCGGCTGGCTCGTCGACCTCGTCGGCTGGCGGACGATCTTTCTGATCAACCTGCCGATCGCCGCCGGCGCGGTGTTCCTCGCGGTCCGCTACGTCGCCGAATCGACCGACGACGGCGGCACCCCGCTCGACTGGGCGGGCGGGCTGCTCGCCACCGCCGGGCTCGGTGCGCTGACGTGGGGGCTGACGCTCCGCTCGGCGGCGCATGCCGACGGGCGGGGCAGTATCGCGCTGGCCGCTGCCGCCGTGCTGCTGCTCGCCTTCGTCGCGGTCGAATGGCGGAAGGGCGACCGCGCGATGATGCCGATCAGCCTGTTCACCTCGCGGAGCTTCGTCGGGCTGACCCTGCTGACGCTGCTGCTCTACGGCGCGCTCGGCGGATTGCTCCTCCTGCTGCCCTACCTGCTGAT
>CAXTQJ010000211.1:0-365 GCA_964246245.1 uncultured Sphingomonadaceae bacterium
GTACGGCGTCGCGCGCGGCCAGGCGGCGGTGGTCTATGCCGGCGACCGTGTCCTCGGTGGCGGCACCATCGCCGCGACGCGCGCCGCCGCGGCGTCAGAAACCCGTCTGCTGTCAATTGCTTGACGCCGCCGCGCCGGCGAGTTGACGTATTTGCCGGCCAGCGCCGCGCAGCTCCCTCCTGACCATCATTTGGCACACTCCTTGCTGCGGCGTGTTCGGGGCAGGGCAGGAGCAGATGGTGACGGGACGGGGGGTTGAACTGTCGACGGCGGTGCACGGATTGCATCCACGGCTGGCCGAGGCGATGCGCGGAACGGCGGGACGCCGGGCGATGCGGGTTGTCGTCGACGCCGAAACCGACGGC
>CAXTQJ010000211.1:375-1261 GCA_964246245.1 uncultured Sphingomonadaceae bacterium
GGCGTGACAACATGCCCGCGCACCGGCCGACGGCGGCTCGACTTTGACCCCGTCGACACCGGCTTCGCCGCAGCGCTGCTCGGCGTGATCGCGCGCGGCGACGTTCCTGCCGGTGACGATCCCGGCTCGGCGGCGCTGATCGGGTTGGCCACGAAGGTCGCGGCACGCGAGGTCGGTGTCCTCATCGCCGGGCCGACGGGAACCGGCAAGGAAGTGCTCGCGCGTTTCGTTCACCAGCGCTCACCGCGTCGCGACGGGCCGTTCGTCGCGGTCAACTGCGCCGCCATTCCCGAGACGATGCTCGAAGCGACGCTGTTCGGCTACGAGCGCGGCGCGTTCACCGGTGCGACCGGCAGCGCCCCCGGGCTGTTCCGCGCCGCGGCGGGTGGCACGCTGCTGCTCGACGAGGTCAGCGAGCTGCCGCTGGCGCTCCAGGCCAAGCTGCTCCGCGCGTTG
This sequence comes from uncultured Sphingomonadaceae bacterium, assembly GCA_964246245.1. Classification (GTDB taxonomy): domain Bacteria; phylum Pseudomonadota; class Alphaproteobacteria; order Sphingomonadales; family Sphingomonadaceae; genus Polymorphobacter_B. Next base: position 832 of record CAXTQJ010000211.1, read on the forward strand.
CAGGAGCGCGAGGTGCTTCCGGTCGGGGCGACGATTCCGGTCGGCATCGACGCGCGGATCGTCGCCACCGCCAACCGCGACCTTGCCGCCGAAGTCGACGCCGGCCGCTTTCGCGCCGACCTGTTTTATCGCCTCGCCGTATTTCCCCTGACGACGACCGCGCTTGCCGCGCGCCCGGCCGACATCGTGCCGATCACGGCGGCGCTGTGGCTGCGTCAAGAGGTGGCCGCGTGGCCCGCACCCGCCGCACTGGCGAAGCTCGCGGGTCATGCGTGGCCGGGTAACGTCCGCGAACTCGGCAACGTCATCGCGCGCGCTGCGATCTTCGCCGACGGCAACCGCGTCACCGCCGACGACATCCTGTTCGACGCACCATCCACCCCGACATCACTGGTCGGCAGCGTCCGCGACCACGAGCACGCGGCGATCC
>CAXTQJ010000211.1:1271-4619 GCA_964246245.1 uncultured Sphingomonadaceae bacterium
GATCCGGGCTACGCTCGCCGCGTGTTCCGGCCGCCGCCGGATCGCCGCCGAGCGCCTCGGCATCAGCGAGCGGACATTACGCTACAAACTTGCGGCGATGGCGGCGGGGCCGACGCTGCAATAACCTTAGGGAAACTCGCGCCTGAGGGTGGCGATCGACGCCGTCATTCGGCGCAACCCGTCATCTAACGGCGCAGCGCGATCGACGTGATCGAGGTCGGCGAGGAGCGCCGCGAAGCCGCTCTCGCCGACCGTCTCGCATCGCTGGCCCCGTCCTTCATGCATCGTCTCGTCCATGGTTCAACCGATCCGGCCGTGCGACGACCTGGTACGTTGATCCAACCGGTCGTATGGACAGCGGTTCCCCCGACCCGTCGATTTGTCCGTTAGCGAACGATCGGGGCGTCGGGCGATGATGCGTTGCCGCGCGCGGTCGACCTGGGCTAAGGCGGCGCGTCTTCCGTTTCACCCGAGAGCCCGATCGCGCCATGGCCGGTTACCAGTACGCCTTTGTCATGAAGGGCCTGACCAAGGCCTACCCCGGCGGCAAGCCGGTATTCAAGGACCTGTACCTGTCGTTCCTGCCGGGCGCGAAGATCGCCGTGATCGGCCCCAATGGCGCGGGTAAGTCGACGCTGATGAAGATCATCGCCGGCCAGGACAAGGACTTCCAGGGCGAGGCGTGGGCCGCCGAGGGCGTCCGCGTCGGCTACCTCGCGCAGGAGCCGCAGCTCGATCCCGCCAAGACGGTGCGCGAGAACGTCATGGACGGTGTCCGCCCGGTCGCCAACATGGTCGAGCGGTTCAACGCCGTCGCCGCCGAGATGGCCGATCCGCAGGACGCGACCGACTTCGATGCGCTGATGGACGAGATGGGGGTCCTGCAGGAAAAGATCGACGCGGTCGACGGCTGGACGCTCGACAACCAGCTCGAGATCGCGATGGACGCGCTTCGCTGTCCGCCGGGCGACGCGTCGGTCGACAAGCTTTCGGGCGGCGAGAAGCGCCGTGTCGCGCTATGCAAGCTGCTCCTCGAGAAGCCCGACATCCTGCTGCTCGACGAGCCGACCAACCACCTCGACGCCGAAAGCGTGTCGTGGCTCGAAAAGCACCTGCAGGACTATGCCGGGTGCGTCATTCTCGTCACCCACGACCGCTACTTCCTCGACAACGTCGTCAAGTGGGTGCTCGAACTCGATCGCGGCAAGGGCATCCCGTTCGAGGGCAACTACTCGGCGTGGCTCGAGGCCAAGGTCAAGCGGATGGCGCAGGAGAGCCGCGAGGACGAGAGCCGCGAGCGCGCGATCCGCGACGAACTGCAATGGATTCGGTCGAGCCCGAAGGCGCGCCAGACCAAGTCGAAGGCGCGCATCCAGGCGTTCGACGATCTCGTCGAGAAGCAGGCCAACCGCCGCCTCGGCACCGCGCAGATCCTCATCCAGGTGCCCGAACGTCTCGGCAACACGGTGATCGAGGCGAAGAACCTCACCAAGAGCTTCGGCGACCGTGTCCTGATCGACGACCTCAGCTTTAGCCTGCCGCCCGGCGGCATCGTCGGCGTCATCGGACCGAACGGCGCGGGCAAGACGACGCTGTTCCGCATGATCACCGGCCAGGAGGAGCCCGACGGCGGCAGCATCCGCGTCGGCGACACGGTCAAGCTCGGCTACGTCGACCAGTCGCGCGACGCGCTCGACCCCAACCACAACGTCTGGGAGGAAGTGTCGGGCGGCGCAGAGAAGTTTTACTTCGGCAAGAACGAGGTGCTGACCCGCGCCTATACCGGTGCGTTCAACTTCAAGGGAGCCGACCAGCAGAAGAAGGTCGGCCAGCTGTCGGGCGGCGAGCGCAACCGCGTCCACATGGCCAAGATGCTCGTCCAGGGCGGCAACGTCCTGCTGCTCGACGAGCCGACCAACGACCTCGACGTCGAGACGCTGCGCGCGCTTGAGGAGGCGCTGGAGGCGTTTGCCGGGTGCGCCGTGGTCATCAGCCACGACCGCTTCTTCCTCGATCGGCTCGCGACGCACATCCTGGCCTTCGAGGGCGACAGCCACGTCGAATGGTTCGAAGGCAACTTCGAGGCGTACGAAGCCGACAAGCACGCCCGCATGGGCGACGCCGCCGACCGCCCGACGAAGCTGACGTACAAGCGCCTGACGCGGTAGAGCGTCAGACCCAATTGCGCGAAGGTAGGGCGGGAGTCGGCGGTCGCGACGGGACGCGTCGTGGATCAGCGGAGCGTTCATGCGGCCAGTCTGACCGAGGCGTACGATGGTCGCTAGGCTTCGGGTAGCGTCAGCAGATCGGGCGTGGCGACGGCAATCCGTCGATCGTCCGCGCCGCGACCGGCGTGCCGAGAGGGATGCGGTCGATCTCGGCGTAGCCGGCATCGTCGGTCGCGGCGTGACGGACGACTTCGCCGGCGACGAGATCGACGACCCAGTATTCGGGCACGCGGGCGCGGGCGTAAACGGCGGCCTTGCGGCCGAGGTCGTAGCGCCGGGTCGTCTCGGCGATCTCGATGAGCAGGGCAACGGTATCGAGCGGCAACAGCTTGCCTCGCAGCGGTGGCATGACGATGGCGATGTCCGGTTCGGGTACGTCGAAAGGTGGCATCGCGACGGATGCTTCGACCAAAGCCATCATCGGCAGGTCGATGCGCCGCAGGGCTTCGGTGATTGCCAGATACAGCAGCGACTTGGCGTAAGAATGGCGGATATACCGGGAATTCATCCGCAGGACTTCTCCGTCGATGAGTTCGGTCCTGTCCAATCCCACGAGTTCGCCAGCTTCATCGAGGAGCAGGTAGGCGTCTATGCGCAGCCAGGCGCGGTAAGGCTGCTCGGCAATGGAGACCATTCCATTCATGTCGGTATACCTAGCATAGCCGCCGGCGGGTGGCCGAAGCTATAGCGGTGGCGATGAACCCGCCCGATCCGAACGCCGACCTCGTCCGAGCCCGCGATCGCGACCGATGGCTGGCGACGCTTTACGCGCCCGCCGCGGTACGCCCTGCGCTGTTCGCGCTCCATGCGCTCGACCTCGAGCTGGCCGCCGTCGTCGCGACGACGACCGAGGCGATGCTCGGCGAGATCCGGCTGGCGTGGTGGCGCGAGGCGCTGGCCAAGCTCGACACCGCGCCGCCCCCGGCGCAGCCGGTGCTCGCCGCGCTGGCGGCGCACGCGCTACCGCTCGGCGTACGGGGCCAGGCGCTCGAGCCGCTCGAGGACGCCTTCCTCGCGCTGCTGCTCGACGAGCGGCTGGCGGGGCGGGCGCTCGACGATCACCTCGACCGCCGCGGCGGGACGCTGTTCGGCGCCTGCGCCACGGCGCTCGGCGTGGCGC
>CAXTQJ010000212.1:0-230 GCA_964246245.1 uncultured Sphingomonadaceae bacterium
TCGTCGGCCGGCACCGCATCCGCTACGACTACCTCGTCCTCGCCGTCGGCTCGGTGTCGAACGACTTCGCGACGCCCGGCGTCCGCGACCACTGCATCTTCCTCGACGAGCGCGCCGAGGCCGACCGCTTCCGCCGCAAGCTGCTCAACCAGTGTCTCCGCGTGTCGCGTGCGGTCGCCGCCGACCCCGCGTCGGATGCGACCGTCGACATCGTCATCGTCGGCGGCGAC
>CAXTQJ010000212.1:240-4606 GCA_964246245.1 uncultured Sphingomonadaceae bacterium
ATGAAGTTCGGCGGCGCGACCGGGGTCGAGCTCGCCGCCGAACTTCATATGTCGGCCGACAGCCTCGCGATGTACGGGCTCGAGGTGTTCGACGCGTCGCGGTTGCGGACCGTGCTGGTCGAGGCGGGGCCGCGCATCCTGCCCGCGCTGCCCGAGAAGCTCGCCACGGCGGCGCAGGGCGAACTCGAGGCGATCGGGGTCTGCGTTCGCACCGGGGAGATGGTCACGGCGGCGCGCGAGGACGGCATCGCCACCGGGGCCGGCGACTTCATCCCCGCCGACCTGATGGTGTGGGCGGCGGGCGTCCGCGGCGCGCCGTTCATGGCCGGGATTGGCGGGCTTGAGACGACGCGGTCGAACCAGGTCGTCGTCGGCCCGACACTGCAGACGACGCGCGACGACCGCATCTTCGCCATCGGCGACTGCGCCAGCTACGTGCCCGCGACGGCCGAGCGCCCGGTGCCGCCGCGGGCGCAGACGGCGCACCAGATGGCGGCAGTCGTGTTCCACAACCTCAAGGCGACGATCGTCGGGTACCCGCTCAAGCCGTTCATGTACCAGGATCACGGCAGCCTCGTCAGCCTCGCGCGCTATGCGACCGTCGGCAGCCTGATGGGCAACCTCGTCGGCGGCAAGATGGCGGTCGAGGGCCGGCTGGCGCGCTTCGTCTACATGTCGCTCTACCGGATGCACCTGATCGCGATCCACGGCTGGCTGCGCGGACTGTTCCTGATCGGCGTCGGTCACGTCAACGCGATCGTCCGGCCGAAGCTCAAGCTGCACTGATGCTCGATCTGCAGCCGACCCTGACGAGCGCGGCCGTCATCCTCCGCCCGCTCCACGCCGACGACTGGGACGCGCTGTTCGCGGTTGCGGCCGATCCGCTGATCTGGGCCATGCACCCGCAGTCCGACCGCTGGCGCGAGGAGGTGTTCCGCGTCCAGTTCGCGCAGGCGCTCGTCAGCGGCGGCGCGCTCGTCGCGATCGATCCGGCGAGCGGCGCGGTCATCGGCTCGTCGCGCTTCGATACCGGCCGCGCCCGGCCGGGCGAGATCGAGATCGGCTGGACCTTCGTCGCGCGCAGCCACTGGGGCCGCGGTGCCAACGCGGCGATGAAGGCGCTGATGATCGGTCATGCCCTGACCCAGTACGACCGCGTCATCTTCCTGATCGGCGAAGCGAACCTGCGTTCGCGTCGCGCGATCGAGAAGATCGGCGCGGTACTGACGGATCGAGTTCACGACACGGTGCTCGGCGGGAAGCCGGTTCGCCATGTCGTCTATGCGCTCGACGCCGTCGCGACGCAGGTGACCAAGACGCTGAAGTAGCTGACGCGACGAAGTGCCCGTCAGGCACCGATCGTGGAGGCGATAGTTCGCCGGCTATGCCAGGTAGGGGTGGGGCGATGATGTGAGCGGCGACGATCGGCTGGGCGATACTTGCGGCGGGACCGGTTGCGGCCAAAGCGCTCTCGCTCGTTCGAATAACGCGTGTCCGTTCGTCGCTTCACGAGATACTGGCGAGGCGGATCGGTCATCCGTTATGAGTTCACGGCCTAGGTCATCGTCATTCGACGAACTCGGCGAGTTCGGGGATGCGGGTGAAGGCGATGCGCGGGCCACCGCTGCGCGTCGCGCCGTGCGCGTCGTGGCCGACCGTCACCGAGTCGCGGCCGAAGCGCGCGTTCATCCGGTCGATCGCGGTCGACAGCGCCAGCCGCCGCGCCTCGGTCGCCGGCGTCATCGCGGCACCGCTCCACAGCCCGTCGCCGAACAGCGCGAGCTGGGTTTCGGCGGCGTCGGTCAGTTCGAGGAAGGTGACCGACACCTGGCGGTAGCGCTGGTCGGGCAATTCGGCGCGCATCCGCGTCCACAGCAGGTCGAGGACGGCCAGCAGCGTGAAGTTGTCGTGCGCCGCGACGAGCTTCCGGCCGTGCGACCAGCGCCCGCCGGGCAGCGCCGCCATCCGCCCGGCCCATGCCGGCGCGGTCCCGCTCGTCACCGGGGCCTCGTCCGGCCGCCCCTCGCCCTTGACGCTGAGGACGACGAACCCCGTGCGGCACCCCATTCGCCGCAGCCGCGTCGCCGCCTTCAGGCACAGCCGCCGCGCGACGAGCCGGGCGCGGTCGGGCGCGCGCTTGTCGGGGCCGAGGACGTGGCTGTGGCCGATCGTCCGCCGCTGCGTCTCGCGCTCGGGCAGGTCGGCCCCCTGGAGCAGCCAGTGGAGCCGCTCGCCCCACACGCTGCCCCACACGGCCCGCGCCTCGCGTGGGGTGAGCGACAGGATGCGATCCATCGTCACGACGCCCGCCGCCGCGAGCCGCCGCTCCATGTTCGCGCCGACGCCGGGAATGTCGCCGGGCTGGAGCGCGCGCAGCCGCGGGGCCAGCGACCGCGCGTCGAGGACGGTCAGCCCGTCGGGCTTCTCCATGTCGGCCGCCATCTTGGCGAGGAGGCGATTCGGCGCGACCCCGATCGACGACTTGAGTTCGGTCCCGACGTTCGCCGCGATCCCGGCCTTGATCCGCCGGGCAAGGCCCTCGACCTGGTCGCGGCCATTCTCGTTGTCGCACAGCCGACACGCGACCTCGTCGATCGAGCAGACCGCGGTGACGGGGACGTGGCGTTCGACCTCGGCGATGATCTTGTGGTGGAAACGGACATATTCCTCGTGCCGCGCGGGAACGACGATGAGGTCGCGACACCGTGCCTTGGCGTCGTAGATCCTGGTTCCGGTCCTGATGCCAAACGCCTTCGCTTCGTAGCTCGCCGCGATCGCGCTCGTCGCATCGGTGTCGACCGGGGCGACGGCGATCGGCCGGCCACGCAGCTCGGGCGCAAGCTGCTGCTCGACGCTGGCGAAATAGCTGTTGAGGTCGAGATACAGCCAGCGAAGGGGAAGCGACTCGCCCATCGCGTTCCCCTACACCAATATAGAACGGAACGCGAACGCCTAGTGCCCCTCGATCTCGCCCTGCGCGTCGAGCTTCGCCGTTTCGACCATGCGGCGGCGGCAGCGCTGCGCCTCGGCCTTGGTCGCAAGGTCGGTGATGCCGCCGACGCTTTCGCCGCATTTGTGGTCGGCGGTCAGGTTGGCGTGGCGGATCGCGGCGATCATGCGCGGATCGTGCGCCATCGCTTCGGCGCTGATCGTGGTCGCAACCGCCGGCGTCGCGGCGGCCGGCGCGACCTCCTGGGCACCCGCGGAGGCGGCGATCGATAATGTAGCGACGGCGAAAACCAGCTTGTTCATGGTAAATCCCCCGTTCATCCGACCCGATCGTCGAGTCGGCGAGTCGAAGCTATGCCGGCGATTGCTGCGCCGCAATATCGAAGTTCACGATTTCGTCAGGGTTCCTTGCCTGAGCCGCGTGGCCGATCGCCGCGTCGAGGATCGTGGCGATCGCTGCGACCTCGTCGACCGTGCGTGGCGCATAGATCATCAGGTAGGTTGGCGGCAGGCCGAAGCCGATCCCGGCGAGGCCGTGGCGCTCGCCCCACGCTCGCGCGATCACTGTCGCGGCGTCGGTCGGCGACAGGATCATGTGCATCGACCCGTCGGACGGGTGGATGTGGGCGATCTCGCCGTGGTCGCCGGGGCAGCAGTCGAGCGCGGTGATCGCCGGGTTGTGCCTTTCGAAGTGGCTTGGGCGGAAGGCGAGGGCCTCCGGCGAGGCGGCGACGGCGGCGTCGAACGCGGCGGCCAGCGCTGCCTTCGCCGCCGACGGGGCATGGTCGCCGAGCTGACGATGCGGGATCGGGTGCGGCGCGATCCGCGGCCGGTCGCCGGCACGCACCGGCAGATCGGCGAGGCGGTCGGACCCGTCGCGGTCGCCGAAACCGCCGGTGGCGAGCGGGTCGGTCATCTTCAGCCGAAGCCGCGTCATCGTCGCCCAGCCGCGCCACGTCGGCGGCAGTCCGCCGACGCCGAGCGCGCGCCACGCGCGGTAATCGGCCAGCGCCCAGATACCGGTCGCCGCCACCACCAGTCTAAGCGCCGCGACGCCGACCTTGGCCGCGGTGCCGATCGCTGGTCCGGACGATGGCGGAGTCGTGGATCGGGCCATGTCGTTTCCTGTCATGCGATCGCAGGGTTGGCAGCGGCATCTGCCACTGCCGCGGACGCGGTCAAGGGGCGGCGGCCGGGCAGGAACGGGTACGCAACAAAGGCCTGTCCTACACATCGCGAATGGGCGTAGGTAGCACCGGATGATCGTCGCGGTGACCTCTTGCCCGATTGCCGGCCGCCGGTCACTGGGCGAGATCGTCCGCCACGGCGGCGAAAGCGGTCGAAGGAATTTGCGGTTCTCCTGCGTCGGCGTGCGAAGTTTGCGAAGTTACGGTGGCTGACGGCGTTGCCGCGGCAC
>CAXTQJ010000213.1:0-4584 GCA_964246245.1 uncultured Sphingomonadaceae bacterium
CGTCAGCGGCGACGCGGCGACCTGGAGGAAGCCCTTGGCCCGCGCGATCGCGGCATAGCTGCGGAAGGTGTCGGGGGGGACGAACTCGGCGACTTTCGCGTGGCGCGGGGTCGGCTGGAGGTACTGGCCGACGGTCAGGAAATCGACGTCGGCCGAGCGCATGTCGTCGAACACCTGGTGCATCTCGTGGCGCTCCTCGCCGAGCCCGACCATCAGCCCCGACTTGGTGAAAACCGACGGATCGAGCGCCTTGACCCGGTCGAGCAGGCGCAACGAATGAAAATACCGCGCTCCCGGCCGGATCGTCGGGTACAGCCGCGGCACCGTCTCGAGGTTGTGGTTGTAGACGTCGGGCCGCGCCGCGACGATCGCCGCGACGGCGCGGTCGGCCTTGTTGCGGAAGTCGGGGGTGAGAATCTCAATCGTGGTGTTTGGAGCATGGCGGCGGAGGTTCTCGATGACGCGGACGAACTGTACCGCGCCGCCGTCCGGGAGGTCGTCACGATCGACGCTGGTGACGACGATATGCTCGAGCCCAAGCGCCCCGGCGGCCTCGGCGACGTGCTGCGGCTCGAGCGCGTCGACCGGCCCCGGCATCCCCGTCTTGACGTTGCAGAAGGCGCACGCACGGGTGCAGGTGTCGCCGAGGATCATCACCGTCGCGTGCTTCTGCGTCCAGCACTCGCCGATGTTGGGGCACGCCGCCTCCTCGCACACCGTGTTGAGCTTCAGCTCGCGCATCAGCCGTCGCGTCTCGGCGAAGCCGGTCGACGTCGGCGCGCGGACGCGGAGCCAGTCGGGCTTGCGGACGCGCGGCAGCGGCGGGACGGCGAGCGGTTCGATCATGGACCTCAGATAGTCGGCGGCGGCGGCAAAGCCAACGCCGGGTGCGGCGATTGGCGCTGTCCTACACGGCCGGTTTTTGTCATGGAGAGGGGATGAACGCCCCCTTCCCTGTCCGCCGATCCTCCCCGCTCGCGGGGAGGTGGCGCGAAGCGCCGAAGGGGCGGTCGGGCGAGTGGCCGCCGCTTGTGTCTCGACCGCCCCTCCGTCACCGGTTCGCGGCGCCACCTCCCCGCGAGCGGAGAGGATTGCGGCGCCTACCGTCGCCGCGTCGGCGGGCGACCAGCGAGTCGCTCCGTCCCTGTTTTCCACGAGCACGGCGCTGCGACGAAAGTAACCCTACGCCGCTATCGGCGACCGCCCGATGACCGCCTTCGACACCCTGATCGACGGCTATCGCCGCTTTCGCGCCGGGCCGTACACCGACCAACGTGCCCGCTTCGACGCCCTCGCCCACCAGGGCCAGGCCCCGAAAACGATGGTCATCGCCTGCGTCGACAGCCGCGTCGACCCGACCCGCGTCTTCGACTCGGCCCCCGGCGAGCTGTTCGTCCTGCGCAACGTCGCCAACCTCGTCCCACCGTACGTCGACGACGGCGCGACCCACGGCGTGTCGGCGGCGATCGAGTTCGCCGTCACCCAGCTCGGCGTCGAGGAGCTGGTCGTCATGGGCCACGGCCGCTGCGGCGGGATCAGCGCGTCGCTGACCGGCAAGTTCGACGCCGTCGAGCCGGGGCACGGCGCCTTCATCGGGCGGTGGATGGCGACGATCGAGCCCGCGCGCGATCAGGTCCGCGCCGCCGCCGACCTCCACCCCGATATAGACGCGAAGCAGGAGCTCGAACTCGCCGCGATCCGGCTGAGCCTCGCCAACCTAGGCGGATTTCCGTTCGTCGCCGAGCGCATCGCCGATGGCCGCCTGACGCTCAGGGGGACGCATTTCGACATCGCCGACGGCATCCTCCGGGTGCTGGACCCGGCGAGCGACCGGTTCGAGCCAGTCCGGCTGGCTTGGACCTAGACGCGGTCCTTGGCGCGGTAGCCCGGATCGATCGGGGTGCCGCGTGGGACGTTCGGCGCGCCGGGCTCGCCGCGCTCGGGCATCCGGTCACCCGCCTCGCGGTTCGACCGCTTGCGGATGAAGAAGAAATAGGCGCCGAGAAGCAGGACGAGCACGATGCCGATCGTGCCGAACATTAGCGCGGAGACGGGGTGGGCGGATTCCATGACGGTCCTCCATGTCCCCCGACACAGCCTCAACCGTCTCTTGGATGGCGGGTTCCTGCGACATTTCCGTCACTTGTCGTACAGCGGTCCGCGCGGATCACGCGCCCCCGCCCGTTGCGCCGTAGCAGCCTTGTGCCGCTTGAACTGGCAGCCGTATTGACCGCCTGGGCCGACCGTCGAGCAAGTGTTGGCCCCGCCAGCATCATAATCGAGGAGGTCGTAACGCTCGCGGGCGACACTCCGCGCCCGTGGATCGCCGGCCGCGTAGTCGAACGGCAGCGGCGAGAGGTATGGACTGCGCTCGGCCGGATCGCGGCGGCCACAGACGGTGATCTCATCCTTCGCCGTCGGGCGGCACGGCGCGATTGCCGCCCGGATCGCCACGTCGAGCGGGTTGGTCGCAACCGCCAACACAAGGGCGATCGCGAGCATCGCCTAGATGTGGATCGTCCGTCCGTACGCGCCGAGGACGCTTTCGTGCATCATCTCGCTCAGCGTCGGGTGGGGGAAGACCATCTCGAACAGCTGTTCTTCGGTCGTCTCGAGCTCGCGCGCGATGACGTAGCCCTGAATGAGTTCAGTGACTTCGGCGCCGATCATATGCGCGCCAAGGAGTTCGCCGGTGGCGGCGTCGAACACCGTCTTGACGAAACCGTCGGCCTCGCCGAGCGCGATCGCCTTGCCGTTGCCGATGAAGGGGAACTTGCCGACCCGGACCTCGTGCCCCGCCGCCCGGGCCTTGGCCTCGGTCAACCCGACGCTTGCCACCTGCGGCCGGGAATAGGTGCAGCCCGGGATGTTGCCGGTCGTGAACGGGTGCGGGTCGAGCCCGGCGAGCTTCTCGACCGCGACGATCCCCTCGTGACTCGCCTTGTGTGCGAGCCACGGAGCGCCGGTGACGTCGCCGATCGCCCATAGGCCGGCCACGTTGGTCGCGCCCCACGGATCGACGACGATATGCCCGCGCTCGACCGTCACCCCGAGCGCTTCGAGGCCGATGTCCTCGAGATTGGCGACGATGCCGATCGCGGCGATGACATGACTGTAGGTGTCTGTTTTCGCTTGGCCGTCGGCGGTGGTGATCGTCACGGCGACACCGTCGGGACCGGGCCGGACGTCGGACACCTTCGCCCCGGTGACGAGCGTCAGCCCCTGCCTGGTCAGCGCCTTCGCCATGTGCGCCGAGACCTCCTCGTCCTCAACGGGAAGGACGCGGTGGACCATCTCGACGACCGTCACGTCGGCTCCCATGTCGTGGTAGAAGCTGGCGAACTCGATCCCGATCGCCCCCGACCCGACGACGAGGAGTTTGGTCGGCATCGTCGGCGGGACCATCGCGTGGCGATAGGTCCACACGCGCTCGCCGTCGGCCGGCACCCCGGGCAGGTCGCGCGCGCGCGCGCCGGTGGCGACGATGACGTTGGTGGCGTCGAGCACCCGTTCCTGGTCACCCGCCGTGACGGTCAGCTGCGTCGCCCCGGTTAGCCGGCCGTTCCCCTCGACGACGGCGACCTTGTTCTTCTTCATCAACGACTTGACGCCGGCGTTGAGCTGCCCCGCGACCTTGCGCGATCGGTCGACCACCTTGGCGAGGTCGAACGACACTTCCTTCGCGCTCAGCCCATAAGCGTCGGCATTTTGCAGGTAGTGGTAGATCTCGCTCGTCCGCAGCAACGCCTTGGTCGGGATACACCCCCAGTTGAGGCAGATGCCGCCGAGCCGCTCGCGCTCGACGATCGCGACCTTGAGGCCGAGCTGCGCCGCTCGGATCGCGGCGACGTAACCGCCGGGACCCGAGCCGAGAATGGCGACATCGAACCGTTCGCTCACGCCAACATGCTCAGCGGGGCCTCGACCAAGCCCTTGAACGCGCTCATCAATTGCGCCCCGACGGCGCCGTCGATGGCGCGGTGATCGAAGCTGCCCGTCGCACTCATCACCGTCGCGATGGCGACCGCGCCGTCGACGACGTAGGGGCGTGGCTCGCCGGCGCCGGTGGCGAGGATCATCGCCTGCGGCGGGTTGATGACGCCGTCGAACTGCTTGATGCCGTACATGCCCAAGTTGGTCAGCGACGCGGTGCCGCCCTGGTATTCCTCGGGCCTGAGCTTGCCGTCCTTGGCGCGAGCGGCCAAGTCCTTCATTTCGCTGGCGATTACCGACAGGCGCTTGTTGCCGGCGTCGACGATCACCGGCGTGATCAGGCCGCCGGGGATGGCGACGGCGACCGACACGTCGGCGCGGCCGAAGGTGTAGAGCGTGTCGCCGGCGAACTGGACGTTGGCCTCGGGAACGGCGGTCAGCGCGAGGCCGAGCGCCTTGATCAGCAGGTCGTTGACCGACAGTTTGATTGCAGTGGCTTCGAGCGACTTGTTGAGGTCGCCGCGCAGCTTGAGCAGGGCGTCGAGGCGGACGTCGACGGTCAGGTAGAAGTGCGGCACCGTCGCCTTCGACTCGGTCAGGCGGCGGGCGATGGTGCGGCGCATGTTCGACAGCTTGACCGCCTCCATCGGC
>CAXTQJ010000214.1:0-4584 GCA_964246245.1 uncultured Sphingomonadaceae bacterium
GCGGGAACGCCATGTCGGGCGCGCCGATCATCAGCGGCACGAACCAGTTGCCGAACCCGCCGATCATCGCCGGCATCACGGTGAAGAAGACCATGATCAGCCCGTGGGCGGTGATGAACACGTTCCACAGGTGGTACGACGCGTCGAGATTCCCCTTGGTGAACCACGTCAGGTACTGGATGCCCGGGTGCGCCAGCTCGGCGCGCATGATCCCCGAGATCGCGCCGCCGATGGTGCCGGCGACGATCGCGAAGATCAGGTAGAGGGTGCCGATGTCCTTGTGGTTGGTCGAGAACAGCCAGCGCCGGGCGAAGCTCAGCTCGAGGTGATGCGGCGCGTCGTCGTGGGCGAGCCCGGCATCGAAGGCGGAAGTGGCCATGGTGCGCTTTCTACTTGGTCGGGGCCGGCGTGGCGGGCGGGGTCGGCGCGGGCTGGTTGTCGACCGTCGCCGTCGGCACCGCCGGGGTTACCGGGGTCGCCGCCTCGGCCGGAGGGTGGCCGCGGGTCGTCGCGGGGGTCGCCGCCGCCTTCGGCGCGATGCCGTTCTCCTTCTGCTTCGCCGCGACCCACTGGGCGAAGCGCGCCGGCGACACCGCCTCGACCGCGATCGGCATGAACGCGTGCTTCGTCCCGCACAGCTGGAAGCACTGGCCGTAGTAGACGCCGGGCCGGTCGACGCGGAACCACGTCTCGTTGATCCGCCCCGGCACGGCGTCCATTTGCACCCAGAAGGCGGGGACCGCCCACGCGTGGATGACGTCGGCGGCGGTGGTCAGGACGCGGACGGTGGTGCCGACCGGCACGACGACGCGGTTGTCGACGCCGAGCTTGGCCGGATCGCCATGCTTGGCGTCGTCGGCATCGGAGAGGACGATCGAATCGAAGCTGAAGCCGCCCTGGTCGGGATATTCGTATTCCCAGTACCACTGATGCCCGGTCGCCTTGATCGTCAGCCCGGCCTTGGGCGGCTCGTACTGGTTGGCCAGCAGGCGGAATGACGGCACGGCGATGACGACGAGGATCAGCACCGGCGCGACCGTCCAGATGACCTCGACCAGCGTGTTGTGCGACGTCCGCGACGCGACCGGATTCCGGCCCTGGCGGTAGCGGAACAGGACGTAGATCAGCAGCGTGAAGACGACGATGCAGACCCCGACCATGATCGGATCGATGAAGGTGGTAACGACGTGACGCGCCTCGACCGCGATCGGCGTCATCGCCTCCTGCAGGTTCCAGCCGCCGTCGGGCTGGCCGATGTGCGGCGTCGGGAGGACGGGAGCGACGACCGGCACTGCGGCGGGAACGGCAGTCGTCGTCACCGGCACGACCGGGGCGGCGGCGATCTGCGCTTCGGCGGCGCGCCGCATGGCGAACCCGGTCAACGCCAGCCCCAGTTTGACGATCGCGCGCATCATGCCCCTTCGGCGGTCGCCCAAAGGGGGCGGAAAGCCGGCGTTATACGGTCGCGCAGCGACGTCGACAAGCGCGCAACTGCCGCACTGCGGCATAGATCACGCCGCGAGATCGGCGAACATCGCCTCGCGCTTCGCCGCCTGCGCCGCGATCGCCTCCGGCACGTCGGCCCCCTGCAGCATCCCCGCGTTCCATGTCGCGACATAGTCGAGGCCCTGCGCGATCGTGGCGTCACGGCCGTGATTGAGGACCGCCTTGATCCCGGTGATCGCCAGCGGCGATTTGGCGGCGATCTCGGCGGCAAGCGCGCGTGCCACCGCCAAAGCGCCAGCGTGGTCGGCAGCGATGCGATTGAGAAAGCCGTACCGTGCCGCCTCCTCCGCCCCGAAGCGTCGCCCGGTATAGGCGAGTTCGCGGACCAGCCCCTGCGGCAACAGGTGGGGGATGCGCTGGAGCGTGCCGACGTCGGCGACGATCGCGATGTTGATCTCCTGGACGGTGAAGAAGCAGTCGGCAGTGCCGACGCGGAGGTCGCACGCGGTGACGAGGTCGACCCCGCCACCGATGCACCCGCCGTGGACGCACGCGATCACCGGCACCCGCGCACGGTCGATGCAGCTGAACGTCTCCTGCAGCTGGAAGACGTGGCGGCGGAACGCCTCGCGCGCCCGGCCCGGATCGGCGCCGCTGGCGGCGAGCGTCGTCCCGGCCCAGCCGAGGTCGAGTCCGGCGGTGAAGTGCCTGCCGGTCGAGGCGATGACCACCGCGCGCACGCTCGGGTCGGCGTCGATCGCGGCGAACGCCAGCGGCACGTCGGTCCAGAAGGCGGCATTCATCGTGTTGAGCCGGTCGCCGCGGGTCAGCGTCACCGTCGCGACGCCGGCGTCGACGGCGAGCGACAGAGTCTCCAGTTCCACCACGTCTCTCCCCGGGTTATGCTCGCCGACGATGACCAAGTTCACCGTCAACGGCAATCCTGTCCACTATCTCCTACCGGCCGACACGCCGCTGCTGTGGGCGTTGCGCGATGCGTCGAACCTGACCGGGACGAAGTATGGCTGCGGGGCCGGGCTGTGCGGCGCGTGCACCGTCCACCTCGACGGCAAGGCGGCACGGTCGTGCCAGGTCGCGATCGGCGACATCGAAGGCAGCTTCGTCACCACGATCGAGGGGCTGTCGGCCGACCGCAGCCATATCGTCCAGGCGGCGTGGATCGCCGGACAGGTGCCGCAATGCGGCTATTGCCAGAGCGGCATGATCATGGCGGTGGCGGCACTGCTCAAGGACACGCCGCACCCCGACGACGACACGATCGATACAGCGATCACCAACATCTGTCGCTGCGGTACCTACCCGCGGGTCCGCGCGGCCATCCATGCGGCGGCGGCAGGCGTGGTCGACGCCGGCATCGCCCCGCCGGGAACGACGCCCGGCGGCGCGGCCGAGCGCGCACCGTCGATGGTCGCGGCACCGCGCCGCGTGTCCTGAGCCAAGAGGCCGGGGCGTCGCCGCGGCGTTAATCCTTAACCTCTGTCAGCGATGACTATAGGGCAATTGGCGGCGGGGGCGGCGGTTTGGGCAGCAAGTTGGCGGAGCCGACGTGACGGTCGCGTTGATCGCCGCGGCGGCGTGGCATGTGGCTACGCACGAGGTGCTTGCCTTTGCCGCCGTCGGGTTGGCGCTGTCGATGGTCGATGATCTCGTCGTCGATCTTTTCTACCTTGGACTCGTGGCGTGGCGACGGACCTCGGTCGTCCCGTTCCCGGCCGTGGCCGCCGATCCCGGCTGGATGGCGATCATCGTCCCGGCGTGGGATGAGGCCGACGTGATCGGTGCCATGCTCGGCGAGCTCGTCGCCCGGCTTGACTATGCCCGATATCGTGTCTTCGTGGGCCTATATCCGAACGATCCCGCCGGGCGCGCCGCCGTAGCGGCCGTGGCCGATGCCCGTATCGAAGTCGTCGTCTGCGCCCGCCCCGGCCCGACGACGAAGGCCGACTGCCTCAATCACCTGTGGCGCGCCGCCTTGGCGCACGAGGCGAGCGCCGGCCTCCGGTACAAGGCGATCGTTCTGCATGACGCGGAGGACGTCGTCGATCCGGACGAGCTCCGCGTCTTCGACGCCCATCTGCCGCGACTGTCGATGGTCCAACTGCCGGTCCAGCCACTGATCGACCCGGCATCGCGGTGGGTCAGCGGCCATTATCTCGACGAGTTCGCCGAGTCGCACTGCAAGGACCTCGTCGTTCGCGGTTGGATCGGGGCTGCCGTACCCAGCGCCGGCGTCGCCTGCGCGATCGACCGGAACGTCTTGAGCGCGCTCGCCGGTCCGGCCGGCGCGCCGTTCGATCCGACGAGCATGACCGAGGATTACGAGATCGGCCTGCGTATCGCCGCGCTCGGCCGGCGCGGGGCGCTGGTCCGCTGCCATGGACCCAAGGGCGTGATTGTCGCTCGCGAGCACTTTCCGGCGACGATCGGGGCCGCGATCCGCCAGAAGCGGCGCTGGCTGCTCGGCATCGCCCTCGACGGTTGGGACCGGATCGGCTGGTCGCCGCGGCTGGCCGACCGCTATATGCTCCTGCGCGACCGCAAGTCGATCGTTGCGCCGCTGCTGACCGCCCTCGGCTATCTTGCCGCGGCGATGGTTGTGCTCGACGCCGTTGTCGCGTGGCTATTGCCCACCGCGCGAGGCTTCGCTCCTTTGGCTCCGCGCGGCTCGGTCCTCTTCGTCCTGCTGTGGGTCAATGCCGCGACCCTCGGCTGGCGGATCGGCTGGCGCGCGGGCTTCACCGGACGGGCGCACGGCTGGCGTGAAGGCGTGCGCGCCGCGCCGCGCGCGGTCATCGCCAACCTGATCAATGCCGCCGCCGCGGCGGGCGCTGTCCGCCGTTATGCCCGCATCCGCGCGGGGCGCGAGATCGCCATCTGGGACAAGACCGTCCATCGCTTCCCCACGCCGCTGCCCGAGGGATGATCCAGCCGCCGAGCCGGCCGGCGCGCGCGCTGCGCGGCGCGATGATCGTGATCGCCGTCGTTGTCGCCGCGCGGGTCCCAGCGATGCGGGACGAGTTCCGCCGCGCGCTGACCGTCGGCCAGAGCGCCGATCGCCCGCCGCCCGGTCCTCGCACTGTCGCGCAGCGATCTGAGGGTCAGCGCCCGACCTCGCGC
>CAXTQJ010000215.1:0-4520 GCA_964246245.1 uncultured Sphingomonadaceae bacterium
GGCTTGTCCATGGCAAGCTCTTTCGATGCATGAGCTACTGACCCCGCGCGAGATGGCAGAGGCGGACCGGCTGGCGGGCAACACCGCAGATCTGATCGAAGCCGCCGGGCGCCCGCAGCACCCCGCGGGGTGTTTAAAAAAAACGCCCAGCCCCGGGCGGGGGCGGGTGGGGGCTGACGACTACATGGTCGACCCGCGGCGGCGTCGCGACGAGTGCCTCGGCGACGGCGATGCGGACCTTCGCCGCCGCCGCCGCGTCGAGGCTGCCGGCCTGGCCAAGGTCGGCGAGGGCGCGGCCGACGCCGCGCATGACGTCGCTGCGCTCGACCGTGACCTCGCCGGCGAGCGTCGCCGCGACGGCGTCGTCGATCGCCGTCGCGACGGCCGGGTCAAGGTCGAGGCTCGCCAGCCGTTCGGACACGATGCGCTTGGCCGCGCCGACCGGGGTGTAGTTGTCGAGCGCCGGGTCGGTGTACGCCGTCTTGAAGGCGAAGACCTGCGCATTGCGGTAGCCGCCGTCGGCCGTGATGACGACGCGCGCGCCGGCGTCGTCGATCCGGTCGCTCAGCGTCTTGTCGCTGAACCCGCCGAACACCGGCGTATAGATGATCCCGTGCCGCTTGGCCGCCTCGGTCCAGAATACCTGCGCCGGGATCGACGGCATGTTGAGCGCGATGCGGTCGCCCGCCTTCAGCCCGAGGCCGTCGAGCGCGACCGCGCACTTCGCCGTCTCGAGGAGCAACTTCCGCCGCGAGATCGGATAGGTATCGACGGGCGCGCCGCGACCGCCGTCGGCCGCCATGTCCCAGCGGTCGCCCTCGAAGATGATCGCCGCCTCGTCGCCGTGGCCGGCCAGCACGTGGCGGTCGACCTCGGCGAAGCACGCGCTGGTTCGGCCGCCGGCGAACCATGTGAAGAACGGCGGGTCGCTCGCATCGAACGCCGTCGTCCACGGGACGAAGTCGGCGGGCAGATCGGCGACGACGGGCGCGGCGGTGGCCGCGTCCCACCCACGCCACGCGCCGTCGGCGAAGCTCACCCACGCACCGTGCGGCCCGATGTCGCGGACGAACCACGGCAGCATTTTAGCTGCTTCGGCGTGGAACGCGCCGGGGTCGGCGACGACGGCGGCACGTGCCGCAGCCCAGTCGGCGGCATCGCGAATCGGGTTGACGGTGGCGAGCTGGGAAGCTGCGGTGACCGCGTCGCTGTCGTTTCGAGCCTCGGCGACGGTCATTCGCTCCCCTGTTCGCTACTGTGCCGCTGTTGCGGCATCGAACCACGGGAATGTCGCGCAACGCAAGTGTGGACTGGTTGGCGGCGGACAAGAAAGGGGCGAGGACCGCAGTCCCCGCCCGGTATCGTCGACGATCTGCTGCCGTGTCTATGCGGCACCGGCCTGTTGCGTTTATGCGGCGACCACCGTCGGCCGGCGGCGGCGCGCGCCGATGCCGACCAGGCCGAAGCCCGCGAGCATCATCGCCCACGTCGCGGGCTCGGGGACCGCGCCGGTCGGGAACGACGTCGGGTTGAGCGTCACGCCGGTGCCGGTGCCCTTGGTCAAGAAGTGCCCGACGGTGTGGTTGTCGGATTCGTAGCCGCCCTGCTGCGGGTTCTCGGCGAAGACGACCTTGTCGAACGACCCGTGATCGTCGAAGAAATCGAGGAAGATGTAGGGCTCGCCGCGGTTCTGCCCGGCGAAGGCCGCGTTCGGGTTGCCGTAATACGACGCCGCATCGGCGTGGCGGTTGACCTCGGCGATGACGTCGCTCGGATCGAAGGTGAACAGCCGCTTCCCGCCGCTGTAGAACGTCACCTGGTTGCCGTGGTCGAGCGCCGACAGCCAGTAGCCGAAATAGTTGACCCCGCCATGGATGCGCGACGACAGGTCGAGCGAATAGCCGCTGCTGCTGAAGGTCACCGCGTACTTGCCGGTTCCGCCCGCGCCGCCGTACTGGTCGGCCCCGTTGATCTGGACGTTGCTGTAGCTGCCTGTGATGTCGCCGCCCGTGGCGAAGTCGGTGGTGAAGCTGCTGAACCCGGTCGGGCGGGTCTCGAACGTCTCGACGCCGCCGACCGAGAAGGTCGCGGTGGTGTTCTGGACGCCGACCTTCTCCGATTCGTAGCGGACCTCGAATGGAACGACGGCCCCGGCGACGGTGGCTGAAGCGAGTGCGGCGAGCGCGGCGGCATGAACGAGCTTGAGCATGATGGACCCCCGATTGCGGGCGACGACGACAAGCCGCCGCTGACTGGTTAACGAAATATTACCATCCGCGGTCCGATACAAGCAGAATTTACACCCTGTTAACTATCTATGTTGCGGCAGCGAGAGCGAACTCGGCAAGGGGGTGATAGACGGCCGCGGCGCGGGTCAGCACGCTTTCGTACAGCCCGAAATCAGTGACGGCCCACGCGGCCGCGGGCAGGCGCTCGGCGAGGAAGCCGTCGAGCGACCCCGCCCCACGATTTAGCCGCGCGACGGTAATGTGCGGCACGAAGGCGCGGCCATCGGGCGCGACGCCGGCGCGGGCCAGCGCGTGATCGACCTTGTGGTGGAGCGCGGTCAGCGCGGCGGCCGGCTCGACCCCGACCCACAGCGCGTGCGGCCGGCCCTTGCTGGCGAAATGGCCGACGCGGTCGAGCTGCGCGTCGATCGCCGGGTGGCGGACGTCGGCAAGGGCATCGGCGATGTCGCGCGCGGCGTGGCGGTCGACCTCGCCGATGAAGCGGAGGGTCAGGTGGAGCTGATCGTCGCCCTGCCACCGCGCCGCCGCGACTCCGCCCATCGCGGCGAGGAGAACGTCGCGGACCTCGGCCGGGGGCCGGACGGCGACGAACAGGCGCATCATTTGCCCAGCAGCGCCGCGACCTTCGGCGCGATGCCGCGGACGATGACCGCGACGCCTCCCTTGGTCGGATGCAGCCCGTCGCCGAGCTGCATCCCCG
This sequence comes from uncultured Sphingomonadaceae bacterium, assembly GCA_964246245.1. Taxonomy (GTDB): domain Bacteria; phylum Pseudomonadota; class Alphaproteobacteria; order Sphingomonadales; family Sphingomonadaceae; genus Polymorphobacter_B. The sequence continues at coordinate 2,950 of CAXTQJ010000215.1, forward strand.
GTACGCCGACCACCCCGGCCATGAAGAACGGATAGAGCGTGCTCCCATGCGCGGCGGCCAGCGCCGGAAACATCGCGTTGAACTCGCTCGCATAGACCCGCCCCAGGTTGGGCGACGCGTACATCCCCGCCAGCAGCACGGGGATATGGCGCCGGCCGAATTCGGTCAAAATCGCATCGAGGTTGGCCTTCGCCGCCGCCACCGGTGCCCCTCGAAGCATGTCGTTCGCGCCGAGCTCGACGATGGCGAGGTCGGGCGTCGCCTTCAGCCCGATCAGTACCCAGTTCAGCCGCGCGCGGCCCTGCGCCGTCGTGTCGCCCGACACCCCGGCGTTGTGGACCGTCGCGGCGATGCCCTTCGCGCGCAGCGCCGCCTCGAGCTGCGGCGCGAAGCCGTCGCCCGGCGGCAGCTGATAGCCCGCGGTCAGCGAGTCGCCGAAGGCGAGGACCAGCTTCGCCGTGGCCGCGCTCGCCGCCGACGCCGTCATCGCCGCGGCGGCAAGGCACAGGTGGTAAAGTCGCCGCACTCCGCCATATCGGGGCATCGTTCGTTCTCCGGGAAGTCCATGGCCGACCATATCGCCATCGCCGCGCGCGATGTCACCCTGCGGCTGGGCCGCGGCGCCGCCGCCGTCGACGTGCTGCGCGGGATCGACCTCGACGTCGGCGCGGGCGAGCACCTCGCGATCCTTGGGGCCTCGGGGTCGGGCAAGTCGTCGCTGCTGGCCGTGCTCAGCGGGCTCGAGCGTGCCACCAGCGGGTCGGTCGTGGTCGCGGGGCAGGACTTCGTCGGCCTCGACGAGGACGGGCTGGCGCGAGCGCGGCGCGGGCGCATCGGCATCGTCCTCCAGGCGTTCCATCTCATCCCGACGATGACCGCGGCCGAGAACGTCGCCGTCCCGCTGGAGCTCGCGGGACGTGGCGATGCCCGCGCGGCGGCCGAGGCGGAACTCACCGCGGTCGGCCTCGGCCACCGCTTCCGTCACTATCCCGGCCAGTTGTCGGGCGGCGAGCAGCAGCGCGTCGCCATCGCCCGCGCCACCGCGTGCCGCCCGCAGGTCCTGTTCGCCGACGAGCCGACCGGCAACCTCGACGCCGCGACCGGGGCGGCGATCGTCGACCTGCTGTTCGCGCGCGGGGCCGAGACCGGGGCGACGTTGGTGCTGATCACCCACGACGAGACGCTGGCGGCGCGGTGCGGGCGGGTGATCCACATGCGCGATGGACGGGTGGTGTGATGGGGGTCGACGTGCCGCTGGGCGAGTGGCTGCGGTCGGCTGGCGCCCCCCGATGATCCCTCTCCGCCTCGCCCTCCGCGAGCTCCGCGGCGGTCTGTCGGGCCTCCGCCTGCTGGCGATCTGCCTTGTCCTCGGGGTCTCCGCGCTCGCCGGGGTCGGCAGCCTCGCTGCCGCGATCGACCGCGGTATCGCCGACAACGGGCAAGTCATTCTCGGCGGCGACCTTGCCGCGCAGCTGACCCAGCGCCGCGCGACCGTGACCGAGCGCGTGGCGCTCGCCCGGGTGGGGCGCGTCGCGGAGGTGGTCCGCCTGCGCGGCATGGTCGGCGGCGAG
>CAXTQJ010000216.1:0-3448 GCA_964246245.1 uncultured Sphingomonadaceae bacterium
GCGGCCGAAGTTGGCGGGGTCGGCCGCCTTCGCCCCGCCGGCCGATCCCGACCCCCAGTCGCGCCCGCCGCCGAAGGGGTGGGCGCCGCCCGGCGCGCGGGCCGCCGACGCTACCGCGACGCCGCCGGTGACCGCCGCGCGAATTTCGTACTGACCAATGGTGATTAGGTCGCCATCGCGCAGCGTATGCGCCGCCGCCAGCCGCGTCCCGCCGTTGACGAAGACGCCGTTGGTGCTGCGGTCGGTCAGGACGTAGCGGCCGTCGAGATAATCGATCTCCGCATGGAGCGACGAGATGTGGTTGCGCGTGTCGGGCAGCGTCCAGTCGGCGTGCGCCGCGCGGCCGATGACGAGGCCGTGCTCGTCGAGCACCATGTGCGTCGGATCGCCCGACGTCAGCGACGCGACGTTCTCGATCGTCAGCCGCAGCGTCATGCTTGAAGCGCCTCGCCCGCCGCGGCGCGCTCACCGAGGTCGATGTTGTCGCGCAAGCGGCGGTCGAACGCCGCCGCGCCCTCGCCGAACGACGCCATCATCACCGCGCCGGCGACCGCCTGACCGAAGGCTCCGGGGGACGGCGGGACGCCCTGCTCCTGCGCCGCGGGGGCGATGCTGCCGCCCGACATGAACACTGCGAGACACGCCGCGCCCTCGGCCGACCCCCAGCCGACGATCTGGCCGGCCTCGTACGCGATGCGGCGGTTGGCGTCGGACGGGTCGGCGAGCCAGCGGTTGACCGCCTTCTTCGCGACCATCCGCGCGGGCTGGGTCGACGCGGTCATCGCGTTGAGGCACGTCGCGACCCAGCGCACCGCTTCCATCCGCGGCAGGCACTGGGCGAGGAAGCGCGCCGCCTGCATCCGGTCGACCTCGCGCAGGGCCGCGAACGCGGCGGCCGGCGGCGCGTCGTAGAGCGCCTCGAGGTCGACGAGCCCGTCGAGCACGGCCGCGACCTGGCCGGCGCGGGTCCACTTGACCCGCCGCCATGTCCGTGCGGTCGTCTCGGCTTCGGCCACCTCGCCCCCTTCCCGCGCTAGTTGATCATCACGATGCCGCCCTTGACGATGTGCAGGGCGCTCGCCTCCTGCTGCACCATCAGGCCCTTCGTCTGCAGCATCAGCTCGCCTTCGACCGTGACCATCATCGCCTTGATGGTGATCGACATCGGGTCCATCTTGATCGAGCTGCCGCCGCAGGTCAGCTCGATCGCCTGCAGCGCGTCGGTCTTGTGCGCGCCGAGATCGAGCTTGATGTTGACGTTGCCCATGGTCAGCGTGAGATTGTCGTTGCCCATGTCGAGGGTCGTCGTCCGGTCGCCCATGTTGATCGTCGTGGTCTGGTCGCCCATCTTGATCGTCGTGACTTCGTTCCCCTGGTCGATCGTCATGGTGTCGTCACCCATGATCTCGGTCGTCCGCTTGCCGGCCTTGATCGTCCGGGTGACGTCGCCCGCGGTCGTCTCGTGGGTGACGTTGCCCGACTGGATCGTCGTCGCTTCATCGCCCTTGATCGTCGTCGTCCGCTTGCCCTGGGTGACGGTCATCGTCTCGTCGCCCTTGTGGATCGTCGTCGTCCGGCTGCCCTCGTTGAGGTCGCGCGTCTCGTCGCCCTTGTCGACGACCCACTTCAGGTCTTTCTGGGCGTGGAGCGAGAACAGCTCGCTGCCCTTCTTGTCGTCGATCTTGATCTCGTTGTAGCCGCCGCCGCCCTTCGAGCTGTTGGTCCGGATGCCCTGGATGGTGTTGTCGGCGGCGGTGCCGAAGCTGGGGTCGGGCAGATTGGTACCGTTGTAGACCGCGCCGGTGATGATCGGCCGGTCGGGGTCGCCGTCGAGAAACTCGACGATCACTTCCTGGCCGATCCGCGGGACCATGAACGTACCGAAACCCGGCCCGGCACCGCTCTGCCCGACGCGGACCCAGATGCTCGTCGTGTCGTCGGACGGGCTCGTCGTGTCCCAGAAGAACTTGACCTTCACCCGGCCGTACTTGTCGGTGTAGATTTCTTCGCCGCTCGGGCCGATGACGACCCCGGTCTGTGGACCGTAGATGCGCGGGATCGGCGTCGCTCGCGCCGGACGGTACTGCGCCGCCGCCGGCATCAGTTCGAGCTCGACGTGGAACTCCTCGGGCGCGGACTGCCCCGAACGACTGCTGATGGCACCGGTATAGCGATGCGTCGTCCCGACGATCAGGTATTCGGCGTCGGCGGCGAGGCTGTCGACGTAGGTGAAGTCGATCGTCAGCGTCCGCCCGACTGCGGCGGCGAATAAATTGCCCTCGGCGAAGCTGCGCGCCATCAGCCGCCGGTCGCGGTCGAGCCAGCGCTCGGCATAGCGCGTTCCCGCGTCGGCTCCAGGGCTGTCGAAGCCGGCGGGATAGACGATCCGCGGCAGCCCGCCTTGGTTGACGACGGTCGCGTCGACGAAGCGCGGCGGCGGGGCCCCGAACGTCTCGTTCTTCTTGTTCTTCGCGAGCGACACGGTCGGCGCGGTATAGTCGTAGTCGTTGACGGTATATTCGGTCGGGCCGAAGCTGCGGCGCTCGACGAGCGAGGTCAGGACGGCATCGCCGCCGTGATCGCCGCCGGCCGGATCGAGGAAGACCGTCGCCGGGGCGAGCGGATCGTGCGAGTTGAGCATGTCGAGGAGCAGGCACTCGTGGCCGTCTTCGGTATGCCGATAGAAGTAATAGATGCCTTCCTTCTCGAGCTGTCGCGACAGGAAGGCGAAGCTGCTCTCGTCGTACTGCACACGGTACTCGACCGCGGCATAACTGCCGTTGAGCTTCGTCGTCAGGTTGAACTGCGAGAAGTTGCCGGCGATGTCGCTGATCGTCTTGTTGTAGTAGATGATGCTCTGGCGTTCCATCGTCCGCAGGTCGAGCGTCGGCCGCAGCGTTAGCCGATAATTGTATCCGGTCTCGTCGCTCGTCTTGCCGAGCTCGACATATTCCCACAGGATGCCATTGAAATAGCGGCTGATCGAATCGACGCCGCTGACGGTATTGGCGTTGAACTCGATCTTGCAGAGGTGGGCGAGCATCGGCTGGAGGTCGAGTGCCGACGTGCCGAGATGCTCGATGTCGGCGACGATGGTGAAGGGTTCGCTGATCCGCTCGACGGCGGTCATTCGCGTCAGCGTGACGGCATCCGCCATCCCCGACAGGTACATCAGCCCGATCCGGTCCGGATCACTCACGTCCGCGTCTCCTGCCCCCGCCCGCTATCCGCGACCCGATCCACAGCGGCGTGATAGCAGGGCCGGATGCGCCCTGACAACCGCCGTCACGGCAGACGGGGCGGTGCCGGCGCGGCGGGCGGCACGGCGTCGACCGCGGGCCACGTCTTCTCGCTCAGCCGGACGGCGTCGGGCGGCAACCGGCCGGCGTAGCCGCCGGGCACGTCCCACGCCGCGTCGTGAACACAGGGTGCCGGACCGAGCGCGCGG
>CAXTQJ010000216.1:3458-4512 GCA_964246245.1 uncultured Sphingomonadaceae bacterium
ACCCTGTGTTCACGACGCGGCGGCGACCACGGTTGATCCGCCAGCCTTCCGTCCTGGTCACCGGGTTCCAGTGGCGCCTGGGCACGAATTCGGTCGGCCACCACGCTCGTGTCAGCGACTCGTGGCGCGGCGCGGCCGCGTCGGGGCGGGCATAGGCGGGGTCGGCCCCCATGACGTCCGCCAATCGTGCGGCGTCGAGGCGGAGCCCGGCCTCGCTCGCCTCCGCCGCCAGCCAGCCGAGCGCGAACTTCGACAGGCCACTCTCGGCTTCCGGGTGCCCGCCGCCGACGTCGCAATGAGTGCCGGGAAACCACACCTGGCGAACGTCGCTTCCCGGCGGTTCGGCGAACAGGTTGGGCTGGAAGAAGGCGCGCCGCTCGTCGATCGACACGGCGTGGCGCGCGTGCGCCACCGACGAATTGTGCGCGGTGTAGGGCAGGGCGAGCGGGCTCCCGACCCAGCCGACCGAACTGACCGTGTCCCACACCCCGACGAAGGCGATGGGCGGCCGTGCGGCGGCGAGCGACGTGTTGAAGGCCTGGGCGAGATCGAAGAACGCCGCGGTCCTGTCCCGATCGCCGCGCGCACGGGTGATCGCCCACATCATCCGCACCGCATAGGGGATCAGCGCGCCGTTCCCCGGCATGACGAGGCCGTAAAGGTGGATCAGCGCGGCGACGACCCGCGCGGTGTACGCCCCGCGGCTGAAGCCAAACAGGAAGATGCGGTCGCCGTCGCGATATGTCTCGGCGACGAAGGTATAGGCGGCGGCGACGTCGGCCTTCAGTCCATAGCCGAAGGCAAGGCCGCCGAGGCGCGGCAGGAACGTGCCGGCGTCGGTCCACGCTCCCGGCGGCGCCATCGTGCCGAGGCCGGGGTGGTAATAGACGCGCTGCCCCGCGTCTTTGACCAGCGCGTGGGCGAGTTTGACGACGTTGGTCCGGTCGGGAGCGAACTCGTTCGACGTACCGTCGAGGCAGAGAACGAGATTGCGACTCACTTTCTCCCTCCCCCCACCGCGTCTCTTGGCGCGGCAGAGCGGGGAGGGCCGGGG
>CAXTQJ010000217.1:0-2079 GCA_964246245.1 uncultured Sphingomonadaceae bacterium
CACGCCCGCCAGCGCGGTCGGCAGCAGGATGACGCGGCCGGGCTTGAGCGCCACGCTGGCGCCGAATCCCGCGCTGCCGGCGAAGCCGCTCGTTGCCTGGTACACGTCCGAACCCCCGCTCATCCGCTACGGTCGTCGTGTCGGCGGCTTAACCTCAAGTCAACGGATGATCGGCTTTCGTGCGGTGAAGCGAGCGCCTTCTAAGGTTCACTTGATCCGGCCGCGCTCGCGTGGCATCAACGGCTTGCTTGTGATCCTGCCCAAGGATGCGATGAGCCGAGTAACGCGCCGCCGTCCGCCCGCCTTGCCGCCGGGCCCCTCCGGCCTCACTTCGAGGCGATGAGCGGCTTGCTTCGCCCCGGGTCCGGTCACCGCGTCACCGCGGTCCTCGGTCCGACCAACACCGGCAAGACGTTCCTCGCGGTCGAGCGGATGTGCGGCCATGTCAGCGGCATGATCGGCTTCCCCCTGCGCCTCCTCGCGCGCGAGGTCTACGACCGGGTCGTCGCGATCAAGGGCGCGGCGCAGGTCGCGCTGATCACCGGCGAGGAGAAGATCCTGCCCGACACCGCGCGCTACTTCTTGTGCACCGCGGAGTCGATGCCGACCGACCGCGAGGTGGCCTTCGTCGCGATCGACGAGGGGCAGGTCGGGGCCGATCCGGGGCGCGGCCACGTCTTCACCGACCGGATGCTCCACATGCGGGGCTATGCCGAGACGATGATCCTCGGCTCGGAGACGCTGCGGCCGCTGATCCGCCGGCTGCTGCCCGACGCCGAGATCGTCACCCGGCCGCGCTTCTCGACGCTGACCTACGCCGGCCCGAAGAAGCTGTCGCGGCTGCCCAAGCGGACCGCGATCGTCGCCTTCACCGCGCAGGAGGTCTACGCGCTCGCCGAGATGCTGCGGCGGCACAAGGGCGGGGCGGCGGTGGTCATGGGCTCGCTCAGCCCACGGACGCGCAACGCCCAGGTGGCGATGTACCAGTCGGGCGAGGTCGACTATCTCGTCGCGACCGACGCGATCGGCATGGGCCTCAACATGGATATCGCCCACGTCGCCTTCGCCGGCCTCGCCAAGTTCGACGGCAAGCGCCACCGCCGGCTGACGACGCCCGAGATGGCGCAGATCGCCGGCCGCGCCGGGCGCCACCAGAAGGACGGCAGCTTCGGCACCGTCCAGTTCGGCCACGACGCCGCGGCGACGTTCGAGGCCGACGAGATCGCCGCGATCGAGGGCCACGCCTTTCCGCCGCTGACCCAGCTCGTCTGGCGCAACACCGACGCCGACCTCGCGACGCTGCCGCGGCTGATCGCCAGCCTCGACGCGCGACCACCGCGCGCCGAACTCGTCCGCGGCGACGACGCGATCGATCTCGCCGTCCTCAAGCGCCTCGCCGGCGAGCCGTGGGTGATGGAGCGCGCCCACGGCCGCCGCCGCATCGGCCGGCTGTGGGCGGCGTGCGGCCTGCCCGACTATCGCAAGACCGGACCCGAGCAGCACGTCCGCCTCGTCGGGCGTATCTTCCGCCACCTGAGCGAAGGCGACGGGACGCTGCCCGCCGCGTGGGTCGCGAGCGAGGTCGCCGCCCTCGACACCGTCGCCGGCGATATCGGGGCGATCGCCGACCGGATCGCGGCGGCGCGGACGTGGACCTACGTCGCCCACCGTCCCGGCTGGCTGGCCGACGGCGCGGTGTGGGCCGGGCGGACGCGCGACCTCGAGGACCGATTGAGCGACGCGCTGCACATCAAGCTGACCCAGCGCTTCGTCGACCGGCGGACGGCGGTGCTCCTGAAGGACCTCAAGATCAAGGGCGAGCAGCGCGTCGAGGTCGATCCCGACGGCACCGTCGCGGTCGAGGGCGAGGCGATCGGCACCCTCGACGGCTTCACCTTCAGCCCCGATCCGGCGGCGCGGGCGGGCGAGAAACGGATGCTGCTCGCCGCCGCCGAGCGCCACCTGCCGCGCGAGTTCGCCCGCCGCTGCGCCGCGCCCCTCGCCGCGCCCGCCCGCGCCTTCGCGCTTGCCTTCGCCGGCGTCGCGCCCCCCCGCCTCCTGTGGCGGGGCCACCCCGGC
>CAXTQJ010000217.1:2089-4511 GCA_964246245.1 uncultured Sphingomonadaceae bacterium
GCGGGAATCGTTTCGATCTCGTTCGCCCTGTTGCGCGCGTCGAGACCGACCGCGCGCTCGAGGGCGTTCCCTGCGCCGACCGCCGCGCCGGCGCCGACCGCCTCGCGGCATGGTTCGCCGCCGCGCGCGACGCCCACCTCGGCCCGCTGATGCGCGTGGCGGCGCTGGGGTCGGCGGTGTCGCCGGCGGCGCGCGGGCTGATCGTCCGGCTGGTCGAGACGATGGGCTGCCTGACCCGTGCCGCCGTCGCCGGCCAGATCGACGCGCTGACCCGCGCCGACCGCCGCGCGCTGGTCGCCGCGGGGGTCCGGCTCGGCGTCATCCACATCTTCGTGCCCGCCGCGCTCCGCCCGGAACCGACGCGGTGGCGCCTCGCGCTGTGGGCGGTGGCGGAGGGGCTCGCCGTCCTTCCCGCGCCGCCGGCCCCCGGCCTTGTCACGATCGACGTCGCGGCGACGGTTCCGCCGGCCTTCTACGCCGTCGCCGGCTTCTGGAGCGTTGGCGGCAGCGCCGTCCGCATCGACATGGTCGACCGGCTGGCGCGCGCGATGCACGACCAGCGCGACGGCCGGACGCCGTTCATTCCCGATGCGAACATGATCGCGAGCGTCGGGATGACCCGCGAGGCCTTTGCCCGGCTGATGCGCGCGCTCGGCTATCGCCCCCGCCTCGTCGACGGGGCGGCGGCGTTTTCGTGGGGGGGGGCGCGCGGCGACCACCGGCGCGTGGAGGCAGTTGCCGATGCGCCGTCCGACTCTCCGTTCGCGGTCCTCAAGCACATGAAAGGAAGGTGACGATTGGTTCATGGTCAGGGTCTGCGGCTCGACAAGTGGTTGTGGTTCGCCAGATTGACGAAGACGCGCAGCGATGCGCAGCGGCTGTGCGAAAGCCGCCACCTCCGGCTCGACGGCCGGGTCATCGATCGCCCTTCGGCGCTGGTCCGCGCGGGCTCGGTGGTCAGCTTCCCCAAGTACGACGACGTCGTCGTGGTCAGGGTGCTCGGGCTGGCCGAGCGCCGCGGACCCTTCGTCGAAGCCTGCCAGATGTACGCCGACCTGACCGCGCGGCGCGATCCCGCACCGGCATTGACGGGGGCGATGCTCCCCGTCTAGCACGGACGCCGCATCGATCAGGGGTTCAGCGATGACGTACGTGGTGACCGAGGCTTGCATCAAGTGCAAGTACATGGACTGTGTCGAGGTCTGCCCGGTCGACTGCTTCTACGAGGGCGACAACATGGTCGTCATCAACCCCAGCGAATGCATCGACTGCGGCGTGTGCGAGCCCGAATGCCCGGCCGAGGCGATCCTGCCCGACACCGAGGGCGGCCTCGACAAGTGGCTCGAGCTCAACGCGACCTTCTCGGCGAGCTGGCCCAACATCACGGTCAAGGGCGCGACCCCCCCCGATGCCGACGCGCACAAGGGCGAAGAGGGCAAGTACGACAAGTATTTCTCGGCCGAACCGGGGACCGACGGGCAGTAATCGCGATCCTCCCCGCGAGCGGGGAGGTGACAGCCGCAGGCTGACGGAGGGGCGGTCGGGCGAGAGACTGCGGCCACCCGGTCGATCGCCCCTCCGGCGCTACGCGCCACCTCCCCGCAAGCGGGGAGGATCACATAAACGTGGCTTTTCGCCCGTCATTGTGTTACGACTTCGTTTGCGTCGTCGTTTCTCGACGCTGGACAACGGGTCCGGACGCGCAGCGTCGGACTCCTGATACGAAGGCACGCGCAACCGTTCTCCCCGCATCGCGACCTGCCGCGTCTGTCGCCGGCAGCCGCGCGGGCCGGACCCAGACAAGGACCCCTGCATGGCCGCCAAGCCGCTCAATTTCGTCGTCGGCGATCACGTCGTCTATCCCAAGCACGGGGTCGGCCGCGTCACCGAGGTGCAGAGCTCCGAGATCGCGGGCACCCACCTCGAACTCTACGTCCTGCGGTTCGAGAAGGAGCGGATGACCCTGCGCGTCCCGACCAACAAGGCCGAAGGCGTCGGGATGCGCAAGCTGTCGAGCCAGGCGACGCTGCTCGAGGCGCTGACCACCCTCAAGGGCCGGCCGCGGATCAAGCGGACGATGTGGAGCCGGCGGGCGCAGGAATACGAGGCCAAGATCAACTCGGGCGATCTCGTCTCGATCGCCGAGGTCGTTCGCGACCTCCACCGCGCCGAGGACCAGCCCGAGCAGAGCTATTCCGAGCGCCAGATCTACGAGGCCGCGATCGGCCGCCTCGCGCGCGAGCTCGCCGCGATGGAGAACATCGACGAACCCGCGGCGCAGGCGAAGATCGAGAGCGTGCTGAAGGCGGCTTAGCAGCCTCGCTGGGCAGCCGGCCGCCGGCCCGGCGCGATGCCGCCGAACCCGTCCGACGCGGGCTTCGCCCGCGGCGCGTGGCGGCGGCATCTGCCTTCCCATCAGGGG
>CAXTQJ010000218.1:0-261 GCA_964246245.1 uncultured Sphingomonadaceae bacterium
AGCGGGGAGGATCGGGAGAAAGCCATGCAGTTCGACCTGACCAACGACCAGCGCGAGATCGAGGAGGTCGCCCGCCGCTTCACCGCGAGCGAGATCACCCCGCACGCGGCGCACTGGGACGAGCACCACGTCTTCCCGGTCGACACGATCCGCGCGGCCGCCGCACTCGGCTTCGGCGCGATCTACGTCAGCGAAGCGTCGGGCGGCATCGGCCTCGGGCGCATCGAGGCGGCGCTGATCATGGAGGCGATGGCCTACGGC
>CAXTQJ010000218.1:452-4482 GCA_964246245.1 uncultured Sphingomonadaceae bacterium
GGGGCTCCGACGCCGCCGCGCTGCGGACGCGCGCGGTCCGCGACGGCGGCGACTATGTCGTGACCGGGTCGAAGGCGTTCATCTCGGGCGGCGGGGTCAACGACGTCTACGTGACGATGGTCCGCACCGGGGTCGACGGGCCGAAGGGCATCTCGTGCCTCGTCATCGACAAAGACATGCCCGGCGTCAGCTTCGGTGCGCCCGAGCGCAAGCTCGGCTGGCACTCGCAGCCGACGGCGCAGGTCAATTTCGACGGCGTCCGCGTGCCGGTGGCCAACCGCGTCGGCGACGAGGGCCAAGGCTTCGCCATCGCGATGCAGGGCCTCGACGGCGGGCGCCTCAACATCGGCGCGTGCAGCCTCGGCGGGGCGCAGCGCGCGCTGGACGAGGCGATCGCCTATACCCGCGGCCGCAGCCAATTCGGCAAGGCGATCGCCGACTTCCAGGCGACGCAGTTCAAGCTCGCCGACATGGAGACCGAGCTCCAGGCGGCGCGGACTTTGCTCTACGCCGCCGCGGCGCGGGTCGAGGCGGGCGCGCCCGACAAGACCAAGTTCGCCGCGATGGCGAAGCGGCTGGCGACCGACACCGGCATGGCCGTGGTCGACCGCGCGCTCCAGCTTCACGGCGGCTATGGCTACCTGATGGACTATCCGGTCGAGCGGCTGTTCCGCGATCTGCGCGTCCACCAGATCCTCGAGGGGACCAACGAGATCATGCGCGTGGTGATCGGCCGCGAGCTGCTGCGGGCGAGCAATTGACCCCGCCCCCCGCCCGCTATCTGCCGAGCCTCGCCGCGCTGAGCGGCGTCGTGTCGATCGCGGTCGGCGCGGCGGCGGTCCACGGCGTGACCGACCCGACGGCAAAGCTGCTTCTCCAGACCGGCGTCGCGTTCCAGCTGCCGCACGCGATCGCCGTCTTCGCGCTGCTCGGCTGGCGCGACCTGCCGGCGGTGCGCGGCGGGGCGTGGGCGCTGCTCGGCGGCAGTCTGGTCTTCGCCGGGACACTCGACCTGCTTGCGCTGGGCAGCCCGCGGTGGGTCGGCGCGATCACCCCGGCGGGCGGGTCGGCGATGCTGCTCGGCTGGCTGTGGCTCGCGCTCGCGCCGTTCGTCCCGGTCAGGCCGCGGAACTGACGACCCCTCGGCACTCGCCGAAGCCGATCGGGACGTAGCCGTCGGCGTGGGCGCGCGCGGTGAGGACGACCGCGTCACCGTCGTCGAGGAAGGTCCGGGTCGCGCCGCCGGCGAGCGTCAGCGGTTCGGCACCGCCCGCGGTCAGCTCGATCAGGCTCGCCGCCGCGTCGCGGGTCGGGCCGGAGATCGTGCCGCTGCCGAAGAGGTCGCCGGAGTTGAGTGCGCAGCCGTTCGACGCGTGGTGCGCGACCATCTGCGCGACGGTCCAGTACATGTGGCGCGCCGCGCTGCGGGTCAGCCTCGTCGGCGTTCCGCCGGCCGGGATCAGGTCGGCGAACAGGTCGATGGCGAATGCCCCGCTCGCCTGGTCGCGGCTGTCCCACAGATAATCCAGTGGTTTCGGGTCGCCCTCGGGGCGTGGAGACTGCGCGATGCGGAACGGTGCGAGCGCTTCGGCGGTGACGACCCATGGGCTGACGGTCGTGATGAAGCTCTTGGCGAGGAACGGACCGAGCGGGACGTATTCCCACGTCTGGAGGTCGCGCGCCGACCAGTCGTTAAGCAGGCCAAGCCCCGCAACCACCGCGCCGGCATCGGCAATATCAATCGCTTGTCCCATCGCATTACTACCGCCAAGCCAGATCGCCAGTTCAAGCTCGAAGTCGAGGCGGCGGCAGGGGCCGAAGGTCGGCGGCCCCTCGGGAGGTTTGCGCTGGCCGCTGGGACGGACGACCGGGGTCCCCGACACGCGGACCGTCGAGGCGCGGCCGTGATAGCCGATCGGCACATATTTGTAATTCGGTAACAACGGGTTGTCCGGTCGCATCAGCGTGCCGATCGCGGTCGCGTGATGGATGCCGACGTAGAAATCGGTGTAGTCGCCGATCGCCGCGGGCAAGCGGAGCGTGACGTCGCCCCCGCGGAACAGCCGCGGCGGTCGCGCCGTCGGCGGCCAGCCCGGCGAGGTCGAGCACATGGTCACCGATCGCCATCCCGACGCGCGGCGGCTCGCCGGCGCGGCTGAAGACGCCGAGCGGCAGGTTCTGGATCGGGAAGTCGTGCCCCGGCGGGACGTCGACCCAGCTGGTCAGCGTCGGATCATGAGTCGCGTCGATCATCGTTTCCCCTCTCCTTCAGGGGAGAGCCGAGAGACGCGGGCGCTTGCCCGGGGCCCGGGGGTGGGGATCGGGCGAGTGGCCGCGGTTTTCGGCACTCCCCCACCCCCGGGCCGGCGGCGCCGTCTCTCGTCCCTCCCCTGAAGGGGAGGGGAAGGACGAAGCTCCCTCACCGGCCCTTCGCCGTCAGCAGGTTCGCGCTGGCGACGATCCAGTCGTGGAGCGCTGCGCCGTCGTCGACCACCTCGGGCGGCAGGACGACGTAGGTCTTGCTGACCGGCGCGTCGGGCTCGTATCGCAGCGGCTTCGCGCCGGGCAGCGCCAGCGCCTTGTCGCGCTCGGCCGAGGTGAACTTGAGCGCGAGGCCGACGTTCGACAGCGACGCGAACGGCCGCCCCGCGGCATAGCCCATGATGCCGCCGAACATCTTGCGGAAGCTGAGCTCGATGTCGGGCGCGGCGGCGAGCATCCGTGCCTGCAGATCGGCGGGATCGGCGGTCGTCTCCGCGGTCATGACGTGCCCGGCCCCTAATTCCGGTAGCTCGGGTCGAGCCGGTCCATCTTCCGCAGCAGCGCCGGCCACGCCAGCCGGTCCGCGACGACCTCGAGCCCGCCCTTGCCCTGCGCGGCGGTCTTCTCCGGCGTGCCCTGGTTGGGGTGATAGAGGTTGGCGACCCCGCCCGACAGCGCCATGATCTGCGCCTCGCACGCACGCTCGAGGAAATACATCTTGAGGAAGCACTGGCCGACGTTCGCCCCGACCGCGAGCGTGCCGTGGTTCCGCAGGATCATCGTGTCCTTGATCCCCATGTCGGCGACGAGGCGCTCGCGCTCGTCGAGGTCGAGCGCGACGCCCTCGAAGTCGTGGTAGGCGACGGTGTCGCGGACCAGCATCGCCGTCTGGGTCAGCGGCATCAGCCCCTCGGCCTGCGCCGATACCGCCTGCCCGGCAGGCGTATGGAGGTGCATCACCGCGCTCGCATCCTCGCGCGCCATGTGGAGCGCCGAATGGATGGTGAAGCCGGCGGGGTTAGTCAGGTACGGCGTCGGCATCACCGGGCGCCCCGCGACGTCGATCTTGACGAGGCTCGACGCGGTGATCTCGTCGAACATCAGGTTGTACGGGTTGATCAAGAAGTGGTGCTCGGGGCCGGGAACCCGCGCCGACAGGTGGGTGAAGATTAGGTCGTCCCAACCGTAGTGCGCGACGAGGCGGTACGCGGCGGCGAGGTCGACGCGGATCGCCCATTCCGCCTCGCCGACCTGCGCCCGGATGTCGTCGTCCGCGCGCGGATCGTCGGCGGCGACGATGTCGGCGAGTTCGTCGATCTCGTCGACCGGCTTGAGCATGGTGGCCATGTGCGACTCCCAAGGTTCGTTGCCGCCTTTCTGCGCCGGCTAGGACGCGTCGGCAAGCGGATGCCGGGCGTTGACCAGCTCGACCAGCGCCGCGCGGGCGACGTGGGTGTAGATCTGCGTCGTCGCGATGTCGGCATGGCCGAGGAGGGTCTGGAGGGTCCTGAGGTCGGCCCCGCCCTCGAGCAGGTGGGTGGCAAAGGCGTGGCGGAGGACGTGCGGGCTGAGCCGCGCCGGCGGAATGCCGGCGTCGGCGGCGAGCGCCTTGACCAGCTGGAACAGGCGGACCCGCGACAGGTGGCCCGTGCCGCTGGGGAAGAGGTAGCGTTCGTCGGCGGCGACGTTCGCGGCATGGGCGGCGACCGCCGCCGCCGCGGCGGTGCCGACGGGGACGAGGCGCTCCTTGTCGCCTTTGCCGGTCAGG
>CAXTQJ010000219.1:0-4468 GCA_964246245.1 uncultured Sphingomonadaceae bacterium
GCCCGAGCGCGGCGACCCTCGTCGCATCATGCTGCGCGATCCGCTAAGCGCGGTCGAGCAGCGCGCGGGCGCCGGCGAAGTCGCCCGCCTCCTCGTGCACCCACGCCGTCAGGTTGAGCAGAAGCGGCTCGTCGCTGCCGCCGGCGACCGCCGTCGCGGCCAGCCGCGCCGCGCCCGGAATGTCGCCCGCCGCCAGCGCCGCGGCGATCGCCGTCCGGGTCTCCGTCGTCGTCATCGCACTGCTATGCGTCGCCGCGGGTCCCTTGACCAGCCGCACGGGCCCGGTTGGGTAGCGCCGGCGTTTGTGCTTATGCTGCACGTGCGTTAAGCCAGACGCCGCGGCGACGATCGGGACAACGGATGCTCTACAGCGCGTACGAGATGCAGCGGTCGATGCTCGCGGGCGTTGGGGCGGCGTCGAAGCTGACGTCCGAATGGCTGCTCAGCCCGGCCAACCCGTTCGCCTACATGGGCATGTCGCCGGTCGTCGCGCGCGCGCTCGAGGTCTTCGCCCACGCCGCCGCGCCACGCGGCAAGCCCGACTTCGGCCTCGACACGACGATCGTCGACGGCGTCTCGGTCGCGGTCAGCGAGGAGATCGTGCTGAGGAAGCCGTTCGGCCAGCTCAAGCGCTTCGTCCGCGCCGTCGCCGGGCGTCACGATCCCAAGCTGCTGATCGTCGCGCCGATGTCGGGGCACTTCGCGACGCTGCTCCGCGGGACGGTCGAGCGGATGCTGCCCGGCCACGACGTCTACATCACCGACTGGCGCGACGCGAAGCTGGTGCCGCTTGCCGATGGGCAGTTCGACTTCGACGACTATATCGACTACCTGATCGAGTTCATGGGCGTCGTCGGGCCCGGGGCGCACATGCTCGCGGTGTGCCAGCCGGCGGTCCCCGCCTTCGCCGCCACCGCGCTGATGAGCCGCGCCGGCGACCCGAACACGCCACTGACGCTGACGCTGATGGGCGGCCCGATCGACACCCGCGAGGCGCCGACCAGCGTCGACGACCTCGCTACCGAGCGGCCGTTCGCGTGGTTCGAGAACAACGTCGTCGCGACCGTGCCGCCGAGCTATCCGGGGTCGGGGCGCAAGGTCTATCCGGGCTTCCTCCAGCTCGCCGGCTTCCTGTCGATGAACCTAGCCAGCCACATGAAGTCGCACTGGGAGCTGTTCAAGCACCTCGTCGCCGGCGACGACGAGTCGGCCGACGCGACCAAGGCGTTCTACGACGAGTACCGTTCGGTCGCCGACATGACCGCCGAGTTCTACCTCCAGACGATCGACGTCGTCTTCCAGCAGCAGCTGATCGCCAAGGGCGAGTTCGTCCACCGCGGCGTGCCGGTCGACGCGGGCGACATCGCCAAGACGGCGATCCTCGCGATCGAAGGCGAGCGCGACGACATCTCGGGGCTCGGCCAGACCAAGGTCGCGCTCAAGCTGACGCCCAACCTGCCCGAGGCGATGAAGCGCTACTACCTCGCCGAGAAGGTCGGCCACTACGGCATCTTCAACGGCCGCAAGTGGCGCGAGGTCATCGCGCCGGTGGTCGAGGGCTTCATCCGCGACCACGACCCCGCCCAGGCCGCCGCCGCCCCGCCGGCTCCGCCGCCGACCGTCCAGCCGATGGCGGCGGGCGAGGTGTCGCCGGTCGCGCACGCCTGACGCGCGGCGGGCGGCCGCGAAGATGAACAACGCGACGAAGGTCACACCGGCGACGTGCTTTGCCGCTTCATCCGGCAATCGTCGTCACGATTTTTTGCGAATTCTGTGGGGGGGTCCGACCCTGCCGCGACCAACGATGAGAAAGAGCACCTGCCGCACGCTGGCGATCCGCGATCCTACCGCGAGTCGCCCCCTGTAGGACAGCGCTAACTGGCGACCGCGCGCCGGCCGCGACGACCGACCGCGCCTCGTCCGTCGGGTGACCGCGCATCGACGCTCGTCGTCCCGCGCAGGTCGGGCACGCCGCGCCGCCTAAACCCGCGCCCAGCCTTGTGCGGTCAGCCGCTCGACCGGCGCGAACCTGGTCTTGTAGTCCATCTGCGGCCGGTCGGCGATCCAGTAGCCGAGATATACGTACGGCAGGTTCGCGCGCTGCGCCCGGACGATGTGGTCGAGGATGATGAAGGTGCCCAAACCCCGCCGCGCGCCGATCGGATCGAAGAAGCTGTAGACCATCGACAGGCCGTCGGACTGCTTGTCGGTGACGCACGCGCCGACGAGGCGACCGCGCCCCGTCTCGTGCCCATCGCCGCCGGGGTGAGGCTCGCGGTATTCGACGACGACGGTGTCGACCGGAGTCTGCTCGACCATATCGGCGAAGTCGTACGCGTCCATCGCGGCCATGCCGCCGTCGGGATGACGCGCGGTGAGGTAGGCGCGCATCAGGTCGAACTGCTCCTCGGTCGACCACGGCTCGCAGGCGCTGACGTCGAGGTCGGCATGGCGCTTGAGCAGGCGCTTCTGCGACGCCGAGGGGACGAACTCGCGCGTCGCGACGCGGACCGAGACGCACGCCGAGCAACCGTCGCAGCTGGGCCGGTAGACGACGTTCTGGCTGCGGCGGAAGCCGATGCGGCTGAGCGCCTCGGTCATTGCCGTCGCCTGGCTGCCCTTGATCTCGGTGAACACCTTCCGCTCGAGCCGCCCCGGGATGTACGGGCACGGCGACGGCGTGGTGACGAAGAAGCGGGGAAAGCGGAAGGACTGGTCGGTCACGCTTCCCTATGCGGCAGGCCGGGGCGAAAGAGTAGGGGGGATGGATACAATGATCCTCCTCGCGGAGCGGGGAGGATCGGGTCAGTCCAGCTCCACCGGCCGCACGTCGTAGCCCGCCGCCCGCAGCGCCTCGATCAGGCGGTCGAGGTGGTCGCGGTCGCGGGTCTCGCACTCGATCTCGGTGATCAGGCCCTTCGCCGGCAGGGTGGTGAACACGCGCTGGTGATAGACCTCGAGGATGTTCACCTGGAGCCGGTCGAACACGCGCGCGACCTCGAAGAGTTGCCCCGGCCGGTCCTTCAGCCGGATCCGCAGCCGCGCCAGCCGCCCCGACCGCGCGAGGTCGCGCAGCAGGACGTTGGCCAGCAACCGCGTGTCGATGTTGCCGCCGCACAGCACGAGGCCGATCTTGCGCCCGCGGAACAGCGAAGGGTTGGCGATCACCGCCGCCAGCCCCGCGGCGCCCGCCCCCTCGACGACGGTCTTCTCGATCGTGAGCAGCAGCGACACCGCGCGCTCGAGGTCGCGCTCGCCGACGAGCAGGATGTCGTCGACCAGCGCGCGGACCACCTCGTAGGTCAGCACCCCCGGCGTCTTGACCGCGATGCCCTCGGCGAGCGTGTCGCCGTCGCAGCGCGCGACCTCGCCGTGGGTCTTGGCCCACATCGACGGGTAGAGCTCGGCCTGAACCCCGATCACCCTGATCGCTGGGTTGGTCGCCTTCGCCGCGGTGGCCATGCCCGAGATCAGCCCGCCGCCACCGATCGGCACGACCAGCGTATCAAGCGCCGGCACGTCGGCGAGCATCTCGACCGCGACCGTTCCCTGGCCGGCCATGACCAGCGCGTCGTCGTACGGCGGCACGTAGAGCAGGCCGCGCTCGGCCTCGACGATGTGGGCGTGGGTGACGGCGTCGTCGAAGGTCTCGCCGTGGAGGATGACGGTCGCGCCGTGGCCCTCGGTCTGGCGGACCTTCACCTGCGGCGCGTGGCGCGGCATGACGATCGTCGTCGGGATGCCGAGCCGCCGCGCGTGGTAGGCGAGGCCCTGCGCGTGGTTGCCGGCCGACGCGGCGATGACGCCGCGCGCCCGCTGGGCGGCGTCGAGGCTGAGCAGCTTGTTGAGCGCGCCGCGCTCCTTGTACGCGGCGGTGAACTGGAGGTTCTCGAACTTGAGCCAGATCTCGGCCCCGGTCAGCTCCGACAGCGTCCGGCTATGGAGGCACGGGGTGCGCACCACCTGGCCCGCGATGGCGGCCTGCGCGGCGAGGACGTCGGCATAGCCGATCGGCAGCGCGTCGTCGGCGGCGGGGTCGGACGTGGCGCGGGAAGCGGCGAGCGCGGTCATCGCGGCCGCCCGGCCACCACGCCGCGACGGGGCGAACCGGCGGCTGACTTCACAGTCATCACACCGCGACGCTCTTGGACGAGGGGGACAGAGCGACTCGCTCGGCTCCCGCGCCGCGGCGTCGCGAGGGAGAGGGGGAGCTTATTCATCGGCGACGGTCTACACCGCTTCGGCCGTGTAGGACAGGGCTCGATCTTTCCCGTATGACGACGCGGTCAGCCGCGATGCTCGCGCTCGGGGAGGGGCACCACGCAACGTTGACGGAAGCGATCGCGCATGAATCTCGCCTTCATCGGTCTCGGCACCATGGGCTATCCGATGGCGGGCCATCTCGCGCGGGCCGGGCATGACGTCGTCGTCTTCAACCGGACGCCGGCCAAAGCCGCGACCCATGCCG
>CAXTQJ010000220.1:0-225 GCA_964246245.1 uncultured Sphingomonadaceae bacterium
CGTCATGGCCAGGCCGACGACGAGGGCCGGGACCGTCGGCGGCTCGCGCCAGGCGAGCGTGACGCCGTCGCGGTGGCTCAGCCACGCGGCGAGCAGATCGCGCGGCGACGCGCCGTCGCCCGACGGGGCGAGGATGAAGCGGTGCAGCCGCAGCGACGCGACCGCCGTCGCCCCCCCCGCGGCGCTCAGCGCCGGAACATCGGCCAAGCCCCCGGCGAGGCGGGG
>CAXTQJ010000220.1:235-4167 GCA_964246245.1 uncultured Sphingomonadaceae bacterium
CATCGCGACGAGCGCGGCGAGATCGGTCATCGGTGGAAGACTCCCGAAGCGACGGCGGCGACCGCGAAGACCGCGAGCATGATCGCAGTGCCGCGGTTGAGCAGCGCGAGGTGATGGTCGGTGATCCGACCGCGCAGCCGCCGCGCGATCCCGGTGACGGTCAGCCACCAAAGCATCGAACCGGCGAAGGTGCCGGCGACGACGAGCGCGGCGTTGATCCGATGCTCGGGCGAATCATGGCCGATGCCGGTGAAGCCGACTGCGCCGAACGCGCCGACGAAGAACAGGATCGTCGCCGGATTGGTCAGCGTCAGCGTCAGCGTCGCCGCCGCCATCCGCACGATCGACGCGTCGTCGTCGTCGTCGCGCAGCTTCGGAGCCGACCGCCAGATGACGACGGCGAAGACGAGCATGATCAGCCCGCCGCCGAGCCGGAGCGCAAGCGCATGATCGGCGAGCAGGTTGGCAACCGCCGTGACCCCGAACGCGGCGGCGGCGGCGAACAGCGCGTCGCCGAGCGCGCCCGCCGCGCCGAGCAGCAGGGCTCCGGCGGTATGCGCGGTCAGCGTACGTTGGATGACGAGAAGGTTGACCGGCCCGACCGGCGCAGCCGAGGCCAGCCCGATCAGCGCGCCGGCGGGCAAATAAAGGGTCGACAGGCCGCTCAACGCTGCCTCTGTCGCCGGCTCATTGCGGCTCGATCGGACGCAGGCCGAGCGCGAGCAGGCGCCCATCGGCCGTCTGCGTCAGCTCGAACTCGAGACGCTGGCCCGGCTCGAGGCCGGCGAACCGCGACGCCGCGATCGCCGAGGCATGGACGAAGACGTCGCGCGGGCCGGCGTCGGGCGCGATGAAGCCGAAACCCTTGCGCGCGTCGAACCACTTGACGGCACCGGTCGCCATCTCAGCCGGCGACGAGCGCGATAGGGGTGAAGCGCCCGTGCACCGGCCCGGTCGCACCCGCGTGCCACGCCGACACCATGCCGCCGGCCGCGATCAGCCAGACCTTGCCGTCCGCCGCCGCGCGCGCGGCGTCGGTCGCCGACGGACGGTCGCTGCCGTCGGGATGCGAATGATACCAGCCGATGACGTCGACGCCGCTCGACCGGCTGGTCCGATGAACCTCGAGGAGCGTCGCCGGATCGATCTCGAACGCCCGCGCTGGCTCGGCCGTGACGTTGTCCGCCGGGATGGCGGCGAGGATCGCGTCGGCACGGCCGACGACGATGCCGCACGCCTCGTTCGCGCCGGTCGCGGCGGCGTGATCAATGATCGCGGCGAGGACGGAGCTTGCAATCGCGATCGTCATCCCGACATCGGCTAGGCGATGGGGGAAGAAATGTCGACTGCGGCCGCGACGGCCGCCGCGGCGGATGCCGCGATCACGGTCGTTGTCGCGCCCGACATGGCGGGCTGGCGGATCGACCGCGCCCTCGCGGCCCTTGTTCCGACCCTGTCGCGCGAACGGGTCAAGGCGTTGATCGGTCAGGGGTGCGTCGCCAATGCGACCGGAGGGCATCGGCGCGACCCGGCACGCAAGGTCGTCGCCGGCGACCGCCTGACCATCGCCGTCCCCGCACCGGCTCCCGCCGATGCCGCGCCGCAGGACATCCCGCTGACGATCGTCTTCGAGGACGACCACCTGCTGATCGTCGACAAGCCGTCCGGCCTCGTCGTCCACCCCGCGGCGGGCAACTTCGACGGGACGCTGGTCAACGCCCTCCTCCATCACTGCGCCGGCCGGCTGTCGGGGATCGGCGGAGTCGCACGACCGGGCATCGTCCACCGCATCGACAAGGATACCTCGGGCCTGCTGGTCGTCGCCAAGACCGACCCGGCACACGAGGCGCTGTCGCGGCAGTTCGCGACACACAGCGTCGAGCGCGTCTATGTCGCGGTCGTCGCCGGGACGCCGATACCGGCGACGGGAAGGATCGAAGGCGCGTTGGCACGGTCGTCGGCCAACCGGCAGAAGATGGCGATCGTGGCGGACGGCCGCGGCAAGCACGCGGTCACCCACTACCGCAGTGTAACCGCGCTGGCCGGCGCGACGAAGATCGAATGCCGCCTCGAAACCGGGCGGACGCATCAAATCCGGGTGCACATGGCGTCATTTGGTCACGCCCTGCTCGGCGACCCCAGCTACGGCCGGACCCCGGCGGCGCTCCGCCCCGTTCTTGTCGAGCTTGGGTTCGCCCGTCAGGCGCTCCACGCCGCGACGCTGGGGTTCGTCCATCCGGTGACCCAAGAAAAACTTTCGTTCCATTCCACACTGCCGCGCGATATAGTGGACTTAATCGGTCGTCTTTCATTAGAGCCGACCGGATGAAGGGAGCCAGAATGGCCGCCAACCTGCCTGCCAAGACCTCGATCCCCGCCATGGGCGGCGAGGCCGGACTCAACCGCTACCTGTCCGAAATCCGCAAGTTTCCCCTTCTCGCGCCCGAGCAGGAATATATGCTCGCCAAGCGCTGGCAGGAACACCAGGACCCCGAGGCCGCCGCCAAGCTGGTGACGAGCCACCTCCGCCTCGTCGCCAAGATCGCGATGGGCTACCGGGGATACGGCCTGCCTGTCGCCGAGCTGATCAGCGAGGGCAACATCGGCCTGATGCAGGGCGTCAAGAAGTTTGACGCCGACCGTGGCTTCCGTCTCGCGACCTATGCGATGTGGTGGATCAGGGCGTCGATCCAGGAATTCATCCTGAGGTCGTGGAGCCTCGTCAAGATCGGCACCACCGCCAACCAGAAGAAGCTGTTCTTCAACCTTCGCCGGAGGAAGGGCAAGATCAACGCGATGGAGGACGGCGACATGCGCCCGGCCGACGTCGCCAAGATCGCGACGACGCTCGGCGTGACCGAGACCGAGGTCGTGTCGATGAATCGCCGCATGGCGATGGGCGGCGACACCAGCTTGAACGCGCCGCTCCGCGAGGAAGGCGAGGGCGAATGGCAGGACTGGCTGACCGATACCGGTCCGCTCCAGGACGAGATCGTCGCCGGCGAGCAGGAGAAGAGCCAGCGCCACGAGCTGCTCGTCGACGCGATGGGCGACCTCAACGACCGCGAGAAGCACATCCTGACCCAGCGCCGCCTCGTCGACGAGCCCGAGACGCTCGAAGAGCTGTCGCAGCAGTATGGCATCAGCCGCGAGCGCGTCCGGCAGATCGAGGTCCGCGCCTTCGACAAGCTCCAGCGTGCGATGCGCAGCCTCGCCGGCGAACGGCGGCTCCTGCCCGAGCCGGCGTAACATCGCCGTCGACGCGATCGTCGTCGGGGCCGGCGCGGCCGGTGTCGCCGCGGCGCGCTGCCTTCGCGACGGGGGTGCGCAAGTCGTCGTGCTCGAAGCGGCCGACCGGGTCGGCGGCCGGGCGCATACGATCGTTCGTGACGGCTATTCGCTCGATCTGGGCTGCGGCTGGCTGCATTCCGGCGAACGCAATCCGTGGACGACGATCACCGCGGCGGCGGGGCTGACGATCGACCGATCGCCGGCGCGGTGGGACCGGCAGTGGCGCGACCTCGGCTTCCCGCCCGAGGAGCAGGCGGCGTTCGGCCATGCCTTCGCCGGGTTCGACGCAGAGGTCGAGCGCCGCGCGCACCTGCCCGACGTGCCGCTCGCCGAGGCGCTGCCGGCGGCGGGCGAGTGGGCCGCCGCGATCGACGCCGTCGTCGGCTATCTCGACGGAGCCGAGGCGCGGGCAGTCTCGCTCCTCGACCATGCCGCCTTCGACGCCGCCGCCTCGGACAACAACTGGCGGGTGCGCGAGGGCTACGGCACCGCTGTCGCGCGCGCGGCGGTCGCGCTCGACGTGCGGTTGTCGACGCCGGTCCGTGCGATCGCCGTGGCAGGAGACGGCGCCCGCGTGATCACGGTCGACGGGACGATCGAGACACGGAGCGTCATCGTCACCGTCTCGACCGCCGCGCTCG
>CAXTQJ010000220.1:4177-4467 GCA_964246245.1 uncultured Sphingomonadaceae bacterium
GCCGCCGACCTGCCGCTGGGCTCGGGCGGCAAGGTCTTCTTCGCCGTCGACGGTCCGACCGACTTTCCCGTCGACGGCCATCTGCGCGGCCATCCCCGCGCGCTGCGCTCGGCGAGCCACCGCCTGCGCCCGTTCGGCTGGCCGGTGATCGAGAGCTACTTCGGCGGACCTTATGCCGCCGACCTCGCCGCCGCCGGCGCAGCGGCAACGATCGCGGCGATGGCCGACGAGCTGGTCGGCCTGCTGGGGACTGGCTGGCGCACCCGACTGCGCCCGCTCGCCGTCAGTCG
>CAXTQJ010000221.1:0-4421 GCA_964246245.1 uncultured Sphingomonadaceae bacterium
GTCGCCGCGACCCGGCTGCGCGTCGACGGCGGCATGGTCGCCAACGACTGGCTGTGCCAGCACCTCGCCGACGTGCTCGGCATCGTGGTCGAACGCCCGCGCGTGATCGAGACGACCGCGCTCGGCGCGGCGATGCTGGCGGGGGTGGGAGCGGGGTGGTTCGCCGACCTCGCCGCGGCGAGCGCGATGCACGTCGTCGACCGCGTGTTCGTGCCGGCGATGGATGTGGCAGA
The DNA here is from genome assembly GCA_964246245.1 of uncultured Sphingomonadaceae bacterium. Classification (GTDB taxonomy): domain Bacteria; phylum Pseudomonadota; class Alphaproteobacteria; order Sphingomonadales; family Sphingomonadaceae; genus Polymorphobacter_B. The sequence goes on from CAXTQJ010000221.1 coordinate 234, forward strand.
GCGCGCCGCCGGCCGCGCGGCGTGGGCGAGGGCGATGCGGCAGGCGTTGGCTGAATGAACGGCGCGATGTCTGCGCTCCTCGGCGTGGCCGTGCTGGCCGCGCTCGTGTTGATCGCCGTCGGAGGCCAGGCGCTGGCCACCCGCCGCGGCGACCGGCTGAAGGCGGCGCTGATGGTCGCGGCCGGCGTCGTCGTGCTGGTCAATGTCTGGCTGTACAGCCTGCCGCCGCCGAGAGGCTAGCGATCCCAACCGATCGCCGGCAGTCCTTCGAGCATTGCCGCGACGCTCAGATCCTCGTCGACATCGGGCCAATGGATGCCGAACCCGGAGCCATTCAGCTCCCAGTTTGCCCGCTCCGCGTCGGTCGCTTCGCGCAAACGCGGATACCAGATGATCGGGGTAGCAATCGTGCGGCCATCGCGAAGGTCGACGATCAACTGCCCGTCGGCAAAGCGCACGTCGAGCGCACGCGCATTCCCGCGATACTCGTCAATAGTCGTATGTGCCAAAGTGGCCATGCCACGCGTCCTCGAAAGCCTTGGCCCCGAGTCTTACCATCTTTTCGATGCGCTCCAAATCACGCGCGCGGAAGCCGTCGTTGTCCAGCACCCGCACCGGGCGAAGCATAAACTTGGCTTCGCAGCCATCCTTGGCAACGTGGATGTGCGGCGGCTCGTGATCGCGGGCGTAGAAGTAGAAGCGATAGCCGCTCTCCCGGTGGATGGTGGGCATGGCGTTCTCCTTGCACACCGGATAGCAACGGGTCGCTTAGACCTTAATGTCGCTGGCGGGTACGCTCACCGCGCCCGCGTCAGCTCCTTCATCGCCGCGTCGAGCCCGCCCAGCGTCAGCGGGTACATCCGGTCCTCCATGATCGTCCGCACCATCTGCACCGACTGGCCGTGCGACCAGCTCGCCTCGGGGATCGGGTTGAGCCACACCGCGGCCGGATAGACGTCGGTCAGCCGGCGCAGCCACGTCTCGCCGCTTTCCTCGTTCCAGTGCTCGACCGACCCGCCGGAATAGGCGATCTCGTACGGGCTCATCGACGCGTCGCCGACGAAGACCAATTTGTAGTCGTGGGGGAACTTGTGGAGCACGTCCCACGTCGGCGTCCGTTCGCTCCACCGGCGCCGGTTGTCCTGCCACAACGCCTCGTATGGCATATTGTGGAAGTAGAAGAATTCGAGGTGCTTGAACTCGCTCCGCGCCGCAGAGAACAGTTCCTCGCACAGCTTTATGAACGGGTCCATCGACCCGCCGACGTCGAGGAACAGCAGCACCTTGACCGCATTGTGCCGCTCGGGCCGCATGACGATGTCGAGGTAGGCCTTCTTCGCCGTCCCGCTGACCGTCGCGTCGAGGTCGAGTTCGTCGGCCGCGCCGTCGCGGGCGAACCGACGCAGGCGGCGCAGCGCGACCTTGATGTTGCGCGTCCCCAGTTCGACGGTCGAGTCGAGGTTGCGGAACTCGCGCTTGTCCCAGACCTTGATCGCCTTCCCCTGCCGCCCGGCGTCCTGGCCGATGCGGATGCCTTCGGGGTTGTAGCCGTTGGCCCCGAACGGCGAGGTGCCGCCGGTGCCGATCCACTTCGACCCGCCCTCGTGCCGCTCCTTCTGCTCGTCGAGGCGTTGCTTGAGCGTCGCCATGATCTCGTCCCACGACCCGAGCGACTTGATCTTGTCCATCTCCTCCTCGGTGAGGTGGAGTTCGGCGACCTTGCGCAGCCACTCTTCGGGGATCTCGGCGGTGCCGGTTTCGATTGTCGTCTCGAGCCCCTTGATCACGCGGCCGAAGACCTGGTCGAAGCGGTCGAGCAGCCCTTCGTCCTTCACGAACGCAGCGCGCGACAGGTAGTAGAACTGCTCGACGCTATGGTCGATCGCGTCCGACCGCAGCGCCTCGAGCAGGGTCAGGTGCTCGGTCAGCCCGACCGGGATCCTGGCGGCGCGAAGTTCGGTGAGGAAGGTGAGGAACATGGGCGGGCTCCGGCGGGTGATGGACGGTAGCGCGGCGACGCGGCATCGTCACGCCGTGACCGCCGACGATCCTGCTGCGCCGCCGCATCGTCGCCTTCGCGACCACCTGCTGACGGCGATCGATCTCGCCGCGACCTTCGTTCTTGCGTTCGAATGCGCACTCGCGGCGGTCCGTGCCGACCTCGACCTCTTCGGCATCCTGGTCCTCGCCTTCGTCGGTTCGACCGGGGGCGGCGTGATGCGCGATCTGCTCCTCGGCGAGCATCCGCCGGCGGCGTTCCGCGACCGGCGCTATCCGGCAATCGCCCTGGTCGCGGCGACGGTCGTGATCGTCTGCGGCATCGCGATCGGTCCGGGCGGGAGCTGGACGCCGCCGGCCGTCCTCGACGTGATCGAGGCCGCCGGCCTCGCCTTTGCCGCCGTCGCGGGTGCGCAGAAGGCGCTCGACTACGGCCTCAACGCGGCGAGCGCCGTGGTCATCGCCGTCGTCGGCGGCTGCGGTGGAGGGGTGCTGCGCGACGTCCTGACCGCGCGCATCCCCCATGTCCTCCACGCCGACTTCTACGCGACGGCGGCGATCATCGGCGCGGTGGTGATGGTCGTGCTCGTCCGGCGGACACGCGCGTCGAAGCCCGTGGTCGCGAGCGTTACCGGCGCGACCGTCTTCGTGCTCCGCATCGCGGCGCTCGCCGGCCAATGGTCGCTGCCGCACCTGCGCTAGCTCAGGGCCTCTTGCTTCCCGGAGCGGCGTAGTTGAGGTTGATCTCGGTCGCGTCGCTGCCCTTGCCGACGACGAGCTGCTGCATCGTCGGGCCGTCGCCGAGCATCCGCGTCGACGTGTCGTCGCCGTCCTGTCGGACGGCCGCCCTTATTCCCGCTGCCGCCATGCGGGCATCGTAGAAGGCGACGACCTTGCTCACGGGATCAGGCGTCGACATGGTTATCATCCGCATGTTGGCGTCCGGCCGGTCGGTGGCGATGACACTGACGATCTTTGCGCCCGGGTAGCGTGCCGCCCACTTCGGCAGGTCACCGGGCAAGGCGACGTTGGACCCGGTGACGGCGGTCGCGACCTCGCCCGAGGGCGCCGTGATCGTTGTCGTCTGCTTGTCGCCCGAGCCGCAGGCGACGAGCAGCATCGCCGCGACGGCCGGAGCGATCGTGCGGGCGGCCATCGACATCATCCGTTCCCCCGTCGGCTCATGAATGCCAGTTTCTCGAACAGCATCACATCCTGCTCGTTCTTCAGCAGCGCACCATGCAGCGGCGGAATCAGCGTCTTGGTGTCGCGCGACCGCAGCACCTCGACCGGCAGGTCCTCGTGCATCAGGAGCTTGAGCCAGTCCAACAGCTCGCTCGTGCTCGGCTTCTTCTTCATCCCCGGCACGTCGCGGACGTCGTAGAAGATGGTCAGCGCCTCGCGGACGAGCTCGCCGGTGATGTCGGGGAAGTGGACGGCGACGATCCGCTCCATCGTCGGCCGGTCGGGAAACTTGATGTAGTGGAAGAAGCACCGGCGGAGGAAGGCGTCGGGCAGGTCCTTCTCGTTGTTCGAGGTGATGATCACGATCGGCCGCTGCGCCGCGACGACGCGCTCGCCGGTCTCGTAGACGTCGAATTCCATCCGGTCGAGTTCGGTCAGGAGGTCGTTGGGGAATTCGATGTCGGCCTTGTCGATCTCGTCGATGAGGAGGACCGGCAGCGTCGGGCTGGTGAACGCCTCCCACATCTTGCCGCGGCGGATGTAGTTCGAAATGTCGCGGACGCGGGCGTCGCCGAGCTGGCCGTCGCGCAGGCGGCTGACGGCGTCGTACTCGTAGAGGCCCTGCTGCGCCTTGGTCGTCGACTTGACGTTCCACTCGATCAGCGGCGCGCCGAACGCGGCCGCGATCTCGGCGGCGAGGACGGTCTTGCCGGTGCCGGGCTCGCCCTTGATCAGCAGCGGTCGGCGGAGCGTCGCGGCGGCGTTGACCGCGACCTTGAGATCGTCGGTGGCGACATAGCCGGCGGTGCCTTCGAAGCGCATGGGTGTTCCCGGGTCGGTTGACGTGGGCGTCATGCTAGGGATGCGCCCGGTGCGGGGCAAGCGCGGCGCCGGTGCCGCGGGCCCGATGCGGCGACCGATCGGTGCAAGCGGCCCGGGCATCGCGAATCTCGACCGCAGACCCTTTGCCACCGGCGTCCGCGCCGCCTAGATGCCGGCGGCGAA
>CAXTQJ010000222.1:0-1526 GCA_964246245.1 uncultured Sphingomonadaceae bacterium
CGTCGCCTTCGACGTCGCCGCGGTGTGTTCGGGCTTCCTCTATGCCCTCGCCGTCGCCGACGCGATGCTCGTCACCGGCGCGCACGACACGGCGCTGATCATCGGCGCGGAGACGTTCAGCCGTCTGCTCGACTGGACCGATCGCGGCACTTGCGTCCTGTTCGGCGACGGGGCCGGCGCGATCGTGCTGCGCGCCGAGGAGCAGGCAGGCACCGGTGCCGACCGCGGCGTCCTCGCCCACCGTCTCCACAGCGACGGCCGCTACAACGATCTGCTGTTCGTCGACGGCGGACCGGGATCGACCGGGACCGTCGGCAAGCTGCGGATGAAAGGCCGCGAGGTCTTCCGCCACGCCGTGACCAACCTCGCCGCCGTGATGACCGAGGTCCTCGCCGCGAGCGGGCTGACCACTACTGACGTCGATTGGGTCGTCCCCCACCAGGCCAACCTCCGCATCCTCGAGGGGACGGCGAAGAAGCTCGGGCTCGACCCGGCGCGGGTCGTCGTCACCGTCGACCGTCACGCCAACACCAGCGCCGCCTCGGTTCCGCTCGCGCTCGATGTCGCAGTCCGCGATGGACGGATCGCGCGCGGTGACTTACTTATATTGGAGGCGATGGGCGGCGGCTTCACGTGGGGAGCGGCCGCCGTTCGCTGGTAGCGACGGGGGACGCGGATGTTCGAGGGCGAGATGGCGACAGGACCGGCACCGCGGCGCATCCGGGGCGCCGCCCGCGCCGCCAAGACGACCGGCAGCATTACCCGCGCCGACCTGTGCGAGGCGGTCCATGCCGAGCTCGGTCTTGCCCGCAGCGAATCGTCGGACCTCGTCGAGCAGGTTCTCGATCAGATCTGCGACACCCTGACCGCGGGGATCAACGTCAAGGTATCGTCGTTCGGCAGCTTCGTGCTGCGCGAAAAGGGACTGCGCATCGGCCGCAACCCGAAGACCGGCGAGGAAGTGCCGATTGCGCCCCGCACCGTCCTCACCTTCCGCCCGAGCCAGCTGCTCCGCGCGCGGATCAACGGCGGCGTCGATCCGGGGCCCGAACCCGACGACGTCGTCGACGACCTCGCCGACGCCGACGGCGAATGACCGATCCGGCCTACCGGACGATCAGCGACATCGGTACGCTCGTCGGGGTGCCGCACCACGTCCTGCGGTTCTGGGAGACCAAGTTTCCCGGCATCGCACCGCTCAAGCGCGGCGGCAACCGGCGTTACTACCGGCCTGCCGACGTGGCGACGATCGAGCGCGTCGCGCGGTTGCTCCACGTCGAGGGCTATACGATCAAGGGCGCGCAGAAGCTGCTCGCCGACGAGGCGGCGGCGCCCGCGGCGCGGTCGCGAGCGGCGGCGTCTTCGCCGGTGGCCAGCCCGGCTGCCGCGGTCGACGCCGGCATCCCGGTCGCGGCGATCGCGTCGATCCACGACACCCTCGCCGCGGCGCTGGCGGCGGTGCGAGCGTTGTAGCCGCGCGTGAAGACCATTGCCGTCTTCGCGATCAAGGGCGGGGTCGGCAAGAC
>CAXTQJ010000222.1:1536-1956 GCA_964246245.1 uncultured Sphingomonadaceae bacterium
AGACGGCGGTCGCCGTCAACCTGGCCTATGCCGCCGCGACCCAGTCGGCCCGGCGGACGCTGCTGTGGGACTTGGACGGGCAGGGCGCGGCGACGTTCACCCTGCGGCTCGCCGCGACGGCGGGCAGCTCGCAGCGCAAGCTGTTCGCCGCCGACGCCGCGCTCGATGCGATGATCCGGCCGAGCGCCTATTCGAGGCTCGACGTCCTCCCAGCCGACAAGTCGCTGCGCCACCTCGACCGGGTCCTCGCCGACGACGGGGCGCGGCGGCTGAAGAAGATGCTCAAGGCCTTCGACAAGGATTACGACCGCGTCATCCTCGACTGCCCGCCGGGGCTGACCGCGCTCGCCGAGGAGGTGTTCCGTGCGGCCGACCTGATCGTCGTGCTCGGGAACGAAGTCTTGGCCGATGGCCACCCCT
>CAXTQJ010000222.1:1966-4411 GCA_964246245.1 uncultured Sphingomonadaceae bacterium
GTTGCGCGGTACGCTCGCGGACGGCGCGGTGTGCGACCTGATCGTCGTGCCGCTGCTGCCGTCGCCGCTCAGCGCGCGGGCGTTCGACCAGCTCGCCGCGCATCTCGCCAAGCACCACCGCAAGGGGCCGCCGCTGCTGCCGGTATGGACGATGGTCGACCGGCGGCGCGCCCTCCACAAGACGACCGTCGATGCCGTCCCGGACCGCGCCGCCATTCCCTATTCCGTCGCCGTCGAGGCGATGGCGGTCAACCAGGCCCCGGTTGCCGCGACCGCGCCGAACGGACCGGCGGCGCGCGGCTTCAACCGCCTGTGGGCCGAGGTCGAGGCGGCGCCGATCTGAAACGATCCTCCGCGCGAGCGAAGAGGATCGCGCGCCGCGACACTTTAACAGTTCCTCCATCTGCCGTTCGGCGTATCGTCGCGTCCAAATCGGATGGGGAGCAACGATGGCGACGACCGATGCGCGCTGGCTCGACCGGGCGCGGACCGTCGCCGGTCCGGGGTTCAACCGCTGGCTGGTGCCGCCGTGCGCGCTGGCGATCCATCTGTGCATCGGCATGGCGTATGGCTTCAGCGTCTTCTGGCTGCCGCTGGCGCACGCGATCGGGATCAACGATCCGGTCAAATGTGCGGGCATGACCCTCGCCACCGCGCTGACGACGACGACGTGCGACTGGCGGGTCAGCGACCTCGTCTGGACCTATACCTTGTTCTTCGTGGTCCTCGGTGCGGCGGCGGCGATCTGGGGCGGCTGGCTCGAGCGGGTCGGGCCGCGCAAGGCCGGAGTCGTCGCGGCGTTCTGCTGGTGCGGCGGGATGGCGATCGCCGCGATCGGCGTTTCGCTCCACGCCCTGTGGCTGATCTGGCTCGGCTCGGGGGTGATCGGCGGGATCGGGCTCGGGCTCGGCTACATCTCGCCGGTCAGCACCTTGATAAAATGGTTTCCCGACCGGCGCGGCATGGCGACGGGAATGGCGATCATGGGCTTCGGCGGCGGAGCCTTGATCGGCTCGCCGCTCGCCGACCTGCTGATGAAGCGGTTCGCGTCGCCGACCGGGGTCGGGGTGTGGCAGACCTTCCTCGTCCTCGCCGCCGGCTATTTCGTCTACATGCTGGCCGGGGCGCTCGGCTACCGCGTCCCGCCCGACGGCTATGCGCCGGCGGGGTGGACGCCACCGGCGGGCAGCGTGCAGGGCAGCCGCTTCCACGTCGACCTCGCCGACGCACACAAGACGCCGCAGTTCTGGCTGATCTGGACCGTCCTGTTCCTCAACGTGTCGGCGTCGATCGGCATCATCGGCGTCGCCTCGCCGATGCTCCAGGAGCTGTTCGGCGGCCACCTGATCGGCGCCCCCGATGTCGGCTTCACCGCCTTCGACGAGGCGCAGAAGAAGGCGGCGGCGACGGTCGGCGCGGGCTTCGTCGGCATCGTCAGCCTATTCAACATCGGCGGACGCTTCTTCTGGGCGTCGGTCAGCGACCGGATCGGGCGGAAGGCGCTGTTCGCGACGATCACTGCGCTCGGCTGCGCGCTCTACGGCGCGGCCGCGCCGGCGGTGGCGGGAACTAGCCTCGGCCTGTTCATCGTCGTCTTCGCGGTAATCGCGTCGATGTACGGCGGCGGCTTCGCCACCGTGCCGGCTTACCTCGCCGCCACCTTCGGGACGAAATTCGTCGGCGCGATCCACGGCCGGCTGCTGACCGCGTGGTCACTGGCCGGCATCGTCGGACCGCTGCTGGTCGCCAACTGGCGCGACGCGCGGATCGCCGCCGGCGTCGCGCGGCCCGCGGTCTATGGCCCGATCTACCTCGCGCTCGCCGCCGCGCTCGCCGTCGCCTTCGTCGCGAACCTGTTCGTCCGGCCCATCGCCGACAAGTGGCACATGACCGGCGATGCGGCGGTGCCCGCACCGACCCCGGCGGTTGCCGGCCATCGTGGCGGGGTCAGCATGGCCGCCGTCGCCACATGGGCCGCCGTCGGGCTGCCGATCGCGTGGGGTGTCTACATGGCGCTGGTCAAGGCGCTGGTGCTGGTCCGGTAGGACGTGGCGACGCGGCGGATCGCAGCGCGGCTGGTGCTTGCCGCCGCCATGCTGGCAACGATGGGCGGCGGCGACCCGGCGCTGCGTCGCGTAGCGCTGCCCGACGGCCGCGCGCTGGCGCTCCGTTGCACGGGAAGCGGCGCGCCCACCGTTCTTCTCGAGAGCGGCTGGCACGCCGATGCGAGTGCGTGGGTCAGGGTCCAGCCGCGGGTTGCGGCGGCGCACCGGGTGTGCAGCTACGACCGCGCGGGCATGGGCGACAGCGATCCCGGTCCGACTCCACGCGACGGCGCGGCGGTCGCGCGCGACCTCGATGCCGCACTCCGCGCCGCCGGCATCGCCGGGCCGTTCGTCGTCGTCGGGCACTCCGCCGGCGATCGGCGAACACCCGGACGTAGAG
>CAXTQJ010000223.1:0-1168 GCA_964246245.1 uncultured Sphingomonadaceae bacterium
GCCCGATGCACAGCGTCGGGGAGCGGGGAGGGCCGGGGCGGGGAAGTCTCCGCGTGGACCGCCGTCGCCGTGACGATCGGCGTGCCCCCACTCCGGCCCTCCCCGCGCTCTGGCGCTGTGCGCGAGGTGGGAAGGGAGAAGAGAAATCGCCGTCCCTGGCCGGCCCGGGCTCGCCGGTGGGCAAGGCAATGCCGACGTCGCCGCCATGCTGACCGATCTCCTCGACGCGATCGTCCCGGCCGTCCATGCCGCCGGTGCAGCGATCGAGGCGGTGCGCGTCGCCGGCATCGTCGCGCGCGGCAAGGCCGCCGCCTCGCCGGTGACCGACGCCGATGAAGCGGCGGAGGCGATCATCGTCGCCGCGCTCGGACGGCTCGACCCGAGCACCCCGATCGTCGCCGAGGAGGCGCACGCCGCCGGTCACCGGCCGCTGCCGGGGCCGCGCTTCTGGCTGATCGATCCGCTCGACGGGACCCGCGACTTCGTCGCCGGCCGCGCGGCCTATTCGGTCAACGTCGCGCTGGTCGAGGACGACCGGCCCGTGCTCGGACTGGTTCTCTCGCCACGCGACGGCGTGCTGTGGGCCGGCGCCGCCGGCGCGGGAGCCTTCCGCCAGCGCCCCGGCGAGGCGCGCACGGTGATCGCGGTGCGCCGCGCGGCCGCACCGCCGACAGTCGTCGTCAGCCACAGTCATCTCGACGACCTGACCAAGGGATATCTGTCGCACATCGGCCTCGTCGACCTCGAGCCGGCGGGTTCGAGCCTCAAGTTCTGTCGCCTCGCCGAGGGGTCGGCCGACGTCTACCCACGCTACGGCCCGACGATGGAATGGGACACCGCCGCCGGCCACGCCGTCCTCCTTGCCGCCGGCGGGGCGATGCGCGGCCCGTCGGGACGCGATTTCGCTTACGGCAAGCCCGGCTACCGCAACGGCGCGTTCCTTGCGGTCGGCGACGCCGACCTGTTCGCGTCGCTGCCGCCGCTCTAGGGGTCGAAAGCGACCCCGCATCCCGGACGGTCGTCACCGCCACGCTATCGCATCGCGGCCCTCCGGATGACCGCCGTCAGCCGGCCGTCAGCCGGGCGCGCTCCGGCTGGTCACCGGTCGTCAGCCCCCCCCTGGCCCCCCCCGGCCCCCCCCCGCCCCCCCCCCCCCCCGCCCCGCTAA
>CAXTQJ010000223.1:1178-4271 GCA_964246245.1 uncultured Sphingomonadaceae bacterium
CGTCTGCCGCCACGTGGCCCGCCGCGTCCCGCCGCGTCCCGCCGCGCCCCCGTCACGTCTTACCGGGCGCTGTGGCCACTTGTCGGCCGGCCGGCGTTAACGGATTTATTAACGCCGGGCTAGGCGCACGATCCTTCGACCAGCTCGATCTGGAGGGTCGCGTGGTGGATCGCGAAGTCGTCTTCGAGAAGGTGCGCGGTGTCGCGGAGGAAAGCGTCGCCCGGATGGCCGGCGGGGCAGAGCAGGTGCGCGGTCAGTGCCGTCTCGGTCGTCGACACCGGCCAGATATGGACATGGTGGACCTGCGCCACGCCGGGCAGCGACCCGAGGCGCGCGGTGACGGCGTCGAGCTCGACCCCCGGTGGCACCCCCTGCAGCGCCATCGTCAGCGAATCGCGCAGCAGCCCCCACGTCCCGGCGACGATGATCGCGCCGATGACGAGGCTGACGACGGGGTCGAGCCACAGCCAGCCAGTCGCGAGGATCACCCCGCCGGCGACGACGACCCCGGCCGAGACGATCGCGTCGGACAGCATGTGCGCGAAAGCGGCGCGGACGTTGAGATCGCCGTTCCCGCGCGAAAACAGCCACGCGGTCAGGCCGTTGACCGCGATGCCGGCGGCGGCGACCACGATGACGGTCGCCCCCGCGACCGGCTGCGGGTCGGCAAGGCGCTGGATCGCCTCCCACGCGACCGCGCCGATCGCGACGAGGAGAAGCATCGCGTTGAACAGCGCGGCGAGGATCGACGATCCGCGCAGCCCGTAGGTGAACCGTGGCGACGGCCTCCGCTTGGCGAGCACCGTCGCGCCCCACGCGGCGGCGAGACCGGCGACGTCAGACAGATTGTGGCCGGCGTCGGCGAGCAGCGCGACCGAATTGGCGAGGATCCCGAACACCGTCTCGGCCACGACGAAACCGAGGTTGAGGACGATGCCGATGACAAAGGCGCGGCCGAAATCGGTCGGCGGCGCGTGGCTGTGGCCGTGGCCGAAGAGACCGCCGTGATCGTGATGCCCGTGGTCGGCGGCGGCGCGATCGTGGTGATCGTGGCCGTGATGGTCGTGGCCATGATGATCGTGGCCGTGCACCGGGAGGTGAGGCGCCTGGCCGTCCGAGCCATGGCCGGGGGCGTCGTTGCTCGCCGCGGGCTCCCCGACCGCCGTGCCGCTCACGCCGCGAGGTCCCGCTCGGGGATGGCGTAGAGCAGCTCGGCCCCGCGCGTCACCGGGCCGAGCAAAGCGGTCGCCTGCGGGACGATCTGTTCGGCGAAGAAGCGCGCGGTGACGATCTTGGCGCGGAGGAACGCGGCATCGCCTTCTCCGGCGGCGAGACGCTCGTGCGCCGCGACAGCCTGGCGGGCGAGGAGCCAGCCGCCGACGGTGATGCCGAACATCCGCAGGTACGGCGTCGCGCCGGCGGCGGTGTCGGACAGGCGGTCGCCGCTGTTCCCGGTCAGCCACACCGTCGCGCTCTCGAGCGCGGCGAGCGCGTCGTCGAGATACGGGCGGAGCAGGCCGAGATCGCCCTTCGGCGGCAAGTCGCGGAAGTCCTGGCGCATCTCGGCGAACAGCGCCCGCCAGTGCGCGCCGCCGTCGGCGGCCAGCTTGCGGCCGACAAGATCGAGCGCCTGGATGCCGTTGGTCCCCTCGTAGATCGGCGCGATCCGCGCATCGCGCAGGTGCTGCGCCGCGCCGGTCTCTTCGACGAAGCCCATGCCGCCGAACACCTGGATGCCCAAGCTCGCCATCTCGACGCCGCAGTCGGTCGCCCACGCCTTGGTCACCGGGGTCAGCAGGTCGGCGCGGCCCCCGGCGGCGGTGTCGCCGGCCGCATGGGCGCGGTCGACGGCGGCGGCGGTGAAGTAGGTCAGCGCGCGCGCCGCCTCGGTCGTCGCCTTCATCGTCAGCAGCATCCGGCGGACGTCGGCGTGCTCGACGATGCGGACCGGCGCGCCGCCCGCGCCGAACTTCGCCGACTGGACCCGCTCGCGGGCGAAGGCGAGCGCGGCTTGATAGGCGCGCTCGGCGATCGCGACGCCCTGGAGGCCGACGTTGATCCGGGCATGGTTCATCATGGTGAACATCGCCCGCATCCCGGCGCCTTCGCCCCCGACGAGGAAGCCAACGCATTGATCCTGCTCGCCGAATGCCATGGTGCAGGTCGGCGAGGCGTGAATGCCGAGCTTGTGCTCGACGCCGACTGCGCGGAGGTCGTTGCGGACGGTGAAGGCTCCAGCGGCATCGGGCAGGAACTTCGGGCAGAGGAACAGCGAGATGCCTCTGGTCCCCGGCGGCGCGTCGGGCAACCGCGCGAGGACGAGGTGGACGATGTTGGCGGCGGCGTCGTGCTCCCCCCACGTGATGTAGATCTTGCTGCCCGCGATCCGGTAACTTCCGTCGGCGTGCGGCGTCGCCCGGGTCCGCAGGGCGCCGACGTCGCTCCCCGCCTGCGGCTCGGTCAGGTTCATCGTGCCGGTCCATTCACCGGTGATCAACCTATGAAGATAGGTTTCCTGCAATTCGCGGCTGGCGTGGGCCTGCAGCGCTTCGATCGCACCCTGGCTCAGCATCATGCACAGGCTGAACGCCATGTTGGCGCTGGTCAGCTGCTCCTGGACGGCACAGGCGAGCACGAACGGCAATCCTTGGCCGCCGTGCGCCGGGTGTGCGCCGAGCCCCGCCCAGCCGCCGTCGACATAGCGGGCATAGGCCGCGGCGAAGCCAGGCGGGAGCGTCACCGCATCGTCGGCGAGATGCGCGCCGGCCGTGTCGCCGACGGTATTGAGCGGCGCGAAGACGTCCTGCGCCAGCTTCGCCGCTTCGCCGAGGATCGCCTCGGCCAGCTCCGACGTCGCCGCGTCGAAGCCCGGCAGCGTCGCGAGGCCACCGAGATCGGCGACGGTGTCGAGGACAAAACGCTGTTCGGCGAGCGGGGCGGTGAAGGTCATCGCTGTCCTGCGCTGGAATGACCCTCGCGAATTAGCAGGCTGCGTCGCGGCTGTCGCTAGGCATTGGTCGCCGTGACGGCCACCATTGTTGGCAAAATGTTCCACGTGGAACATTTCGACCGGGCGACGGCCCGGGCCGGGAC
>CAXTQJ010000224.1:0-4227 GCA_964246245.1 uncultured Sphingomonadaceae bacterium
ACTTGTGGATGCCGTGGGGGGGGGGGTTGGGGGAGGGGACGAACCCGCTGCAGCTGTTGCGGTCGATGGTGATGTTCCGCGACATGCTGATGTCGATCCCGTCGGAACTCATCTGGCTGAGCCAGTTGCCGACGATCGTGCCGCCGGTGACCGTGCCAAAGCCGATGCCGGTCCGGACGTCGGTGATGTGGACGCCGCTGATCGTAAGGTCGAGGCTGTTCTGCGCGACGACGCCGAAGCCGGTGGCGACTCCATTCGCGGGCAAGGTTCCGGCGATCGCACCACCGCGCCAGGCGATGCCGGTCGAATCGTAGATACGCACTGCCTCGACGCTCGCCGCCGACGCGTCGACCGTCAGAACCGGCGTGAAGGTCCGCGCCCGGAAAGTGACCGGGCCGTAGCGGCCGGCGGCGAGCGTGATCGTGTCGCCGCCGTGCGCTCCGGCGACGACGCTCTTGAGCGACGCCGGCGTGGCGGTGAGCATGGCGAGCGCAAGCAGCAGCATGATGTTTCCCTCGGCGAGGCGCGAATTGCCTCCCGTTGTTATCGGCGCGGCGCGGGGGGGGTTGAGGCGGCGCGACCGATAACCGCGTGACCGGCGCTCTCGACGCCGCTATTCGGCGCCGATGCCGGAAACCCTGTCATGACGGCCGTCGCGCCGGGAGCGCTCGCCGGTATCACCGTCGTCGACCTGAGCCGGGTCCTCGGCGGCCCGTACTGTACCCAGATCCTCGGCGATCACGGGGCCGACGTGCTCAAGATCGAGCCGCCGCACGGCGACGAGACGCGCGTCTGGGGGCCGCCCGTCGCCGACGGCGCGTCGGCTTATTTCCGCGGCGTCAATCGCAACAAGCGCGGCACTGTCCTCGACCTCCGCCGCGACGACGCACGGACGACGCTGCTCGGCCTGCTCGCCGGGGCCGACATCCTCGTCGAGAACTTTAAGCCGGGGACGCTCGAAGGCTGGGGTCTCGGCGACCTGACAGAGCGCTTCCCGCGGCTGATCCACTGCCGCATCACCGGCTTCGGGGCCGACGGACCGCTCGGCGGGTTGCCGGGCTACGACGCGGCGGTCCAGGCGATGACCGGGTTGATGACGATCAACGGCGATGCCGACGGTGCGCCGACGCGGCTCGGCGTCCCCGCGGTCGACATGACGAGCGGGCTCAACGCGGCGATCGGCATCCTCCTCGCGCTGGTCGAGCGCGGCGTCAGCGGACGCGGGCAGGTCGTCGACATCGCGCTGTTCGATTGCGCGCTGTCGATCCTCCATCCGCACGCGGCGAACTTCCTGTCGGGTGCGCCGGTGCCGGGGCGGTCGGGCAACGCCCATCCCAACATCGCGCCGTACGACAGTTTCGTTTGTCGCGACGGCATGATCTTCCTCGCGTGCGGCAACGACGGCCAGTTCGCCAAGCTGTGCGCGATGCTCGGTCTCGACCTCGCCGCCGATCCGCGCTTCGCCGACAACCGGTCGCGGGTCGTCCACCGCGACGCGCTGAAGGTGCGCCTCGAGGCCGTTCTCGCCGATCACGCCGCAGGCGAGGTCGCGGCGCGGCTGATCGCCGGCGGGGTGCCGTGCGCGCCGGTGTTCGACGTCGCGCAGGCGCTCGCCCAGCCGCACACCGCGCACCGCGGCATGATCGTCGACGGCGACACTCCGTCCCCCAGCATCGCCTCGCCGGTCAAGCTCGGCCGCACCCCGGCGACCTACCGCCTGCGGCCGCCGGCTTTTGCGAAAGGATCGGCATGACCGGGCGCCTCTTCGACGAATGGACGATCGGCGACCGGATCGAACACCCGATCCGGCGGACGGTGACCGAGATCGACAATGTCCTGATGACCACGCTGACGCACAACCCGCAGCCGCTCCACCTCGACGCGGACTACGCCGCCGGCACCGAGTTCGGGCGCATCGTGGTCAACGGCACCTTCACCTTCGCGCTGATGGTCGGCATCTCGGTCGGCGAGACGACCCTCGGCACCCTCGTCGCCAACCTGGGCTACGACAAGCTGGTCATGCCCAAGCCGGTCTTCATCGGCGATACGCTGCGGGTCGCGTCCGAGGTCGTCGACAAGCGCGAGTCGAAGTCGCGCGCCGACGCCGGGCTGGTCGTCTTCCGCCACGAGGCGATCAACCAGCGCGACGAGGTCGTCTGTTCGTGCCTGCGCACAGCGCTGATGCGCCGCCGGGCGTAGGTCTTCACGACATCGTCAATGCTGGTTCGGGCTGTGGCCGCCGGCACCCGTCGATCGCGATATTGCAGTTGCGAACGAGGATCGGCTTCGTCATCGTCCGGACATGACGGCGACCGGGGTGGACGCCTTCACGAGAGGGTAGGCGATGATCACGCGGCGTAACCTGTTGACCCGGCTGGGCCTGCTCGGCGGCCTCGGCGTCACCGTCAACGCGATGCAGCTGCTCGGCCTGAACGGCGCGGCGCGCGCCGCCGAACTGTCGCCGCTGCCGGCTGCGCGCGGCATCCACGTCGTCGTCCTCGGCGCCGGGATCGCCGGGCTGGTCGCCGCCTACGAGCTCGAGCAGGCGGGCTACCGCGTCACCTTGCTCGAAGCGCGCGACCGCGTCGGCGGCCGGGCGTGGACGATCCGCGACGGCGACCGGATCGAGATGGTCGGCGAGGCGACGCAGACGGCGAAGTTCGCCGACGGCATCTACATGAACGCCGGCCCGGCGCGCATCCCGAGCTTCCATACCGGCCTGCTCGGCTATTGCGACAGGTTTGGCGTGCCGCTCGAGGTCGAGGTCAACTCGAGCCGGTCGGCGTACATCATGGCCAAGGACGGAACGAAAATCCGCCAGCGCGTCGCGGTCAACGACATGCGCGGGCACATCGCCGAACTGCTCGCCAAGGCCCTCAACCAGGGGGCGCTCGACCAGGCGGTAAGCGCCGCCGACAGGGCCAAGTTATTGCCGTTCCTCAAGATGTACGGCGACCTCGCCCCCGACGGCAGCTTCAGGGGGACCGAGCGATCGGGCATGACGGCGTTGCCCGGCGCGGGCGTCACCTTTGCCGCGAACGGCACCGCGCTCCCGCTCGAACAGCTGCTCGCGAACGAGCAGCTGTCGATGACGCTGTTCGACGACGCGCTCTACATGCAGGCGACGATGGTCGAGCCGATCGGCGGCATGGACCGCATCCACGCCGCGTTCGACCGGAACCTGCGCGCGCCGGCGATCCGCGGGGCCGAAGTGACGCGCATCCGCCACTCGGCCAAAGGAGTCGACGTCGTCTGGCGCGACAAGCGCAGCGGCGCGGTCCGGACGGTGGCGGCCGACTATATGGTCTGCACCATCCCGTTCGCCGTGCTGAAGGACATCGACACCGATTTCGCCGCGGACACCAAGGCGGCGATCGCCGGCATCCGCTACGACTATTCGAACAAGATCGCGTTCGAAGCCCCGCGCTTCTGGGAGAAGGAGCAGATCTACGGCGGCATCTCGTTCGTCGGCGGGCCGACCAGCCTCGTGTGGTATCCGTCGGCGGGGATGCACACGGCGCGCGGAATGCTGCTCGCCTGCTATAGTTCGGGGCCGGATGCGGCGGTGTTCGAAAAGCGGCCGCTGCCCGACCAGATCGAATTCGCCCGCGGCGTCGTCGAGCGGCTCCACCCCGGCCATGGCGGCGACCTCGTCAACGGCATCGTCGTCAACTGGCACAAGGTGCCGTACAGCCTCGGTCCGTGGCCCGACTTCAGCGACGGCACGCCCCGCGGCTTCGAGGACCCGATCGATACGCCGCCGTTCCGCCGCCTGCTCGACCCCGACGGCCGCGTCTATTTCGCCAGCGCCGCGCTCAGCCAGACGCCGGGGTGGCAGGAGGGCGGGATCGCCTCGGCGCGCGCGCAGATCGCCAAGCTCGCAGCGCGCGCGGCCGCCGAGCACCCGGCGGCGTGACCGCGACGCTGCGGCCGGCAACCGCGGCCGACGTGCCGGCGCTCGACGACCTGATCGCCGCGTCGGCGCGGACGCTGGGGCAGGGGTACTACACGGCCGCCGAGACCGAGGCGGCGATCATGCACGTCTTCGGCGTCGATTCGGTGCTGGTTGCCGACCGTAGCTATTTCGTCGCCGAGGTCGACGGCGCCGTCGCCGGCTGCGGCGGGTGGAGCGCGCGGCGGACCTTGTTCGGCGGCGACCGCGTAGCGGCCCGGGAAGACCCCCCGCGCGACCCCCCCGGCGACCCCCCCCCCCCCACCCCCCACGAA
>CAXTQJ010000225.1:0-4200 GCA_964246245.1 uncultured Sphingomonadaceae bacterium
GGGGAGTGCAATGCAGTGAGAGGAGCGTCAGCGGAGAGCAGCGCCTGATGAACCGACACTGCCGCGGCGGCGGCGACCGCGCCAGCTCGCGCCTCGCCCCGAAACTATTCGTCGCCGCCGATCGGGTCGGCGGCGCGGGGTGGCCGACGGCGGCCCCGACGCTCGCCGCAGCGCCGGTCGAGCTGATCGCCGGGCATGGTCAGGCGGGCGGCGGGAGAGGCGCCGCCGAGGCTCTCCGCGACGGCAAGCCATGCCGGCCGTGCCGCTCCCTCAGAAGTCGAGCAGGTTGCGGACGCAGAGGAGACCGTTGCCGCCGGCCGCGAGCCGGGGCTTGAAGTTGACCGCCGCGGGGTGGTTGAACACCGAGTCGGGGTCCTCGTCGAGCAGGCCGTAGAAGACCTCGGCGACGATCCGGCCGCCAACCGAGCCGAGCTGGCTCCGCGCGCCGACGCCGTTGAGCAGCTCGGTCTCGAGGAAGACGCGGTTGGCGTCGCCCTTGATCGCGTGGCTGATCGGGGCCTGCGCCTCGAGCAGCACGTAGAGCCACAGCGGCGCGTTGACGTGGAACAGCGACGGGAACTGCGTCCACTGGAACGCCTGTGCGCCGTCGGGATTGCCGCCGGTCGGGACGGCGTCGGTCGCGACGCGGGCGGCGACCTGGAAGGCGTCGACGTGGGTCACCTGCTTGCCCGCGGCGACGAGCACCTGCGCCACCGCCTGCCCGCTCGGCAGGCCGTAGATGTTGCCGCGCAGCAGGTTGAGCAGCGCGAGCGACGGTCGCCCTTGCGCGTCGGGCAGCGTCTCGGGCTTGATCGCCGCCGCCGCCTGCGCCGCCGAACCGCCGGCGACCGCCGGGGGCAGGACGGCGAGCGGATCGACGATGCACGGATCGAGCTTGTAGGCGAACTGGAGGCGGACGGCCGGGTTCGGCGTGTCGCCGGCGGCGACACGGCCGGTGTCGTTGATGTTCGCCCCCGGCGGCGTCGCCGGGAAGAACCGCTCCCACGAGTCGACCACGTGCGCGGCCGGCAGCGGGTCGAAGCCGAGCAGGCTGTCGGCATTGGGGTCGCCGGTGCTGCCGGGAAAGATCGACAGCGCCGTCTGCGTGTTGAGGCGGTAGCCGGTGCGCACCCCCGAATGGCCGTAGCGGTAGGCGCCGCCGACGAACTCGCGCGGCAGGTTGGCGCGCTTGTCGGGTGTGTAGAGCAGGTAGGCGGCCTTGCGCGTCGCCGGCGTCTTGTTCTGGAAGTCGGCGAGCACGTCGGCCGCGATGATCCGCGGCAGGAAGTCGCCCACCAGCAGCAGCTGGTACGTCCAGCGGACCTCGTTCTGCGCCGAGGTGAACAGGTCGCCCGGAGCGGTCCACCGACCCGGATCGGCCTTGAGCGCGGCGACGACCTTGTTGTGATAGCGGATGAAGCCGAGCTGGAGCTGGCAGACGATCGAATTCTCGTCGTTGCGCTTGTCGCCGATGATCGCGCGGCCGTTCGGGGCACGCAACAGGTCGTTGTTGCCGGTGAGGAGCGTCGCGCCATCGGTGTCGTACATGTACGGCTGCCCGTCGGGACCGTCGCCATAGACATTGTCGAGGTCGAAGCGCGGCGTACGCAGGTTCGACGGGACATGACTGCCCTGCGGCGGCTGGTCCGCCGGGTTGAGTGACGAGGTGCTGTCGAACGTCAGGTCGTGATCGACGAACTGGCCGAAGTAGGTGTAGCCGGCCGGAACCCACAGGTTTTCCTCGGGGTCGGGCCCGTCCTTGACCGTGTCGGGCGGCGCCTTCATCAGCGCGGCGGCGGTCGACAGCAGGTGCGGGTCGTAGGTGCTCGCCGCCCGCGGCAGCAACGTGGTGAACGGCTGGAGATGCGTACCGATGAAGCCGTGGGCGTTGTCCGACATGACCAGTCTCCCCGATAGGATGCCGCTGAAGTCGACGTCTGCGTGCCGATCTCTCGATCACTGTTACCATAGTTTAGCGTCTCAAGACAAGCGAGCTAGACGACTTCCCTGTCCTTCCACAATTTTTTACATCTCTTAACGTAATTTTTTTACCGCACCAATGGATGCATTTCCTGCCCCCAGCGCCCCGGCAGGATTTGAGCGGCCGCCGACTGCCTACATTCCCCGATGTGCGTGACGGGCGGAGGCTCGCTCCCCCCGACGGAATCCGCTACACCCCGCCGATGTTCGACTCCCTCTCCGATCGTCTGACCTCCGTTTTCGACAAGCTCCGCGGGCGCGGGGCGTTGTCCGAGCTGGATGTGCGTGCCGCCATGCGCGAAGTGCGGATCGCGCTGCTCGAGGCCGATGTCGCGCTACCGGTGGTCAAGGACTTCGTCGACCAGGTCACCGCGCGCGCGGTCGGGGCCGAGGTGACGCGGTCGGTCACGCCGGGGCAGCAGGTCGTCAAGATCGTCCACGACGCGCTGGTCGAGGTGCTCGGCGGCGATGCGGCTCCGCTTAACCTTGGGGTGACGCCGCCCGCCGTGGTCATGGTCGTCGGCCTCCAGGGGTCGGGCAAGACGACGACGACGGCCAAGCTCGGCAAGCGGCTGACCGAGAAGGCGGCCAAGAAGGTGCTGATGGCGTCGCTCGACGTCGCGCGGCCGGCGGCGCAGGAGCAGCTGCGCGTGCTCGGTGAGCAGGTCGGCGTGGCGACGCTGCCCGTCATCGCCGGGCAGGGCCCGGTCGAGATCGCACGGCGGGCGAAGACGGCGGCGCGGCTGCAGGGGTTCGACGTCCTCCTCCTCGACACCGCCGGGCGGCTCCACGTCGACGATGCGCTGATGGCCGAGATGCAGGCGGTGGCGACCGAGGGGCGGCCCGACGAGATCCTCCTCGTCGTCGACAGTCTGACCGGGCAGGACGCGGTCAACGTCGCGCAGGCGTTCAGCACGCAGGTCCCGCTGACCGGCGTCGTCCTGACGCGAATGGACGGCGACGCGCGCGGCGGCGCCGCCCTGTCGATGCGCGCGGTGACCCAGCGGCCGATCAAGTTCGCCGGCACCGGCGAGAAATTGGACGCGCTCGAGGAGTTCGTCCCCGACCGCGTCGCCGGGCGCATCCTGGGCATGGGCGACGTCGTCGGCCTCGTCGAGCGCGCGGCCGAGACCTTCGAGGCGGCGGCGGCGGAGAAGATGGCCGCCAAGATGGCCAAGGGCCAGTTCGACATGGACGACCTCCGCACCCAGCTCCAGCAGATGAAGAAGATGGGCGGCCTCGGTGCGCTCGCCGCGATGATCCCGGGCATGGCCAAGTTGAAGGCGGCGGCGGGGCCGGCGGACGAGAAAGTGCTCGGGCGGATGGAGGCGATGATCGGCTCGATGACGCCCAAGGAGCGGACGCGCCCCGATCTGATCAACGCCAAGCGCAAGATCCGCATCGCCAAGGGCAGCGGGACGACGGTGCAGGACGTCAACAAGCTGATGAAGATGCACCAGGAGATGGAAGGCACGATGAAGCGCCTGAGGAAGATGGGCGGCATGAAGGGCATGGCCGCGATGCTCGGCAAGATGGGCATGGGCGGCGCAGGGATGGGCGACATCGCCGGGCTGCTCGGCGGCGGCGGTGGCGCCGGACCGGCGGGGCCGCTGCCGAAGCTGCCGCCGGGGTATCAGAAGTTCGGACGGCGATAGCGGGGCAGCACGATCATCGTTCCCGCTGTCTCCCCGCGAAAGCGGGGACCGAAGTACGGCAGGAGACGGGTCCCCGCTTTCGCGGGGATGACGGCTGTGTTATGCAGCCGCGGTGATCGCCCGCCGCGCCTCTTCCGCGCGCGCGGCGATTTCGTTATGGCCACCCGTCGAACACTTCCAAGGAAACCGAATGTCCCTCGCCATCAGGCTTGCCCGCGGCGGCATGAAGAAGAAGCCGTACTACCGCATCGTCGTCACCGACAGCCGCAACGCGCGCGACGGCCGGTTCCTCGAGAAGATCGGCACCTACAATCCACTCCTCAACAAGGAGAGTCCCGACCGGGTCAAGCTCGACGGCGAGCGCGCGGCACACTGGCTCGGCGTCGGCGCGCAGCCGTCGGACCGGGTCGCACGCTTCCTCGACGCCGCCGGCCTCCGCACTCGCGCGGCGAAGAACAACCCGAACAAGGGTGTGCCGGGCGACAAGGCGAAGGAGCGGGCCGACGCCGCCGCCGCGAAGCAGGCCGAGCTCGACGCGGCGGCGGCCGAAGCGGCGGCCCAGCCT
>CAXTQJ010000226.1:0-4194 GCA_964246245.1 uncultured Sphingomonadaceae bacterium
CCCCGCGCCGACGCTCGCCCCCGCCGTCGCCGCCGCGCGCGCCGGCGAGCGGGTCGAAATCGCGCGGGCATCGCTCGCCGGCATCCTCCTCGCCGACGCGGCGCGGCGCGGGGGAACTCTCAGCGTCGAGCGCGACGAAACGGCCCTACGCCTCGCCTACCACGGCAACGCGTT
The DNA here is from genome assembly GCA_964246245.1 of uncultured Sphingomonadaceae bacterium. Lineage (GTDB taxonomy): Bacteria > Pseudomonadota > Alphaproteobacteria > Sphingomonadales > Sphingomonadaceae > Polymorphobacter_B. The sequence continues at coordinate 175 of CAXTQJ010000226.1, forward strand.
GCCACGGTAATCGACGAACACGCCGGTCTTCCCGGGCGTCAGCCCGGCGATCACCCGCCGCAGCCCGGCGACCGAATCGCCGACCTCGACCTCGGCACCGGCCCCGCCCATGTCGGTCTTGACCCAGCCGGGGTGAAGCGCAGCGACGGCGATCCGGCGCGGCCTCAGCTCGATCGCCAACGTCTTCAATCCGGCGTTGAGCGCCGCCTTCGACATGCGATAGGTGTAGAGGCCACCGCCGGTGTTCGCCCCGATCGAGCCGAGCGTCGACGACAGCGCGGCGATCGTCCCGCCGTCGCGGACCTTGCCGCCGAACGCACGGGCGGCGAGAAGCGGGCCCAGGCCGTTGACCGCCATGACCTCGGCCCACCGGCCGGCGTCGATGTCGGCCAGCCGTCCGTCGCGCGCCCCGACACCGGCGTTGAGGACGAGCAGGTCGATGCCATCGGGCAGCGCCGCTGCAGCCGTGGCCAGCGACGCCGCGTCGGTGACGTCGGCGATCAGCTCGACGACGCCTTTGCCGAGTCCCCCGTCGGCTTGGCGGACCGTTGCGAACACCTCCCAGCCGTCGCCGGCGTACTGCCGGACAAGTTCGCGGCCGATCCCACGGCTGGCTCCGACGACGACGACGCTCGGCATGATGCTTCCTCCCGGCCGCGCTTTTCGCGCTGACTCGCGGGCGATTAATCGCCTATCGACGGCAGACGTCAATCGGGGGCCGAGTGCCATGATCGAGCGGCCGAGCCCCAACTTCAACGACCGGCTGCTGCCGGTGTCGATGGTCGTCCTCCACTATACGGGGATACCGTCGGCGGCCGCCGCGCTCGACCGCCTCGCCGATCCCGCGGCCGAGGTCTCCGCGCACTACGTCGTCGCCGAGGACGGGGTCGTCGTCCGCATGGTCGACGAGGCCAAGCGCGCGTGGCACGCGGGCAAGTCGTACTGGCGCGGCGTCACCGACGTCAACAGCGCGAGCATCGGCGTCGAGATCGTCAACCCCGGCCACGAGTTCGGCTACCGCCCGTTCCCCGAGCCGCAGATGGTGGCAGTCGAGGCGCTGGTCGGCGGGATCGTCGCTCGATTTCCCGTCGCGCCGGGCAACGTCGTCGGCCACAGCGACATCGCGCCGGCGCGCAAGGACGACCCCGGCGAGCTGTTCGACTGGCCGCGCCTCGCTCGCGCCGGGCTGGCCGACCCCATCCCGGTCGCGACGATCGACCCCGGCTGGACCGATGTCGGCTTCGCCGCGGCACTCCACCGCTACGGCTACGACGTCACTGGACCGGCGGCGGCGACGGTCGCGTTTCAGCGCCGCTTCCGCCCGCGCGACATCGGCGGGCGGATCGATGCCGAATGCCGGGGGATCCTGCTCGGGCTGCTGCGCTAGCTACACCTCCCCTGACGGGGAGACCCTGCCATCAGTGCGGCGCGTCGGTCGTGTAGGCATGGTGTTCCTTGTCGCCGGCGAGTCCGGTCGGCAGGTTCTGCTTGGGCTCCTTCGCCTTCGCCGTCTTGGTCCGCGGTGGCGCCGGCGTCGTCTCGGAGCCCGCCGAGCCGGGCGAGGCGTAGCCCTGCTCGCCGCCGCCGCCGCCGACGGTCACGCCCTTGTCGGCGGTGCGCTTGTAGAGGCCGAGCGCCTGCCGCGTCGACGCGCAGCCGCCGATCGCCACGATCAGCGACAGCGCCAGCACCGCGCGCATTCGTCCGACTCCCGTTCCCATCGCCGCCCTCTGAACCGGGGATGGTAGCTTGGCAAGGCGCGGGCCGCGCCGGCGGCTTGGCAAGCGGCGCGGCTGCGCCTAGACCCGGCCCCGGCCAGAGGATTGGACGGTCGCCGCCGCAATCGTGCGGGGGAGGAAAGTCCGGGCTCCACGGGACGACGGTGCCGGGTAACGCCCGGCGGGGGCGACCCCAGGGACAGTGCCACAGAGAGGAGACCGCCGGGGTTCGCTCCGGCAAGGCTGAAAGGGTGCGGTAAGAGCGCACCGCGCTGCCGGTAACGGCGAGCGGCAAGGTAAACCCCACCGGGAGCAAGACCGAATAGGGACGGCGCGCCGTGGCGACACGGCAGGGCAGGGACCGGCCCAGTCGTCCGGGTTGGTTGCTGGAGGCCGGCGGCAACGCCGGTCGTAGAGGAATGACCGTCCACGGGGCGCGAGCCCCCGGACAGAACCCGGCTTACAGATCCTCTGGTCGCTGTAGGACAATGTTCCACGTGGAACATTGTCCTACAGCCTCGGCTGAAGCTCGTCGCCGCAGGGGCCGGTGCGGCGGCCGCGCGGAGAAGGCGCGGTGGTACGCGGCGGCGCCAGCGGCGGCGGGTGGCGGCGCAGCGGACGGCTTGAGGAGGCGAACCGACCGCACGGTGACGGGGATGCGGCGCCGCTCCGTCGGGTCGAAAAGCCACTGCCCAATCCGGGCCCGGTCGGCTAGACGGTCGCCATGACCATGACCGCCCTCCGCTTCGATCACGGCGAAACGATCGACATGCTGCGCGACAGCGTCGCCGCGTTCGCCGCTGCCGAGATCGCGCCGCGCGCCGCCGCGATCGACGGCGACAACCTGTTTCCGCGCGATCTCTGGCCGAAGCTCGGCGAGCTCGGCCTCCACGGGATCACGGTCAAGGAAGACGACGGCGGGGCGGGGCTCGGCTACCTCGCCCACGTCGTCGCGGTCGAGGAGATCAGCCGCGCTTCGGCGAGCGTCGGCCTCAGCTACGGCGCGCACTCGAACCTGTGCATCAACCAGATCGCGCGCTGGGGCACGGCCGAGCAGAAGGCGAAGTATCTGCCGCAGCTGATCTCAGGCGAGCACCTCGGCAGCCTTGCGATGTCCGAGCCAGGGTCGGGGTCGGACGTCGTCTCGATGCGGCTCCGCGCCGACAAGCGCAACGACCGCTACGTCCTCAACGGCAGCAAGTTCTGGATCACCAACGGCCCCGGCGCCGACACCTTGGTCGTCTACGGCAAGACCGACCCCGACGCCGGCGCGCGCGGCATCACCGCCTTCCTCATCGAACGCGGGATGGCGGGGTTCAGCACCGCGCAGAAGCTCGACAAGCTGGGCATGCGCGGGTCGGACACGTGCGAGCTGGTGTTCGAGGACTGCGAGGTGCCGTTCGAGAACGTGCTGGGCGAGGAGGGGCGCGGCGTCCAGGTGCTGATGAGCGGACTCGACTACGAGCGCGTCGTCCTCGCCGGCGGCCCGCTCGGCATCATGCAGGCGTGCCTCGATGTCGTCGTCCCCTACGTCCACGAGCGCCGCCAGTTCGGCCAGGCGATCGGTGAGTTCCAGCTGATGCAGGGCAAGCTCGCCGACATGTACGTCGCGCTGTCGACCGCCAAGGCCTATACCTACGCCGTTGCGCAGGCGTGCGACCGCGGCGAGACGACGCGCAAGGACGCCGCTGGGTGCATCCTCTACGCCGCCGAGAAGGCGACGTGGATGGCGCTCGAGGCGATCCAGGCGCTGGGCGGCAACGGCTACATCAACGACTATCCGACCGGCCGCCTGCTCCGCGACGCCAAGCTCTACGAGATCGGCGCGGGCACGAGCGAGATCCGCCGCTTCCTCATCGGCCGCGAGCTGTTCGACGAGACGCGCTAGGCCGTGCGCCTCCTCGGCGCGGTCCTTGCCGGCGGGACGGCGCGGCGCTTCGGCAGCGACAAGGCGCTGGCGCTGCTGGCGGGCAAGCCGTTGATCGAGCACGTCATCGAGCGCCTCGCCGGGCAGTGCGACGCGGTCGTCGTCGTCGGCCGCGATCATCCCGGGGCGGCGTCGATCCCCGACCGGCCGCGGCCGGGGCTGGGGCCGCGCGGCGGGCTCGCCGCGGCGCTCATCCACGCCGCCGCGACGGGGTTCGACGCGGTGCTGGCGAGCGGGTGCGACCTCCCCGACCTGCCGCGCGATCTTGCCGACCGCCTCGCGCCGGGGCCGGCGGTCGCCCGCGGCCAGCCGCTCCTGGGACTGTGGCCGGTTGGGCTGGCGGCGGCGCTCGACGCCTTCGTCGCCGGCGGCGGC
>CAXTQJ010000227.1:0-4183 GCA_964246245.1 uncultured Sphingomonadaceae bacterium
AGTACAACCTGATGCTGACCTGCTTCCGCTACGGCGACGATACGGCCGGCCGGAAATGCCCGCTCGGCGCGCATATCCGCCGCGCCAACCCGCGCGACATGCTCGACCCCGAGGTCGGGCCGGCGACGGGCGGCTCGACGCTGGTCAACCGTCGCCGCATCCTCCGCCGCGGCCTGCCCTTCGTCGATCCCGACGGGTCGAAAGGCATCGTTTTCATGGCCCACTGCGCGAGCCTGTTCCGCCAGTTCGAGTTCGTCCAGCAACAGTGGATGAACTACGGCCTCGACTTCGAGGCGGGGAACGACGGCTGCCCGCTGATCGGCGCGCGCGGGGCACCGACCAAGCATGTCATCCCCGCCGGTCCGGCCGGGGCCAACGCGATGATCGCCGCCGACCTACCGGTGTTCGTGACGACGCGCGGCGGCGACTATTTCTTCCTGCCCGGAATCGACGCGCTCAGAATGATCGCGATGGGCACCGTCGACCCGACCTGACGTCCAGCGGGAGGCCGCCGATGCCCGACAGCGCCGAAATCTTCGCCGTCTCGACCCGGCTGCCGCCGCCGACGTCGCGGCCGCTCAAGGTCTATGCCTTCGATCCCAGCCGCGGGCGGCGGCTCGGCAACACGATGACGGTCAGCATCGGCTACGAGCACCTCGCTCCCGGGCCGATCGGCGAGCGCTTCGCCGTCGTCGACTACGACGGGCAGCAGAAGCACTACTATACCCCGGTCAACCTCGACCATCCGTCGATCCTGATGCGCGGCGGCCTCAACCCGAGCGAGGTCGACCCGCGCTTCCACCAGCAGATGGTCTATGCGGTCGCATCGGAAACGCTCGAGCGCTTCCAGACCGCACTCGGCCGCCGCGTCCACTGGCGGCGCCCGGTCGACGCCACCGGCCATTACATCGACGACCGGCCGAACCGCCTCTATCTCCACCCGCACGCGATGGCGCAGGCGAACGCCTTCTACAGCCCCGACGCCCACGCGATCCTGTTCGGCTACTTCCGGGCGAACCGCGACGACGTCGGCGGCAACCTGCCGGGGCAGACGGTATTCACCTGCCTCAGCCACGACATCATCGCCCACGAGACGACGCACGCGATTGTCGACGGCATCCGCGGCCACCTGATGGAGCCGACCAACATCGACGTCGCCGCGTTCCACGAGGCGTTCGCCGACCTCGCCGCACTGTTCCGCCACTTTTCGCACACCGAGACACTCCTCGACACGCTGCAGAAGACCGGCGGCAAGCTCCACACGCTGACGCTGTCGACCCGCGTCGGCCTCGGCCCGTCCGATCCCGCCGCCGTGCCGCAGCTCGCGTCGGAGATCGCCGAGGCGAACCCGCTGATCGCGCTCGCTACCCAGTTCGGCCAGGCGTCGTCGCTCCACGGCGGCTTGCGCTCGGCGCTCGGCACGCCGCCCAACTCCGACGACATCAAGACCAAGACCGAACCGCACGCCCGCGGCTCGATCCTCGTCGCGGCGGTGTTCGACGCCTTCTTCACCGTCTACCTGAAGAAGACCGAGCCGCTGTTCCGCATCTGGCGGCCGGTGACCCACGGCACCGACGACCTGCCGCAGCCGCTCGCCGAGCTGCTCGCCGGCATCGCCAGCGCGACGGCCGACACCTTCTTCACCCTGTGCGCGCGCGCGCTCGACTATTGTCCGCCGGTCGACCTCACCTTCGGCGACTTCCTCCGCGCGCTGATCACCGCCGATCTCGATTTCTATCCCGACGATACCGACGGCGTCCGTGATGCGATCATGCAGGCGTTCCGCGTCCGTGGCATCCTGCCCGACGACGCCGCCTATTTCTCCGAAGGGTCGCTGTGCTGGCCGCAACTCGAGCGGGGTGCGGTGACGCTGCCGTCGCGGCTGCGCTTCGGCGATCCCAACGGCCTGACCGATGCCGAGAAGGACCTCGACGGTGCCCTGCTGCGCGGCTGGGCCAACGCCAACGCGGCGCGGCTCGGCTTCGCTCCCGTCGACGGCGAGCCGAAGCTGCCGGTCCGCGCCGAGTCCTTCCACCCGATGTTCCGCGTCGATCAGTCGGGGACGCTGCTGACCGACATGGTCGTCGAGCTGGTCCAGACGCGCGAGGTGCCGCGCTTCCCCGGCGTCGACGGTTCGCCGACCTTCGCGATGCGCAGCGGGGTCACGCTGATCGTTGCGCGACCGCCGATGTCGCGCGGCCGCCGCGCCGCGCCGTACGTCCGCTATGCGATCGCCAAGCACCACAGCGACGCGCGCGAAACGCGTCAGCGGACGGCCTTCGCGGCGAACGGCGTCGAGCCGACCGGGCCGGCGAAGCGCTGCGGCATCGACTTCGCGCTGCTCCACGCGGGAGACTGACATGGCGACCATCCCCGCCGCGCCGGCCGGCATCCGCATCCGCATGTACCGTGTCGGCTTCGGCGATTTCTTCCTGATGTCGCTGCCCGCCGTCGACGGCCTCGCGCACATCCTGATCGATTGCGGCGTCCACGCCCACGATCTCAAGTCGATGCCGGGGGCGCTCAAGCAGATGGCAGGCGACACCGACGGCAAGCTCGCGCTCGTCATCATGACCCACCGCCACGCCGACCATATCTCGGGCTTCGCCTCGGGCCGCGACGTCTTTGCCGGCTTTACCGTCGAGCGGGTGTGGATGTCGTGGTTCGAGGACCCCGCCGACACCCATGCCGTTAGGGTCCAGCGCCAGCTCGCGGCGGTCGCGACACACCTCCGATCCGCCTTCGCCGCGGTCGGCCGCGACGACCAGTACGCGCGGATGGCGGGCAACATCCTCGGCGCGGCGGCCGCCGACGGATCGTCGTCGAACGATGTCGCGCTCGGCGTCCTCCACGGCTTCCGGACGGCCGCCGGCGATGCGACGCCGGTGGACTATTACCGCGCCGGCGATACGGCGACGCTGCCGCCGGCGCTCGTTGCCGCCGGGCTGACCGCGACGATCCTCGGACCGCCGACCGACCTCGCGCTCGTCGCGCAGATGGACAACAAGGCGCACCAGTATCTCGCCGCGGCAGGCGACGACGACGGTCCGCCGCCGCCGCCGTTCGCCTCCGCCTATGCCGAGACCGGGTTCGCGTGGCACGGCCGCAGCCCGGCGCTCTATTCGACGACCGAGGTCGAGACGCACATCGGCGACATGCAGCCCGACATGCTCGCCGCCGCCGCGCAGAGCGCCGACAACGCGGTCAACAACCAGAGCCTCGTCGTGCTGTTCGGGTTCCGCGGCAAGACCCTGCTGTTCTGCGGCGACGCGCAGTGGGGCAACTGGGCCAACTTCCTGTTCGGCGGTGCGCTCGGCACGCCGGGCCATATCGGTCTGACGGCGCAGGCGGCGGCGATGCTCGGCCGCCTCGACTTCTACAAGGTCGGCCACCACGGCAGCACCAACGCGACGCCGATCGACGTCGTCAAGGCGCTCAAACGCGGCTGTGTCGCGATGTGCTCGACCGACCCCGGCGCGTACGGCAAGGCGGCGACCGGGACCGAGGTGCCGCGCATCCCGCTCCTCACCGCGCTCGACGACGCGACCGGGGGACGGCTGGCGCGGAGCGACCAAGTCCCGGTCGCCGGCGCTCCGGTCGACCCCGCGCTCGGTCCGCTCGCGCCGGTGTTCGCCGCCGACATGGCACACGGCTTCATCGATCACGCGCTGTGAAATAGCGCTTGGCGGCGGCGGGAGCGTCGCCTAAGCGGGCGGCGAGCGGAACGGCTTCGGCCAGTCCGCTCGTGATCGCGCCGGTGCCCCGCCTGGGGCTTGAAACGGGAATGCGGTGCGGGGGTTCGCCCCCAAAGCCGCGGCTGTCCCTGCAACTGTAAGCGGCGAGCGCGAGGCACTGGCTCCCTTCGAGGAGCAGCCACTGGGCGGACCGGTCTACCGGCTAGCCTGGGAAGGCGTGCCCCGCGCGGTGACCCGCGAGCCAGGAGACCTGCCAGCGCACCGGTCGCTCTTGCCCTGGCCCAGGGATTGGCCGCGGCACGGTTTTCCGTCTGAGCGACGAACCATGCGGCCGGGGCCGCAGCGGGGTCGTGCGCCGGGCGCTCAGCGTCCGTCCGTCGTGCCGTCCCGACCGTGCGTCCGCGCGCGGTACGCCCCGCCGCGCGCGCTCACGACGCCGAGGGGGCCGACCATGACCAATCTCGCCACGTTCGCCGCCGGCTGTTTCT
>CAXTQJ010000228.1:0-4131 GCA_964246245.1 uncultured Sphingomonadaceae bacterium
ACCTACCGCGCCGGCGCGATCCGCTGGGCGACGATGTCGGCGAACAGGGTCGGCGCGACGGCGCGGTAGGTGACGGGGGCGGCCACGACACCTTGCTGCGCGAGTGCGCGATAGGCGGCGGGGTCGAGCGTCCCGCCACTCCCCCTGGCCCGCGCGACCCACGCGGCGAAGTCATCCGTCGGCATCGCGGTCATCGTGAAGTGCATGTCGGCGAAGCCGTCGCCGTTGAAATGTGCCGAGCGGCCGGCGAACACCCCGGACCGGTCGGCGATCAGGCTGAGCTGATCGGTCATGCCGTTCATCGTATAGATCATGCTGCCGAGCTGGGGGACGAAGAACGCGCTCATCACGCTCGCCGAGGTCAGCGTGAAGTGGACCGGCGTCGCCGCGGGCACGATGAGCGCGTCGACGCTGGCGATGCCTTGGGCGGGGTAGATGAACAGCCACTTCCAGTCGAGGCTGACGACCTGAACCTCGATCGGCGGCACCTTCGCATCGAGCGGCCGGTACGGATCGACCGCGTGCGACCCGGTCCAGATCACCCCCGACAGCAGCAGGATGACGAGCAGCGGGATGAACCACACGACCATCTCGACCTGGTTCGAATGCGCCCAGTCGGGCAGGCGCCGCGCGCGGGTGTTCGATGCGCGGAACCACCACGCGAACGCCAGCGTCGCGACGATCGTCGGGACGACGATGGTCAGCATGATCGCCAGCGCGTCGATCAGCATCATGACCTCGGCGCTGCCGACCGCGCCGCGCGGCGCGAGGACCCCGGTCGAGCACCCCGCCAGCGGCAGCACGGCGAGGCACGCGGCAGCGCGCACGGCTCGCGCCGGCATCACCGCCCGCCTCCGATCATTGCGCCGTCCGTCATGCATCGGTCCTCGTGACTTCCGCCGGGTACGGGGCGCGGCGAGCCGGCACAAGCGCGCTCGCGCCGCTGCGTCAGGATGCGGCACGGTGCGCTGCGAGGTCGAGCGAGGCAATCCCGCTCTGATGCGTCCGCGTCGCGCCACCGGCAGAAGGCCCTTGCATTGCGACAGGTTGCGCTGCACCATCGGTGAACCGGAGATGACCCGGCGGAACTGACGACCGCGTTCCACGTTGTAGTCAGGCCAGTTTTCGGCATCGGCCGGCGTTCGGCCATTATTATCGCAGACGTTCAATCGGCCGGGAGCCAAATGGGTTTCGCAGCGACCAACGACGTACGTCCGACGCTGATCGCCTTGTCGCATCTGCGCTGGGATTTCGTTTTCCAGCGGCCCCAGCATCTCCTGACGCGCGCTGCCCGAACTTATGATGTCGTCGTCGTCGAGGAGCCGGTATTTACCGACGAGCCGGTCCCCGGCACGATCGTCCTCGACCGCGGTGCGAACATTCGCATCGTCCAGCCGACCTTGCCGCACGGATCGTCGCCCGATGCGGTGATCGCTCACCAGCGCAATGTGCTCGACAAGCTCATCGCCGCCGCCCGCGGCAAGGTGACATTGTGGTTCTACACGCCGATGGCACTGGCGTTCGCCCGCGACGCCGCGGCCGACCTGATCGTCTTCGACAAGATGGACGAGCTCGCCGCCTTCGCCAATGCACCGTCGGCGCTGAAGGCGCTCGAGGCCGAGATGCTCGACCGCGCCGATGTCGTCTTCACCGGCGGCGCGGCGATGTTCGCGGCGGCGAAGGATCGCCATGCCAACATCCACTGCTTTCCATCGTCGATCGACACCGCGCACTTCGGCGCGGCGCGCGGCGGACTGCCCGACCTGGCCGATCAGGCGACGATCGCCCGCCCGCGCATCGGCTTTTTCGGCGTGATCGACGAGCGGATGGACGTGGCGCTCGTCGGCGAGGTCGCCGCGGCCCGGCCCGACTGGCAGAGCGTCATGATCGGGCCGACCGCGAAGATCGACCCCGCCGACCTGCCGCAGGCGGCCAACCTGCACTGGCTCGGCGGACGCAAGTACGACGAGCTGCCGCCGTACCTCGCCAACTGGGACGTCGGCTTCATGCCGTTCGCGATCAACGACGCGACGAAGTTCATCTCGCCGACCAAGACCCCCGAATTCCTCGCCGCCGGGCTGCCGGTGGTGTCGACTGCGATCACCGACGTCGTCACGCCGTATGGCGACCTCGGCCTCGTCGAGATCGCGTCGACCGCCGCCGATACCGTCGCCGCGATCGACCGCGTCCTTGGCCGGTCGCGTGACCCGGTAGCACGCGGCGAATGGCTCGCGCGCGTCGACCGGCAGCTGGCGAACGGATCGTGGGACCAGGTCTGGTCCGACATGCACGCGTTGATGACCGCGGCGGAAGGTTCCGCCTCCACCCCTGACAAGGAGACCGCCCGTGTTTGATTGGCTGATCGTCGGCGCGGGCTTCGCCGGGGCGACCCTGGCCGAACGCCTCGCGTCGCAGCGCGGCGAGAAGGTCCTCGTCGTCGACCGCCGCGACCATATCGGCGGCAACGCGTACGACCGCTACAACGACGACGGGCTGCTGATCCACGAGTACGGCCCGCATATCTTCCACACCAACTCGGCGGCCATCTTCGATCACCTGTCGCAGTTCACCGAGTGGCGGCCGTACGAGCACCGCGTCCTCGGCTGTGTCGACGACCAGCTCGTGCCGATCCCGATCAACCTCGACACGGTCAACAAGCTCTACGGCCTCGACCTGACCAGCGAGGAACTGCCGGCGTGGTTCGCCGCGCGTGCCGAGAAGGTCGACCCGATCCGCACGTCGGAGGATGTCGTCGTCTCGGTCGTCGGCCGCGAGCTCTACGAGAAGTTCTTCCAGGGCTACACCCGCAAACAGTGGGGCATGGATCCGTCGGAACTCGACAAGTCGGTCACCGCCCGGGTGCCGACGCGGACCAACCGCGACGACCGTTATTTCACCGACGAGTTCCAGGCGATGCCGAAGCATGGCTACACCCGGATGTTCGCTAGGATGCTCGACCATCCGAACATCAGCGTGATGACGCAGACCGACTTCCGCGACATCCAGAACGAGGTGTCGTTCAAGCGGCTGATCTACACCGGGCCGATCGACGAGTATTTCGACTTCCGCTTCGGCAAGCTGCCGTACCGCTCGCTCCGCTTCCGCCACGAGACGCACGACGTCGAGACGATGCTGCCGACCGGCACGGTCAATTATCCGCAGACCGAGGCCTATACCCGCGTCAGCGAATACAAGTACATGACCGGGCAGGTGCACCCGAAGACGGCGATCACCTACGAGTTCCCGTCGGCCGAGGGCGATCCGTATTACCCGATCCCGCGCCCGGAGAATGCCGAGCTGTACAAGAAGTACGAGAAGCTGGCGCTGGCGACGCCGAACGTCTGGTTCGTCGGGCGGCTGGCGACGTACAAATACTATAACATGGACCAGGTCACCGGCCAGGCGCTCGCGACCTTCCGCCGGATCAACGAGGCGCTGCCGCTCGACGGCGTCAAGGGCAACGTCATCACCCCGCCGAAGTTCGTCGCGGCGGAGTAGGACGGTTTCCGCCGCCGTGACGGTCGTCACAGCGTCGACTGCGATCCGGACGGCGGGACGACATCAGCGGCGTTGACCCGGCCGGCGGCGGGGCTAGGGATAGCCGATGCCCGCCGTCGACCACGATCCCAGCGATGCCAGACGGTTGCGCGATGCGTTCGGCGCGTTCGCGACCGGCGTGACCGTCGTCACCGCGGTCGGCTTCGAGGGTCGCGTCGGTTTGACCGCGAACAGCCTGACGTCGGTGTCGCTCGATCCGCCGCTGCTCCTGTTCTGTCCGGCGCGGACCGCCTCGGCGCTGCCGACCCTGCGTGCGACGCGGCGCTTCGCGGTCAACGTCCTCGCCACCGACCAGGCGCACGTCGCCGACCGCTTCGCCCGGCGCGGCATCGACCGCTTCGCCGACGCGACGTGGGACGATATGGCCGGGCTGCCGGTGCTCGCCGGCGCGCTCGCGAGCTTCGTCTGCACCCTCGACGCCGAGCACGACGGCGGCGACCACGTCGTCGTCATCGGCCGCGTCGGCGCGATGCGCGGCAGCGGCGGTGCCGACCCCCTGCTCTACTTCCGCGGAGCCTATCGCCGGGTCCATGTCCCGACGTGACCCGGGCTGCCCCGACGCCGGCCGAGACC
>CAXTQJ010000229.1:0-2916 GCA_964246245.1 uncultured Sphingomonadaceae bacterium
GACCACCGCGCGCATCACCGGCGATCGCGCGCTCATCGCCCCCGAGCGGAGATAATCGCCGTAGCTGAACCCGCCGGGCAGCGCGATCAGGTCGAGGCCTTCGGGCAGGTCGATGTCACGGTGCCAGACCATCGCCGGCGCGGTCCCCGTGATGTCGCGGAGCGCGACGGCGAGATCGCGGTCGCAGTTCGAGCCGGGGAAGACGACGACGGCCGCTTTCACACGCCTCTCCTCAGGTCAGCTCGATGCGGTAGTTCTCGATCACCGGGTTGGCGAGCAGCGCCCGGCACATCGCCTCGACGTCGGCTATGCTGGTCCCGTCGGCGAGGTCGAGTTCGATCAGCTTGCCCTGGCGAACACCCTCGACCCCGCCGAAGCCAAGCCCGGCGAGCGCATGCTCGATCGCGCGACCCTGCGGATCGAGGACGCCGGTCTTGAGCGTGACGGTGACGCGGGCTTTCATGCTTGCCGTCTAGGCGGCGGCGGCGCATCGGGCAAGGCGCAGGCGATCCCGACGATGCGCACTCAGACCGTTGCGACGATCGCACCGCCGGGGTGGAAGAGCGGGGGCGCGCGTTCGAGGTCAGCCCCGGCGTGTTCGTCCGACAAGCGAGCCATCGCCGCGTAATCAGCCGCTACTTCCCCCGCGCTTTCCGGTGCTCGTCCAGATCGAGCACGGTCGACACCGCCCCCTCGGGCAACAGCCCCAGCCGGCGGGCGACTTCCTGGTACGCCTCGACCTCGCCGCCGAGGTCCATGCGGAAGCGGTCCTTGTCGAGCTTCTCGTTGGTCTTCATGTCCCATAGGCGGCAGCCGTCGGGGCTGATCTCGTCGGCGAGGATGATGCGGCTGAACTCCTGGTCGAACAGGCGGCCGAACTCGAGCTTGAAGTCGACCAGCCGGATGCCGACGCCGGCGAACAGCCCGGCCATGAAGTCGTTCACCCGGATCGCCATGTCGGCGATGTCGTGCATCTCGTCCTGGCTCGCCCAGCCGAACGCGCTGATGTGCTCGTCGGTGACCAGCGGGTCGCCGAGCGCGTCGTCCTTGTAGTAATATTCGAGGATGGTGCGCGGCAGGGTGGTGCCCTCCTCGAGCCCGAAGCGCTTGGCGAGGCTGCCGGCGACGACGTTGCGGACGACGACCTCGATCGGCACGATCTCAACCTGGCGAACGAGCTGCTCGCGCATGTTGAGCCGGCGAATGAAGTGGGTCGGGATGCCGATCGTGCCGAGCAGCGTGAACAGGTGCTCGGAAATGCGGTTGTTGAGGACGCCCTTGCCGCTGATCGTCCCCTTCTTCTGCGCGTTGAACGCGGTCGCGTCGTCCTTGAAATACTGGATGATCGTGCCGGGTTCGGGGCCCTCGTAGAGGATCTTGGCCTTGCCCTCGTAGATTTGGCGGCGGCGGGACATGGCGTCGTCCTCCCTCTCGTCGGACCGTCGGGGGCCGCTGCCCGCGTCCGTGAATAAAAGCGCCCCGGCGCGGGCGAAATCGCGCGCGGCCGAGGCTGGGCCATCGATATAGCGCGGGCGACGGCGACTGACAATGCGGTGCCGGCCGCCGTCGCCCGTTGAACGGTTGCGCCGGTACCTCTATCTACGCCATGAATGGCTTGAAGGACCGCGCCGCAGATGACGACGTTCGACGAACGCGAGGCGGGTTTCGAGGCCAAGTTCACGCACGACGCCGACGTCGAGTTCCGCGTCGTCGCCCGCGCCAACAAGCTCCTCGGGGCATGGGCGGCGGGCAAGCTCGGCCTGACACCCGAGGCGAGCGACGATTACGCCCGCGCCGTCGTCCATGCCGAGTTCGAGAAGGCCGGCCACGCCGCCGTGCTCGACAAGGTCATGGCCGACCTCGCCGTGCGCGGCCTCGGCGTCAGCGTCGACGACGTCCGCGCGGCGATGGCGGCGGCCGCTGCCGAAGCCCGCCGGCAAGTGGTGGACGCCGCCTGATGCCGATGGCGGCGGACGACATCGAGGCGGCGATCGTCGCCGCGCTGCCCGACGCGGTGGTGACGATCACCGACCTCGCCGGCGACGGCGATCACTATCGCGCCAGCGTCGTGTCGGCGGCATTTGTCGGGCTGCCGCGCGTCCGCCAGCACCAGCTCGTCTACAATGCGCTCGGCGGCCGGATGGGCGGCGTCCTCCATGCCCTGCAACTGACCACTGCCGTTCCCCAAGGAGCCTCTGCATGAGCGACATCCACGCGAAGATCGCCGCCCTCGTCGGCGAACACGACGTCGTCCTGTTCATGAAGGGAACGCCGCTGTTCCCGCAGTGCGGCTTCAGCTCGACCGCGATTCAGATCCTCGAGCGCCTCGGCGTCGACTACGAGACGGTCGATGTCCTCGCCGATCCCGAAGTCCGGTCGGGCATCAAGACCTTCAGCGACTGGCCGACGATCCCCCAGCTTTACGTCAAGGGCGAATTCGTCGGCGGTTCCGACATCCTGATGGAGATGGCCCAGTCGGGCGAGCTGCAGGAGCTGGTCGCGGGCAAGGGCGTCGCCCGCGCCGCCTGACGCGCGGCGTGACGCGACCCCTTGTCCTCGCCGCGCTGTGGCGCGACACGATCGCTGACACGCGCGCGCTGCTCCCGCTGGCGTGGCCGGTCGCGGCGGCGTTCGTCCTGCTGCCCGGGGTCGCGGTCGATTTGTTCGGGCCGCCGCTGCCGAGAACACCGGCGGAAATGACGCCGAATATCGTCCTCGTCGATCTGGTCGTGCCGGCGCTGATCGGTCTGATCGCACAGCTGACGATCATCCGCCTATGTCTCGATCGACGGCGCGGCGTCGCGCGGTCGGTCGGCGAGGCGCTCGGCGTCGCGTTCGGGACGTGGCCGGTCGCGGTCGCAGCGCTGCTGCTGACGGCGGTGCCGATCGGGTGCGGGATGGTCGCGCTGCTCTTGC
>CAXTQJ010000229.1:2926-3776 GCA_964246245.1 uncultured Sphingomonadaceae bacterium
GCTCTTGCCGGGCCTCTACCTCGCCGGGCGGCTGACGCCGACACCGGCGTTCGTCCTCGATGGCGCCGGTCCAATCGCGGCGATCCAGCGCGCGTGGACGCTGACGGAGGACAACGGCTGGCGGACGATCGGCTTCACCTTGCTGTTCGTCGGTTGGCTGGTCGTCGTGTCGGCGATCGCCGGCGCGGTCGGCGCGGGGGCGGCGACGCTGCTCAAGTCGGCCGGTGCCGGCGCGGCGGGACCCGTCGTCGCCGGCACCCTCGACGGCCTTGTCGGATCGCTGTTCACGGTGGTCAACGCCGTGGCGGTGGCGACGGTCTATCGGACACTGCGAAGCTGACGATCCTCCCCACTTGACGGAGGTGGCGTGGCGCGCCGGAGCGGCGGGCGACAACGTCTGCCTGTCGCTCGCACGCCCCTCCGTCGCTTGCCACCTCCCGCTGGCGGGGAAGTATCGCCCGCTGCGACCGCGCCGCCGGCGTCAGTCCCACCGCGCTAGTGGCGGGAGGCTCATCAGGATCGCGTCGACGTTGCCGCCGGTCTTGAGGCCGAAGGTCGTGCCGCGGTCGTAGACGAGGTTGAACTCGGCATAGAGCCCGCGGTAGCGCAGCTGCGCCAGCCGCTCCTCGTCGGTAAACGGATCGTGCATGTGCCGCCGCACCAGCCGCGGGAAGACGTCGAGCAGCGTCCGCCCGACGTCCTGGGTGAAGGCGAGATTGGCCGCGAAGTCGCCCTCGAGCCGATCGTAGAAGATGCCGCCGACGCCGCGGTGACGGTTCCGGTGGGGCACGAAGAAGTACTCGTCGCACCACTTGCTGTAGCGATCCCAGTAATCGGCCCCGTGGGTGTC
>CAXTQJ010000229.1:3786-4096 GCA_964246245.1 uncultured Sphingomonadaceae bacterium
CCCGGAACGCCGCCTTGAACTCGGCCGTGTCGGCGTCGACCGGCAGCGCGGGGTTGAGGTCGGCTCCGCCGCCGAACCAGCGGCGGGTGGTGGTCAGGAAGCGTGTGTTCATGTGGACCGCCGGCACGTGCGGGTTGGCCATGTGCGCGACGAGGCTGATGCCGGTCGCGAAGAAGCGCGGGTCGTCCTCGGCCCCGGGGATCGACTTGGCGAACTCGGGCGCGAAGGTGCCGAACACGGTCGAGGTGTTGGCCCCGACCTTCTCGAACACGCGGCCCTTCATCACCCCCATCGTCCCGCCCCCGCCGGG
>CAXTQJ010000230.1:0-4093 GCA_964246245.1 uncultured Sphingomonadaceae bacterium
CCGCTGCCCGCCGGGTCCGGGCGCGACGCCGCGCGCGGGACTACGGCCGCCGCGGGCGCGGCGGGCATCGGGCCCGGGCTGGCCAAGGCGGCGCTCGCGGCGCGGGTCGACGGGGTGCTCGTCGACCTGTCGCGGCCGATCGACCACGATGCGTCGCTGGCACTGGTCACCGGCCGGGACGAGGCGATCGCGCTCGACCTCGCGCGGCACGACTATGCGCACGTCCTCGCCGAGGCGGTCCAGCACCTGTTCCCACGGACGCAGATCACCTTCGGTCCGGCGACCGACGACGGCTTCTATTACGACTTCGCGCCCGCCGACCGCCCGTTCACCGACGACGACCTGCCGGCGATCGAGGCCGAGATGCGGGAGATCATCGCCCGCAACGCCCCGTTCCAGCGCGAGGAATGGGACCGCGACCGGCTGGTCCGCCACTTCGCCGACCACGGCGAGACGTTCAAGGCCGAATGGGCGGCGACGCTGCCCGACGGTGAACCGCTGACCGTCTACAAGGCCGGCGGCGAGGCCGACGCGTGGCTCGACCTGTGCCGCGGGCCGCACCTTCCGTCGACGGGGAAGCTCGATCCGCAGGCGTTCAAGCTGACGCGCGTGTCGGGAGCATATTGGCGCGGCGATCAGAACAACGCGATGCTCAGCCGCATCTACGGGACGGGGTGGCTCAACCGGAAGCAGCTCGACGCCCACCTGACGATGCTCGCCGAAGCGGCGAAGCGCGATCACCGCCGCATCGGCGCGGAGATGGATCTGTTCCACCTTCAGCCCGAGGCGCAGGGCAGCGTCTTCTGGCATCCAAAAGGGTATATGATCTGGCGTCAACTCGAGGCGTACATGCGCCGCCAGATCGATGGCGGCGGCTATGTCGAGGTCAAGACACCGCAGTTGATGGACGCCCGCCAGTGGGAGGCGAGCGGTCATTGGGGCAAGTACCGCGAGAACATGTTCGTCGTTCCCGACGAGATTCCCGGGGCCGACGACGATGCGCCGATCCTGAGCGGCAAGGCCGACCTGATGGCGCTGAAGCCGATGAACTGTCCGGCGCACGTTCTGATCTTCCGGCAAGGTCTGAAGTCGTACCGCGACCTGCCGCTACGCATGGCCGAACAGGGCTGCTGTCACCGTAACGAACCGCATGGTGCGTTGCACGGGCTGATGCGGGTGCGGCAGATGACGCAGGACGACGGCCATATCTTCTGCCGCGAGGACCAGATCGTCGACGAAGTCCGGCGCTTCTGCGACCTGACCGACCGCGTCTACCGACACCTCGGGTTCGACGGGTATGCGGTCAAACTGGCGCTGCGCCCCGACCAGCGCTTTGGCACCGACGAGATGTGGGACCGGGCCGAGGGCGACCTCCGCGACGCGGTGCGCCTCGCGGGACGGGCTGGCCCCGAATATGGCTGGGAAGAACTGCCGGGCGAAGGCGCGTTCTATTCGCCCAAGCTCGAATGGCACCTGACCGACGCGATCGGGCGGACGTGGCAGGTAGGCACGATCCAGCTCGACTATGTTCTGCCCGAACGCCTCGACGCGAACTATGTCGGCGAAGATGGCGCGCGCCACCGCCCGGTCATGCTCCATCGCGCGATCTTCGGCAGCTACGAGCGCTTCATCGGCATCCTGATTGAGCACCACGCCGGCCGCTTCCCGCTGTGGCTCGCGCCGGTGCAGGGAGTGGTCGCGACGATCGTCAGCGACGCCGACGCCTATGCCGGCGAGGTCGCAGCAGCGCTGGCCAGGGCCGGGCTGCGCGTCGAGACCGACCTCCGCAACGAGAAGATCAACTACAAGGTGCGCGAACACAGCCTCGCCCACGTCCCCTACCTGATCGTCGTCGGCCGGCGCGAGGCCGAGGAGGGGACCGTCGCGCTCCGCCCGCTCGGTGGCGGCGAGCAGCGGGTGCTGCCGCTGGCCGATGCGGTCGCGCTGCTGGCGAGCGAGGCGGTACCGCCGGATTTGCGGTAGAGCGCTTCCGGAAGGCAGGATTGCCAGCCCGGGCCGTCGGCCCGGACGTGACCGGGCCTAAGGCCTTCCATCGAGGGGTGCGCCGGGAACACAAGCCCGGGCGCGGACCAACTCCGGACCGACGAACGATCAAGTGGCCCACCGGCCTGAACGTTACGCAGCCGTTGGTCGCCGACAGCGAAAGGCCCGCCGCCCGGTCGCGGGCGGCGGGCCTTCGTTCGGCCGACGAGCCGGATGCGTTCAGACGCCGACCGTCGTCCGCCGCCGCGCCGCGACGCCGACGAGCGCGAAGCCCGCGACCAGCAGGGCCCAGCTGGCCGGCTCGGGCACGGCGGTCTCGGTCAGCGTCCAGTTGCCCGGGATGAACTGGCCGTTGTACGCGTCGATCAGCGTCCCGTTCGCGAGCTGCGCCTGAGTCGCGACCTGATTGCCCGGACCGTTGTTCCACGGGATGATGTAGAAGTAGTTTGTCCCCGGAAAGCCGGCCGGCGCGCCGTAGTTGGCGAATAAGAAGTTGTTGAGCAGCGGGTCGGCCGACGCGACCGCTGCGCCGTTGAAGCAGCTGGCGCTGCCACAGTTGCCGCCGCCTGGACCGCTGTAGCCCGTATAGCCGTGCGCGACGAGCGGGCCGGCGAGCGCCGTGCCGTCGATCGACGCGGTGACGTCGCCGAGGCCGGTGACGAGCGCCCCGGCCGGAGTACCGACGAAACTGCCGGTGACGACGTCGCCGGTGTTGAAGGTGTACGAATAGGTATAGGTCGCGGCCGAGGCGAACGACGCCGAGCCGATGGCGATTACAGCGGCAACCAGCGACTTAAGCGACATGACCGGCCTTCCCAAAGTTTGCGATTACTTGTGTAACAAGAACGTATGCAAGGATCGTGCCGCACGGCGCGAGATGGTCAAGGCCATGAAATCGCGGTGGCGTATCGATCGGGCCGATACCGATTGTAAAGAAAACCGACACTTCCGCCGTGACGCTTGCCCGCGTCGCCGTCATCCTCTAGCCCGCGTCCATGCCGCGCACCGCGACCATCGCCCGCAAGACGACCGAGACCAGTGTCGACGTGCGGCTCGACCTCGACGGGACCGGCGTCTACCGCGTCGCGACCGGGATCGGCTTCCTCGACCATATGCTCGAGCAGCTGTCGCGGCATTCGCTGATCGACCTCGACGTGACGGTCACCGGCGACCTCCATATCGACGCGCACCACACGACCGAGGATAGCGGCATCGCCATCGGCGCGGCGGTGGCGAAAGCGCTCGGCGACCGGCGGGGGATCACCCGCTATGGCGACGCGCTGATCCCGATGGACGAAACGCTGACGCGCGTCGCGCTCGACATCTCGGGGCGGCCGTACCTCGTCTGGCGGACCGCGTTCAGCCAGCCGCGGCTCGGCGAGATGGACACCGAGCTGTTCAAGGAATGGTTCGCCGCCTTCGCCGGGTCGGCGGGGATCACGCTCCACATCGAGACGCTGTACGGGGTCAACAACCACCACATCGTCGAAAGCTGCTTCAAGGGACTGGCGCGGGCGCTGCGGACGGCGGTGGCGCCCGATCCGCGCAAGGGCGACGCGGTGCCGTCGACCAAGGGGACGCTGGGCGGGGCCGACGCGCCATGACCGAACAGGTCGTCGTCATCGACTATGGCGCGGGCAATCTGTGTTCGGTCGACAACGCGCTTCGCGTCGCGACCGAGGGGCGGGCGACAATCACCGTCTCGTCGAGCCCCGTCGCGATCGCCCGCGCCGCCCGCATCGTCCTGCCCGGGGTCGGCGCGTTCGGCCAGTGCATCGGCGCGCTGCGGGCAGCGAGCGGCATCGCCGACGCGCTGACCACCGCGGTCAAGGGCCGCGGCGTACCCTTTCTCGGCATCTGCGTCGGGATGCAGCTGCTGGCGACCGAGGGGCGCGAGCACGGCGTCTTTCCTGGGCTCGACTGGATCGGCGGCGCGGTCGAGCGCCTCGCGCCACCCGACCCGGCGCTCAAGGTCCCGCACATGGGGTGGAACACCGTCGCCTTCGCCCGCGACCACGCCGCGCTGGGCGGCGTCGCGCGCGGCAGCCGCGCCTATTTCGTCCACAGCTATCGCTTCGCGGTCGACGAC
>CAXTQJ010000231.1:0-3855 GCA_964246245.1 uncultured Sphingomonadaceae bacterium
GCCGAGCCGCAATGCCGTCGTCAGGCTGGCGCGCATGTGCGCGAAATAGGTTTCGCCGACGGCGCGCGGGTGGTCGAGCAGCAGGCGCTGGATCATGGCAATCTCCCCGCCGCGGCGTATCGCCAACGCCGGAGCATGACAACGCCCGAATTGCCCGCTATCGCGCTCGGCGCGGGCGATTAGCTCAGTTGGTAGAGCGCCTCCTTTACACGGAGGATGTCGGCGGTTCGAGCCCGTCATCGCCCACGCTCGCCGACTGGGGAAGCCGTTACGTCAACGTGTTGCCGCACTGCAACAACGCGTCGACGAAGCCGTGGCAACCGCCGAACACGGCTCGAAAAGATCGCCGAAGTGTAACAATCCTTGGCCAGAACGCGGGGCAGCGATTCGGGCCATCCGGCACCGGTCGATTACGTTCGGGGGACGGGGAACATGCGCAATCCATGGGCGAATGCGTCGATCGCGGCGCTGGCGCTGGCGTCGTCGACCGCGGTCTACGCGCAGGAAACGACCGCGATCATCCGCGGCACGGTGCAGAGCGGCGGCGATCCCGTCGCGAACGCGCAGATCACCGTGACCAACGTCCCCTCGGGCACCGTCAGCCGCGCGACGACCGACGCCGCCGGCGTGTTCACCGTCAGCGGCCTGCGCGGCGGCGGGCCGTACACCGTCGCCGTCGCGTCGACCGCGGGCAACTCGACCGTCACCGACATCCAGCTGAGCGTCGGCGCGCCGTTCGACCTGCCGATCGACGTCGCCTCGACCGGCGACATCGTCGTCACCGCGTCGAAGATCAAGAAGGCCGGCACCCAGTCCGATGGACCCCAGACGACGCTGAGCCAGGTCGACATCGCCAAGGTCGCCTCGGTCAACCGCGACATCCGCGACATCGAGCGCCGCTCGCCGTTCGCCACCGACGACCGGTCTAATGGCGGCGTCGGCGCGATCAGCTTCGCCGGCGTCAACCCGCGCTTCAACCGCTTCACCATCGACGGCGTCCAGATCGGCGACAGCTTCGGCCTCAACCCCGATTCGAACCCGACGCGGCGCGGCCCGGTCGCGTTCGACGCGCTGGCGCAGGTCTCGACTTCGATCGCGCCGTTCGACATCCGCCAGTCGAACTTCCAGGGCGGCGTCATCGACGCGACGCTCGCCTCGGGGACGAACGAGTATCACGTCAACGGCTTTTACTCGCAGTCGACCAGCGGCCTCCAGGGTCACCAGATTGGCCAGGTCCTCATCCCCTACGTCGCGTACAAGAGCGAGACGTACGGCGCGACCGCGTCGGGCCCGATCATCCGCGACAAGCTGTTCATCACCGGCACCTACGAGCGCAACACCGATCCCCGGCCACAGACCGTCAGCTCGACCGCGCAGGTGCCGAACCTGTCCGACGCGACCGTCGCGCAGATCCAGTCGATCGCGTCGAGCGTCTATAACTATACCGCCGGACCGATCCTCGCGCTCAACCAGAATGTCGACGAGAAGTTCAGCGTCAAGCTCAACGCCAACATCACCGACCGGCAGAAGCTCGCGATCTCGTACATCAACGCCTTCGACGCGACCGACAGTCTCGTCAACCAGGGCACCAACGCCGGCGGCAACAACACCAGCGCGGTGTCGACCAACAACGGTCCGGCGATCAGCCTCGCGTCGAACGACTACAAGCTGACCGAGGTCCTCCACGCCGGCATCGTCCAGCTCAACAGCGACTGGACCGACAAGTTCTCGACCGAGGCGCGCTTCGTCTACAAGTCGTCGAAGCGCGGCCAGGACCCCGAACTCGGCCGCGGCTTTGCCCAGTTCAAGATCTGCACCGCACCCGTCAGCGGCACCGCCGTCGCAGGCACCGCCGACACGACGACGACGTGCGGAGCCGGCGTCCCGGCCATCTATCTCGGCCCCGACATCAGCCGCCAGACCAACGCGCTCTACACCGACACCTACGACGGCTCGATCGTCGCGCGGTATCAGGCGGGCAACCACGCGTTCAAGGCCTTTGCCGAATACAGCGAGACGCGCGTCACCAACGCCTTCCTTCAGTACTCGGCCGGCGCCTATTATTTCGACTCGATCAGCGATTTCCAGAACCGGATCGCGAGCCAGTTCGATTACCAGAATGCGCTGACGCTCAACCCCAACGATACGTCGGCCAACTTCCGCTACGGCGTCTACACCGCCGGCCTGCAGGACGACTGGACGATCAGTCCGTCGCTCCGCGTCACCGCCGGCATCCGCGCCGACCTGTACGACAACTACACCGCGGTGCTGACCAACCAGAACTTCATCAACCGCTACGGCTTCCCCAACACCAACAGCTTCGATGCGCTGTACGCGATCCAGCCGCGCCTCAGCTTCGACTACAAGGGGATCAAGAACCTCGACATCCGCGGCGGCGGCGGCATCTTCTCGGGCGGCACGCCGGACATCTACTTCTCGAACAGCTATTCGAACACGGGGGCGATCCAGAACCGCATCGCGACGGTCATCCGGACCAACGCGCCGGGGACGGGGGCGACGACGACCTGCTCGGCCCCCTACACCGGCGCCAACGCCGGGGTGTGCACCGCCGCGCTCAACGGCGTCACGGGTACGGTCATCCCCGGCGTGGTCAACTCGTTCCTGACGACCAACACCTCGTCGCTGCTCACCTCGCCGACGGCGTCGGTCGCTCCGAACTTCAGGCTGCCGACCTTCAAGCGCTTCACGCTGTCCGCCGATTACTCGTTCTTCGGCATCAATTTCGGGGCCGACTACGTCTATTCGCAGACGATCGAGTCGATCGCCTTCACCGACCTGCGTTCGACCACCACCGGCGCGCTCCTGCCGGATGGCCGTCCGCGCTACACCTTCGCGACGACGCCGGGGTCGACCGCGACGACCGACACCAACAACGACATCCAGATCAGGAACGCGTCGCAGGGACGCAGCCATGTCGCCGTCGTCCGCTTCGACAAGGAATTCGACTGGGGGCTGTCGCTGTCGGGCAGCTATACCTTCCAGGACGTCAAGGACGTCTCGTCGGCGACGTCGTCGACCGCGACCTCGCTCTACAACTTCCAGGCGATGGCCGACCCGAACAACCCGCAGTACGGCAAGTCGAACGACGAGACGCGGTGGCAGTTCAAGTACAACCTCGGCTACCAGCACAGCTTCTTCCGCGACTATGCGACGACCTTCCAGCTGTTCGGCGAGACTCGCGCGGGACGGCCGTACAGCTTCACCATGGCCGACCTGTCGCCGGGGCGCTCGGCGGTATTCGGCACGACCGGCCAGAACAACCGCTACCTGATCTATGTCCCGACCGACATCAACGATCCCAAGGTCAGCTACGATTCGGCCGCCAGCCAGCAGGCGCTCGACACGCTGATCAACGGGACCGCGCTGAAGAACTACCGCGGCCAGATCGCGGCGAAGAACATCGGCCGGTCGCGGGCCAATACCCGCATCGACCTTCACCTCGAACAAGAAATCCCGACCTTCGTCGGCCGCTCGCGCATCTCGATCTTCGCCGACATCGAGAACCTGCCGAACCTGCTCAACCATGATTGGGGCGGCTTCACCCAGGTCAACTTCCCGTATTTCGCGCAGACGGCGTCGGTCCAGTGCCTCGCGGTCGCGACGCCGACCGGGACGACTCCGGCGGCGGGGGTGGTCAACACCGTGTCGACGCAGAACTGCGCGCAGTACCGCTACTCGACGATCACCACCCCGTCGGAATCGCTGTCGACCGCGGTCTCGCTCTACACGATCCGCATCGGCGCGCGCTTCAAGTTCTAGGCCGGGCCGTCTAGACGGGGGCGGTGAGCGACCGTCCCCCGTCCCAGGTTTCCCCGCCGCCCCGGCCCCCCCGCC
>CAXTQJ010000231.1:3865-4078 GCA_964246245.1 uncultured Sphingomonadaceae bacterium
AATTTTTTCGGGGGGGCGTTTTTGCGGGGGGGGGGGTGCGACGGTCCCCGGCCCTGGGTTCCCCCGCTGGGCGGGCCCGCGTTGGTGTTGGGGGCGGTGCGGCCCAAGCTGCTCGACGACTTCGTCGGCCAGGCGGCGGCGCGCGACAACCTGCGCGTGTTCGTCGCCGCCGCGCGCGGGCGGGGCGAGGCGCTCGACCACGTCCTGTTCCAC
>CAXTQJ010000232.1:0-4015 GCA_964246245.1 uncultured Sphingomonadaceae bacterium
AGCTCCAGGCCTACGCCGACAACTTCCGCTAGCTGCCGTCGCGGCAGCGTGCGGTGCCGGGGTCGCGGGGCCAGTCCGCGGCGATGTTGTCGCAGTTGATCGTGCCCTCGCCGGAGGTCTTGATCCACGTGTGGAGGTGGGGGAACTGCGGGTCGGGCCGCGTCTCGGCGCGGTTGTGGCGGACGACGCAGTTGCGGCACGGCGCGATGGTGATGCCGTGGTATGCCGATACCTTGACGTAGTTGTGCTCGACCGTGATCCGGTCGAAGCCGCCGTCGTCGACGCCGTTGCGGATGTGGTTGAAGCCGGTGATGCCGGCCATCGCGCCGATCGCCTCGTTGTTGGTGATCGTGATGTCGGCGGTCGGCGGCGCTTCGGGGTGCGACCACATCTGGATGCAGTCGGGATGCGCTCCCGGCGTCGGATGGAACTCGCCGCAGCGGTTGTGATCGACGACGACGCGCCGCGACATCGCGATGTCGATGCCGTCCGACCCCGAATCGGTGAAGACGTTGTTGGTCACCCGGACATCGCTGACCATGCCCAACCCGATGCCGTTGCGGACGAGATGGCTGAAGGTCGCGCCGTCGATGGCGATGTGGTCGGCGACGTAGATGTTGAAGCCGTTGCGCTCGACCTCGTTGCCGTCGAACGTCCCGCCGTGCCAGTCGAGGCCGCCGACGTCGTTGAGACGGATGCCGCGCAACGTCGCCCCGGTCGCGTCGACCTTGACCGACGGCGACCAGTGGCGGTCCTTGATCGCAAACGCCTCGTAGACGCCAGGCTGGAGCCGGATCGCGTCGCCGGGCGCGGCGTGGTTCAGCACCTCGGCGAAGGTCCCCGGCGTCGCCGTGACCGTGGCGGCGGTGCCCGGCGCGCCGAGCACGGCGACCGCGAGCAGGGCGGCGACCTGACGAAGCGTCATAACTTACTCCACGCGCCCCCCGCACCCTTCGGCGACGGGTCGTCGCGAGTCAATCGCCGCACCGATCGCGACCCGGTGAGGACGACGACTGGTCGATCCAATCGGACTGGCTTTGGCCGGCCTGAACCGGGAAGTCGCTGTTGAGTGTCGACAGTCGGCGTCCGTGTCGTTCGATCTGCTCGATGACCTCGGCTGCGCTGTCGATGACGTCGGCGTTCTCCAGGCCGAGCAGCCACGCCCTCGTCGACAGGATATGGGCTACGTGGTGGTCCGCGAGCGTCAGGCTGAGGTTGCGATCCTCGGTGAGCACAAGCGGAATTGTCCCTTTAGGCGCGATAAGCTTGAGATTGGGCAGCAGCCATGCGAACGCCGCGTCGCCCAAGCCCCGGGTGGCGTGGCGGTTGCGTCCGCTGGCCTCGTCTCCCAACGCCTGTTGGTAGAGCGCCCGGAACGGGGTGTCGACGACGTGGACGACATTGCCGCCGGCGTCGAACCATTCAAGCAGCGCGAGGTGGTCGGGCGATGCCGGCTTCCGCAGGCACTCGAGACGGACCACATCGAGGACGGCGACGGGTTGGTTGAACACGTCGATCAGATCGAGACGTCCGGCGTGCGCCAGACTGATCAGCGGGCCGGCGTCGGGAATGATCAGGCTGACGCGGATCACGCGGCCTTCAACTTGGCTTGCCCACGAATGAGGTCGGCGATGATGTCGGCCATGCCCTCTTCGTCGACAGTCGGCGCGGATCGGATGGCGACGCCGCTATGGTGGGCCGCCTCGTACAGCTCGTCGAGCGTGTCGATCTGGGCGAGCTGCATGGCACGCCGGTAGCCCAGCTCCCCCGCCTGCCAGGCGACGAGGATGTCATGCAAGGTGACCAGACGCATGTCTCTCTCCTTCCGGGGGTAATTGTAGCTGATCCCGGCCGAGGCTTGTAGCGGCGATGTGTCGGGGCGGATGCCGGGTGGCAAGCCGATGCACGATCGCGCACCTGACCGGTTCCGTCGTCGCGGCGCATGGCCTATAGACGGGCGATGGCCTTCAACGCGCCGCAACTGATCCTGCCGCTCTATACCCGTGCCCCGGCCGAGCCGTCGCTGGCGCGGCGCAGCGCGTTCGTCGTCGCCCAGGTCGCGGCCGCCGCCGCCTATGGCTTCGCCGCCGTCGCGCTGCCCCCGCAGATGCTCTTCGTGCTGATCCTGCCGGTCGTCGTCTGCCTGCTCGCGGCACTATGGCTGATGCCCGATCGCGGAGTCTTTCCGCAGACCGCGGTGCAGCGTTCCTACCGGATCCTGTTCATCCTGTCGTTCATCTGGCCGTCGTATATCGCGATCGTCCTGCCCGGCCTGCCGTGGCTGACGCCGACGCGGATCGCGCTGTTCGCGACCAGCTTCCTGTTCCTCTACAGCGTTTCGACCTCGGGGCAGCTGCGCCGCCATCTCGGCGTCGTGGCGCGCGCGTCCCCCCTGCTGTGGGCGGCCTTCCTGCTGTGGGAGGGTTCGATGTTCGTCACCGTGCCGTTTTCCCACACGCTGGCGCCGACCTTCAAGCTGCTGATCGACAATCAGCTGCGGCTGGCCGGTGTGTTCTTCGTCGGCTGCGTCGTCTTCGCGCGGCGCGGTTACTCGACGCGGACGGTCGTCTGGCTGCTCGTCCTCGCGGTGATCTGCGCCCTCGACGGGTTCGTCGAGGACAAGCTCGAATTCCCGCCGTGGGCCAACCACATCCCGAGCTTCATGCGCGTCGACGATGCGACGCTGGCCAACGTCCTCGGCCGCCAGGCACGCTCGGCCGACGGCCTCTATCGCGTCCGCGGACCCTACGGCAACAGCCTGATCTTCGCCGAATTCCTCGCCATGTGCATGCCGTTCGTCCTCCACTGGACGTTGACCGCGCGAACGCTGCTGCGCCGCGTCGCGACGGCGGTCGCCGGCCTGATGATCTTCGGCGCGATCGTCATCACCCAGTCGCGGCTGGGGCTCGTCGGGACGATGGTCGCGGTTGCGACCTATGTCCCGCTGTGGGCGTACCGCCAGTGGCGCGCCGACCGGACGTCGCTGATCGGACCGACGATCCTGTTCGGCGCGCCGCTCGTCGCCCTCGCCATGTTCGGCGTCGTCCTCAGCAGCCATACGCTCCGGACGCGGGTGCTCGGCGGCGGCGCGCAGCAGGCGAGCACCGAGGCGCGGAACCAGCAGATGCGTCTCGCCATCCCCAAGGTTCTCGCCAACCCGATCGGCCACGGCCTCGGCCAGAGCGGCAGCGCGCTCGGCTTCTACAACCAGGCCGGGGCGCTGACGGTCGACAATTATTATGTGACCGAGGGCCTCGACCTCGGCGTGGTCGGTACGCTCGGTTTCTTCGGCATGTTCGTCGTCGGCGCGGCGATCGGCGTTCGCCTCTACCTGACGACCGACGACCGCGAGACCGAACTGGCGGGGGCGATGAGCGCTCTGTTCGCCATCTTCCTCGTCACCAAGCTGGCGCTGAGCGAGGACAACAACCATCCGGTCGTCTTCCTGTTTCTCGGGATGCTCGCGGCGCTGTTCGCCCGCGAGCGCCGCCTGATAGATCCCGACCACCTGTTCCCCCGCGTGCGCGTGCCGCGCTACGAAGCGCTGCCGCCCGCGGTTGCCGGTTCACCCGGCTATCACCGCGATCGGTGACGGCGGCTAGCCCCGCCGCGCCGCCGCGTACAGCGCCACCGCCGCGGCGTTCGACACGTTGAGGCTCTCCATCGCGTCCGTCATCGGCAGGCGGGCGCGTTCGTCGCAATGTTCGGCGGTGTTCGCGCGGAGGCCCTCGCCCTCGGCCCCGAGGACCAGCGCGGGGCGGGTCGTGCCGAGCGCCGCTTCGAGCGTCGTCGCCGCCGTCCCGTCGAGGCCGATCCGCCAGAAGCCCGCCTCGCCGATCTCGTCGAGGGCGCGGGCGAGGTTGACGACGCGGGTCCACGGCACCGTCTCGAGCGCGCCCGACGCCGCGCGGGCGAGCGCCCCCGACTCGGCCGGGGCATGGCGGTCCTGCGTCACCACCGCGAGCGCGCCGAACGCCGCCGCCGAGCGCAGGATCGCGCCGACGTTGTGCGGATC
>CAXTQJ010000233.1:0-4015 GCA_964246245.1 uncultured Sphingomonadaceae bacterium
CCCCCATGCCCTTGCGCCGGTTGCGCTCGGGATTGCCGACCTGGATGAAGTCGTCGAAAATCCGCGCGAGGTCGTCGGCGGCGATGCCGACGCCGGTGTCCCACACCTCGAGGCGGACCGCTTCGCCCCGCCGCCGCGCGGCGATCAGGACCCCGCCGGCGACCGTGTTCCGCAGCGCGTTGGTGCCCAAATTGAGCATGATCTGCTCGATCAGCACGGGATCGCTGACGATCGCCGAGCCGTCGGAGCGGTAGCGCAGGTCGAGACCGAGCTCGCCGGCGATCGGACGGAGATAATGGTCGAGGCGGTCGAACAGCGCGTCGGTCGCGATCGGCTCGACCTTGGTCGCGACGACGCCGGCCTCGAGCCGCGAGATGTCGAGCAAGCCGCTGAACAAGCCTTCCAGCGCGTCGATATTGGTGCGCACATTGCCGACGATCGCCCGCGCCTCGGCCGGCAGGTCGAGCGTCGCCAGCGTCCCCGAGAACAGCCCGAGCGCATAGAGCGGCTGACGCAAGTCGTGGCTCGCGGCAGCGAGGAATTGCGACTTGGCGAGGCTCGCCGCCTCGGCCGTGGCGGTCTGTTCGCGCAGCCGGTCGAGCAGTTCGACGTTCTCGAAGCGGATGCGGACCCCGGCGGCGACCGACTCCGCCTGCAGCCGCCCCATTAGGACGAGAACCCCGGCGTACGCCGCCGCCGCGCCGGCAAGGATGGCATAGTCGGTTCCGGGGAACGTCAGCAGCCGGGCCGCCATCAGCGCGAAGGTCGTCGCGATGAAGCCGAACAACGCCGGCGGGTTGTAGGCCAGCCCCGGCACGGCTCCGCTGGTGATGATGACCAGTCCGCACACCGTCATCGCCACCGACACGGGGTCGCCCGCGTGGGCGAAGAGGAACATCGTCGCCCCCCAGACAATGCCGATCGACGTCTGGTAGATCGCGTGGTGGCGCGCCCAGTAGGAGGCGAAGTCGACGCCGGCCGGCTCGCCGCGAGCGTAGCGGTCGAGCATCCGGAACTGGCGATAGACCTGCGTCGCGATCTCGGTCGCCGCCCAGCCGACGACGACCCGCCACGCGGTATGGCTCAGCGCGGTCGCCACCATGAAGGCGAGGGTGGTGTTCTCGGCGAAGATGTTGTTGCGCGCCTGCCGGTACTGCGTGTCGATCAGCTCGGTATGGACGCGCGTCGGGGCGGGCGACGCGGTCGCCATCAGCGGATCAGGCCGATCTCGCGGGCGCGGAGGATGGCGTTGACCCGGGTGCTGACGCCCAGCGCGGCGAACAGCTCGGTCAGGTGGGCGCGAACGGTCCGCTCGGCGATGTCGAGGCGGAAGCGGATTTCCTTGTTGGCGTGGCCCTCGGCGAGGAGGGCGAGAACGTCGAGCTGGCGCGGCGACAGGCACGGCAGCGCCGCGTCGCCCGCCTCGCCGCCGAAGCCGTCGCGCCCGGCGGCGACGTCGTCGATCACCGCGATCATCGCATCGGGCGCAAGGGTCTTGACGATGAAACCGCTCGCACCGGCTGCTCGTGCGCGCAACCGCGCGCCGGTGTCGGCGCGGCCGGAGATGACGATCCGCGGCAGCAGCGGATCGATCGCGGCGATCTTGGCGATGGTGGCGAAGCCGTCGCGGTCGGGCAGTTCGAGATCGACGAGGACGAGGTCGATCCCGGCAAGTGCGGCGCAGCCGGCGGCCGAGCTGTGCGCGGCGATGAAGCTCCATCTGGGCCGCGCGGCGGCGATCATCGTCGCGAAGCCGTCGACGAACAGCGGGTGATCGTCGATCAGCAGCAGTCGCACCCGTGTCCCCCACTCGCACCGCCGGCCCCCACCGAGTTCCGCGCGAAGGGCCGCAAGACGGGCGTATCGCCAATCATAGCAGCGCCGACGACCGGACGCGACATGCCTCTATAGGCAATCGACGCGGCGTCAGCGAGCAGGCATCTGGCGGCCAGCTTTGCTTACAGGGGTCTTGTCATGCGCCAGTTGCTCCTTCCGGTCGCCGCCTTTGTCGTCCTTGCCGCCGCACCGGCGGCGGCGCAGCTCGGCCCGCCGGGCGGACCCAGCGGAGACTGCGAAGACAGTGGCGACTGCGGCAATCCGTCGCCGCCGCAACAGCCGTCGCTCCCCGGCTCGGGCTACGGCGGCGAGTACAAGGTCTATATCGATACCAACTACGACAGCGTCCAAGGCCTTGTCATGGGCGACCAGACCGTCCGCATCAACGGCGGCGCGTATCACCCCATCGGCGGCGACGGCACCGTGCGCGACGGGTTCAGCGCGTCGAACGTCACGCTCCGCGGGACCGACCCGAACAGTGCCGACGGCGCGACGGTGGCGACCACCGCGTCGGCCGACGGCGGCTATTACGCAAGCGAGTCGAATGCCGCGCAAAGCTACCTGGTCGAGCTGCACGCGAAGAATGCTGCTGCCTTCGCCGCCTTGACCCCGTTCCTCGGCACCAGCGGCGCGATCGCGTCGATCAGCGGCAGCTACACGCTATCCGCGACCGGGCAGGCCTATGCGCTCGCCGGGGCGACGACCGGGACCTATATCCCGCTTGACTCGTCGCTGCAGAAGAGCTTCGGCGCGACGTGCGACTACTCGGGCTATTACAGCAGCACCGGTCCGAACTGCGGCTCGGCGGGTTATGCGCTCGACCTCAATTTCGTCAAAGGCTCGACCTTTACCAACGGCGATCCGCTGAGCGTCTACGGGGTAATCTCCCTCGGCACCGACACCCATGCCGGCGCGACGGGGCTCGGCGGTGACGCCGGCCAGTCGTCGGCGTTCATCGATCCGACGATCACGCTCAACCCGCTGTTCAACACCCCGCTGTACACCCTCAACGTCGGCAGCCAGGTCGTACCGGTCCCGGGCGGCGGGGCCGGTGCGGTGCCCGAGCCGGCGGCGTGGGCGTTACTGCTGGCAGGTTTCGGCCTCGTCGGCAGCGCCGCGCGCCGGAAGCGTCTGACCAGCGTCACCGCCTGACGCGACTCTGCGATACGCCCTATTGCGACGCGCGCGCCTCGCGCATCGCTCGCATCTTCGCCATACCGGCCTGTAGCTCATCCATCGTCAGGTAGCCGTCGTGGTCGGTGTCCATCAGGTCGAAGATGCGCTCGCGGCGACCGCCGGCAAGCCATTCGGCCTTGCTGAAACGGCCGTCGTGGTCGGTATCGAGCGCCATCAGGCGGGCGCGCGCGGCCCTCGCCCCCGCGGCCGTGTCGGGGAACACCCCCACCCGCGCGGGGGCCGATAGCGGCGGCGCGCCAGCCGGGACGTTCTGGGCGAAGGCGGGGACGCCGGCAACGGCGGCGACGGCCGCGATGAAGGTGGCGACGAACGCCGCGACGATGATCCGATCCATGACTAACTCCCGAACGCACTCGTCCAACTACGGTCCGGCGTCGGCCGTTCCCCCGCAATCAATCGGCGCGGAACAGGTGCAGCCGCGCCTTGCCGTGCGCGCGGACGGAGTCGAGCGTGAAGCCTGGCGGGTCGAGCGCCTCGCCCTTGGCCGTCTCGACCGAGACGAGCGCGTGCGGCGCGATCCAGCCGTGCGCCGCCAGACGCACGAGCGCGGCGCCCGCGACGCCGCTGCCGTAGGGCGGATCGAGCAGGACGAGGTCGAACGGTATCGGAGCCCGGCCAATCGCCTCGACCGGCTGGGCGAGGACCGTCGCCGCGCCCGCCGCGCCGCAATGACCGATGTTGGCGCGGAGCGCGGCGAGCGCGGCGCGGTCGCGCTCGACGAAGGTCGTGTGCGCCGCACCGCGCGACAATGCCTCGAGCCCGAGAGCACCAGTCCCGGCATAGAGGTCGGCGACGCGCAGGCCGGCGAAGTCGCCGAGGCGGCTGGCAAGCATAGAGAACAGCGCCGCCCGCGCCCGCTCGCCGGTCGGCCGCGTCGCGTCGCCCGCCGGCGCGACGAGGGGGCGGCCGCGGTAGTGGCCGGCAATGATCCTCACCGGTGGGCGGCCTCTCGTCCGACCCCACCCCCCGGCCCCCCCCCCCC
>CAXTQJ010000234.1:0-4009 GCA_964246245.1 uncultured Sphingomonadaceae bacterium
GGCCATGATAGGCGACCAGCGGCGCGTGGCGGTCGAGACTGGCCAGCGTCGCGCCGAGCGACGTGCCGCCGAACAGCAGCGCCGCGCCGCCCAGCGCGAACATGAGCGCGGTCAGCAGCCACGTCCGTTGTTCGATGGTCATCCGCCCCTGCTCACCGCCACGGTCCGCGTCACATCAACGACTGGAGCATGTATTGGGCGTTGTCGCCGGTGCCCAGCGTCCGCATGCTGTCACCGAACCACCGGCCAACGCCGGCCGCGCTCCGGCCGAGCCAGCGGACCGCGCCGCTGTTCTCGAAATCGTGGAACTTGCGTTCGGCCGCCTCGCCGGCCTCGCCCCACAGCTTCTGCAGCTCGTCGAGCGCCGACTCGTACATCTTGCTGACTTTTTCGTTAATGCCGAACGCCTCGTCGAGCTTGTAGAGCGCGTAGCCGGCGATGACCCCGACGCCGAACGCTACGAGGAGCGGCCCGAAGGCGAAGCTGCCGACCACCAGCGTGCCCGCCGCGAGCGTCCCGGCCGCCGAGCCGAGCGCCGACGCCAGCACGACCGATGGAATGTCGACGGTCAGGCTGCCGAGCAGGTTGGGCAAGTTGTGCGACACGGCGAACTCGGCGACGTCGACGACGACGACCAAGATGATGCCGAAGCGCGCCGATTCCTTCGCCGCGGCGCGGATGCCGGGCTTGCCGATCTGCAGCTCCATGACCTTGGGGTTGGTAACCTTGTAGCGCGTGCCGGTCAGCACCTCGCGGGCGCGCGGCCAGCCCTTGATGATGACGAGGTCGCCCGACTTGCCCGCCTTGAAGTAGACCTTCGCGCTCCACAGGTGCTCGAAGTCCTTGGCGAGGGTCATGCCGATCTTGGCCGAGCCGAGCGCGTCCTTCACCGGCCCGATCCACAACTTGCCCTGCGCTTCGTGCTGGCGCAGCGCATCCTCGGCCTGTTGGGGCGTGAAGGTGCCGTCCTTGACCTTCGCGTCAAGCCAGAGGCGGAGCGCATTTAGCTCATCGAGAACATAGGTGTTTTCGGCGGCCGTCTTATGATTGACCTGAACCATCGCGTGTCCCCCGATCGGATCACCACCTCAACGACCTTTTCTAGGCTACGTTCCGCTGCGGAGCCCTCGTTGGCGTCGCGCCTAGCGCCGGTTCGCGCCCACGATCGGCCTCCTGCCCGCAAACATAATGGTTACCACCATTGGTAATGGTAACGCGCGACATCAGGCCAGCCGAACGGTCTCCAGCATCGCCGCTAAGGCCGGTTTGAGGTCGGCCAACTCGCCCCGCCCCGCGGTCGCGGTGGCAATGACGAAGGTGTCGCCGGCGGCGTTGGCATAGGTGATCCACTGCGACAGTAGAACTGTCCCGGAAGACCAATCGATCGTCAACTCTGCCGACGGCTGCTCCGTGGTGGCATGCTGCCGCGCGACTTCCGTCAAGTCCTTCAGCGCGCCGTGCATCTGCTTGAGCTGGCCATCGACGAACACCTCGAGGCGGGCGGCGCGATCGGCTGGCAGGCCGTCGGGCACGGGCTCGCGGGTGACGACGAGGTTCGGCACGACACCCGAAGGCCCCGGCTGCCCGGCGTTGAGGATCAGCATCGACTTGTCGGCCCATCCATCGGGACAAGCGATCGTCATGCTCTGAACCACTACTTGTGCCGTGTTGGTGTCCGGCATCAGCGCACCCCCTGCGGCGGCCACTTGCCAGCCTTGTCGAGCGCGAGCACCTGATTCGAGTTGGGTGGGGGAAACGGATAGCCGCGCGCCTTGAGCTTCTCGATCACGCGAAGACGCGCCCGGTCCTCCGCCGATCCCGACAGGATGCGGCTGGTCACTGTGCGCTGTGCCGCGGTGATGCCGAATTGATCGTGCGCCCAGATGTCGGCCCCGTGGTCGATCAGGATTTCGACGACCGGCCACTGATCGGTTTGCGCCGCCGCGACCATCGGGGTCGATTGGTCGGCCGGATATCGTTCATCGAGGCCGATGTGCTTTTCGGCCAGCCGGCGCACTTCCTCGGTTTCCGAGTGCATCACGGCTCCGAGCATGGGCTGTATCTTTGACGAGTCCACGGGAGTTTCCTTATTGGAGCAGCCGACCAGGAGGACGAGACCAAATACAGGTAGCGGGAGTAAGCGTCGCGTCATGGGCATCCGTTCGCGACAAGCGCCCTCCCAACTTCGGCTCGGCGCGCGGCCATCGCCGAGTCGACCGCGCTCATCATGTGCAACGACACGGCGCGTGTGGCGAGCGCTCCGCCGGCGATCATGGCACCGAGCGGACCGGCCGCAGCCAGCCCGTCGGCAGCCCCGGTCAGCGCTTGGTTGCGGTAATCGATTGGAGCCAGCGGCCACGTCCGGGTAGCCGCCGCCGCCGGGGCGCCGGGAAGCGAATTGACTCCGTGAAGCACCTCGCCCTGGACATAGACCGCGTCGATATTGGCTGGCACCGGGTGCGGCACCGTGTGGGCATCGAGCCCGGCCGCGTTGAAGGTGGTCGCCGGCAATCCCGATGCTTCGGCGCCGGCCGACGCCATGCCGCCGCCAAGTGAGTGGCCGGTAAGACGACCGTCAGTGCCCGCACCATTCGGCGCTTCGGCAACGTTGGTCGATATTTTCTGCGCCTGATCGTAATAAAATGTTTCCTGGCCCCGTCCCTGGCCGACATTGGTCGTCCAATCCTGCCTACTCGTCGGTGTCGTCCCCTTGAACGCGACGAGCGGCGCGCCGGTCGCATCGTTGGTGAAGACCGCCGCACGGAACTCGCTTGGCTGGCCGGTCTTGGGATCGATCGGGTGTTCGAGCATTGCCTCGCTTAGCCGCAGCTTCGCCAGATCTGCCGGCGTCGCATTGTGGTACCCCGGCGGAGCCACGCGTGTCGCCGGCGGCGAGTAGGCGGCTTCGGCCGCCGCCGCGTCGATGGCGAACTGGGCGAACTTTGTTGCTTCACCGCGGAGCGCCGAACACACCGGTGACTGCGTCGGCCCGCCGATGTTGACGTTGGGCGAGCCCGTGCGGATCACGGCCTCGCAGTCCATCGTGTCGGTGATGCGGGCCGCAGGTTGGCCGTTGATTCGCACGGTCGCGCTGCCGCTGGCGACGAGGAGGGCCGACGGACCGTGGTGCGAACAATGCCCGGTCGCAAGCGTTACCATCGTCGCGGCCAAGCCATTGGCCTTGACGTCACGCGAGCCAACCTCGAGCTGCCCCGTGTCGGGGCCGTCGAACATCTGGCCGATCGCCGCCCCGGCGAGGCCGGCGGCACCGGTTGCCGCCAGCGCCGCGCCGATCGCTACCGCCCCAAGACCGCCGGTGGCGACCGTTGCGACTGCAATCAGGGCCCCAACGGCGATGCCCGCGGCGAGCCCCTCCCAAGCCGCACTATGCCCAAAGTGGTCGGTGACCCGTGCCGCGGGGTGCCGGCTCATGGATGGCACCACACTCTGTTCACTTGCTCCCAATCTCACCGCTGCGCCGCGGCCGATGAAGCAATCTGCGCAAATCGGCTAGCCTTCTGTACGCTGTCGAAAGCCACGGCGAAATATGCATAAGACTATCTACGGTGCCTCATGCCATGAGCCGAATTGATCCGTATATATATCAACGGACTCGTGCGTGTTCGGCTCGCTCATGCTTGTCAACGCCGTCCACGGGCAGTCAGACCGCGACCACCGACTTAAGCCCCCATCGGCCGCGGCAGCGCGGTCATAGCTGGCAACGGAACAAGAATTCTCCAATGATTTTAATGCCCAGCTTCGTCACGTTCGAAGCTTCTATGGCTAAGATGAACGAACGTCTGATGTTTGGGCGCCGGAGTGACACCGCGAACGTCTATTACTGGGGTCACGAGTGGCCCTCAGCGCTTGTAGACCCTTTGGAACGATATGGACCTGCTCGATCTTCACCCCGAACGAGTGGCAGTCGTATGCTATTCAGGTGTTCCTGCGACAAGGTCCTCACCTGAAGCCGTAGCTGCGTCGGTGAGTCTGACCCGCGGAACGAGCA
>CAXTQJ010000235.1:0-1039 GCA_964246245.1 uncultured Sphingomonadaceae bacterium
GCAGGCCGTAGCCCTTCACAGTATAGGCGATGAACATCGTCGGCCGGTCGTCGCTGGCGGCGGCGAACGCCTCGATCAGCGTCGCGACGCAGTGGCCGCCGAGGTTGGTCATCAGGTCGGCGAGCGCGGCGTCGTCGTAGGCGGCGAGCAGCTTGGCGACGTTCGGCTTGGCCCCGATGTCGGCGGTCAGCCGCGCCCGCCACGCCGCCCCGCCCTGGTAGGTCAGCGCGGCGAAGTCGACGTTGGGGCAGGCGTCGATCCATTCCCGCAGGCTCGTGCCGCCTGCCTGCGCGAATGCCGCCTGCTGCTTCTTGCCGTACTTGAGGGTGAGGACGCGCCAGCCGCACGTCTCGAAGATGTCGTCGAAGCGGCGGAACATGCGGTCGGCGGTGGTGTGGTCGAGGCTCTGGCGGTTGTAGTCGACGATCCACCAGCAGTTCCTGACGTCGTGCTTGTAGCCCTCGATCAGCGCCTCGTAGATGTTGCCCTCGTCGAGTTCGGCGTCGCCCATCAGCGCGATCATGCGGCCGGTGTCGGCGGAGGCGAGCCCGCCGTGGGCGACGAGATAGTCCTGGACGAGGCTGGCGAAGAGGGTGACGGCGACGCCGAGGCCGACGCTGCCGGTCGAGAAGTCGACCGGGATCCGGTCCTTGGTCCGGCTCGGGTAGCTCTGCGCCCCGCCGAAGCCGCGGAAGCGCTGCAACTGGTCGCGGCTCTGGTTGCCGAGCAGGTAATGGACCGCATGGAGGACCGGCCCGGCGTGCGGCTTGACCGCGACCTTGTCGTGCCGCCCCAGCGCGTGGAAATAGAGCACCGCCATGATCGCGGTCATCGACGCGCAACTCGCCTGATGCCCGCCGACCTTGAGCCCGTCGGGCGAGTCGCGGAGGTGGTTGGCGTTGTGAATGGTCCACGCCGACAGCCAGCGCAGCCGCGCCTCGAGGCTTTCGAGCAGGGCGATCGTGCCGGTGTCGGCGGCGGCAGGTGCGAGAGTGGCCATGGGCAGGTCCTTGGGTGGTCGCGCGGATCGTATAAAATC
>CAXTQJ010000235.1:1049-3995 GCA_964246245.1 uncultured Sphingomonadaceae bacterium
CGATATGGCCGGCCTAGGGTGACACCGCGTGGCGGCGCGGTGCGTTCTTGACCGGATGATCGCGGGCGAGGCAGAGAGCGCGATGCCGGTGACGCAAGGCGCCGGGACCAAATTCTTCGAATAGAGACCCTGTCCCATGAAGACCCGTGCCGCCGTCGCGTTCGAGGCGAAGCAGCCGCTCGAGATCGTCGAACTCGACCTCGACGGTCCCAGGGCCGGCGAAGTCCTCGTCGAGATCATGGCAACGGGCATCTGCCACACCGACGCCTATACCCTCGACGGCCTCGACAGCGAGGGGCTGTTCCCGAGCGTCCTCGGCCACGAAGGCGCCGGCATCGTCCGCGAGGTCGGACCCGGGGTGACCAGCGTCGCGCCCGGCGACCACGTCATCCCGCTCTACACGCCCGAATGCCGCCAATGTAAGTCGTGCCTCAGCGGCAAGACCAACCTGTGCACCGCGATCCGCGCGACGCAGGGCAAGGGGTTGATGCCCGACGGGACGAGCCGGTTCAGCTACCGCGGCAAGCCGGTGTTCCACTACATGGGCTGCTCGACCTTCTCGAATTTCACCGTGCTGCCCGAAATCGCGGTGGCCAAGATCCGCACCGACGCGCCGTTCAAGACGAGTTGCTACATCGGCTGCGGCGTGACGACCGGCGTCGGCGCGGTGGTCAACACGGCGAAGGTCGAACCCGGCGCGAACGTCGTCGTCTTCGGGCTCGGCGGTATCGGTCTCAACGTCGTCCAGGGGGCGAAGCTGGTCGGCGCGAACATGATCGTCGGCGTCGACATCAACCCCGCGCGCGAGGAATGGGGCCGCAGGTTCGG
This sequence comes from uncultured Sphingomonadaceae bacterium, assembly GCA_964246245.1. Classification (GTDB taxonomy): domain Bacteria; phylum Pseudomonadota; class Alphaproteobacteria; order Sphingomonadales; family Sphingomonadaceae; genus Polymorphobacter_B. The sequence continues at coordinate 1,878 of CAXTQJ010000235.1, forward strand.
CATGACCCACTTCGTCAATCCGAAGGATGTCCCCGATATCGTCGCCGAGATCGTCCGCCTGACCGACGGCGGGGCCGACTACAGCTTCGACGCGACCGGCAATACCACCGTCATGCGCCAGGCGCTCGAATGCTGCCACCGCGGCTGGGGGACGTCGATCGTCATCGGCGTCGCGGAATCGGGCAAGGAGATCAGTACGCGGCCGTTCCAGCTCGTCACCGGCCGCAACTGGCGCGGCACCGCCTTCGGTGGCGCGAAGGGCCGGACCGACGTGCCCAAGATCGTCGACTGGTACATGACCGGAAAGATCGCGATCGACCCGATGATCACCCACGTCCTGACGCTCGACGAGATCAACCGCGGCTTCGACCTGATGCACGCTGGCGAGAGCATCCGCAGCGTCGTCGTCTATTAGGCACGGCGGCGGAATGGAACCGCACGGCTCCGCGCGAATTGATGTGCATCAGTCTCAAGGAGATCTGCAATGGACAAGGATCGGATCGACGGCGCGCTCAAGAACGCGGCGGGGAGCGTCAAGGAAGCCACGGGCAAGGTGCGCGGTGATTCGAAGCTCGAAGCCGAAGGCACGGCCGAAAAGGCCGCCGGCAAGGTGCAGAATGCCGTCGGCGGCGTGAAGGATACGGTCCGCGGCGACGCCTGATTGCTTTGACACGATCGCCGATGACGGCCGCCTCGCCTGAGGCGGCCGTTTTCGTGTACGCTGCCGGGCTTGCATCGTCCGGCCAAAGCTCTATGGTCCGCGCCTCGACTGAAACCGGCGGGTCTTCGGGTCCCGCGCGCGCGGCACCATGATGTCGCCGCGAAGAGCAAGACAGGTGCCGCATGGCCGTTCCGAAACGCAAGACCTCGCCCTCGCGCCGCAACATGCGCCGCAGCCACCACGCGCTGACCGCGACCGTCGCGCAGGAATGCCCCAACTGCGGCGAGCTCAAGCTGCCCCACAACCTCTGCCCTTCGTGCGGCTTCTACAAGGACCGCGCCGTCGTCGAGATGCAGCCGTAGCCGCCTGACATGGCCGTCGCGCCGGTCATCGCGCTCGACGTCATGGGCGGGGACGGCGGGCCGGCGGTAGTCGTCGCCGCCGCCGAGATCGCGCACGAACGCTACCCGCGCCTGACCTACCGCCTCTACGGCGACGAGGCGGCGATCCGCGCCCAACTAGTCCGCGCGCCGCGCGTCGCCGCCAACGCGACGGTCGTCCATTCGCCCGACGTCATTCTCGGCACTGACAAGCCGTCGGCTGCCGTCCGCCGCGCGCGAACGACGTCGATGGGCATGGGGATCGCCGCGGTCAAGGCGGGTGAGGCGCAGGCGATGGTCAGCGCCGGCAACACCGGTGCGCTGATGGCGATGGCCAAGCTCACGTTGCGGACGATGCCCGGGATCGACCGGCCGGCGCTCGCCGCGCTGCTGCCGACGCTCAAGAACGATTCGGTCGTCCTCGACCTCGGCGCCAACGTCGAGTGCGATACCGAGAACCTCGTCCAGTTCGCGGTGATGGGCGCCGCCTTCGCGCGGACGGTGCTCGGCGTCGAGCGGCCGCGGGTGGCACTCCTCAACATCGGCGAGGAGGAACTCAAGGGGACCGAGGAACTCAAGCTGGCCGCGGCGCTGCTCCGCGCCGCCGACCTGCCGATGACCTTCGCCGGCTTCGTCGAGGGCGACAAGATCGGCGCCGGCGACATCGACGTCATCGTCACCGACGGCTTCACCGGCAACGTCGCCCTGAAGACCGCCGAAGGAACGGGGCGGCTCGTCTCGGGGCTGCTGGCGCAGTCGTTCCGCTCGTCGTGGCTGACCAGCCTCGGCTACCTGCTGTCGCGCGGGGCGCTCAGGGCGCTGGCGCGGCATCTCGACCCCAACGCGCACAACGGCGCGGTCTTCCTCGGACTGAATGGGCTGGTCGTGAAGAGCCACGGCGGCGCGACGGTGCGCGGCATGGCGCACGCGATCGGTGTCGCCCACGATCTGATCGCCGGCGACATCGCCCGGCGGATCGCGAGCGACCTCGATAACTTCCGCGAGCATCGTCCCGTCGTCGCGGCGAACGACGGCTCGGCCGCGACGGCGGCCTGAGGTCCTTGTCGCACACTGTCA
>CAXTQJ010000236.1:0-3965 GCA_964246245.1 uncultured Sphingomonadaceae bacterium
GCTGCACCGTGACCATCGAGCGCGCCGACGGCACCACCGCGACCTACCGCATCACCGGCGAGGACGAGGCCGACCCCGCCGCCGGCCGCATCGCCTACGTCGCCCCGGCGGCGCGGGCGATGCTCGGCAAGGGCGTCGGCGACGTGGCGGTGGTCGCCGGGGCGGAGGTCGAGATCGTCGCTATCGGTTGAATGCGAGGAAATGTTCGCGCGCGAACCAGGCGGGACCGCTCCGCCGAACGCCGCGCCCGGAGATCAGGCGGTAGCGATCGCCCGGCGGCGGAGCCCGGCTCCGGTCAGCGCGAAGCCTGCGATCAGCAGCGTCCACGCCGCCGGCTCGGGCACCGCGGCGGCGAAGGTGCCGGCCGCGTAGCGCGTCGCGCCGACGTCGCCGTTGGTCGCGAGGACGCCGGGCGCGTTGTCGTTGCTATACTCGGTCGCCGTCGCCGTCAGCGCGCCGCCGAGGCCGTCGAAGGTGACCGGGCTGGTCGCCCCGGTCGGATCGATGAAGCCGTCGTTGAAGTTGATGTCGGCGCCGAGGTTGTAGCCCCATGCCGCGAGCTGATAGCTGCCCGCCGCCAGCGTCACCGGCGCGATCGCCTTGGTGACATAAGCTGCGCCGGTCGGGTTGGCGGTGCCGTTGAGGTTGATCGCCGGCACGACGAGCACGCCGGTCGTCCGGTTGAAGATGCCGACGAAGATGTCGCTGGTGATGCCGTCGTGGCCGCTGTCGAAAGTGCCGAGCGCGCTGATGGTGACGCTGCGGTTGGCGGTGAAGTCGAGGCCGAGCGTTCCGCCCCATGCCTGGTTGCCGGCCGTCGTCGTCGCGGTGTCGTAGACGAGCGTCGCGGCGGCGGCGGGCAGGGCAGCGGCCAGGACGCCGGTCGACGCGACGGCGGCAAGCAGCTTCATCATGGCGAACTCCCTCATTTGCTCCGACCGAAGCAAAAGCCGTGCCACCGCTATACAGTTCGGTAATGACGAACGAGGTTGGCGGGAGTGTAAGGAATTCCGACACTTTGGTTGCGTCAGTCGGCCGCGAGTTCCTCGCGGACCTGACCGTGGGCGAGGACCGTGAACAGACCGGTGCCGCCGATGATGTTGCCGACCAGCGCGGGAAGGATAAAGCCGCCCGTCGCCCAGCCAAACGACGCGTGGCCGGTCAGCCACAGCAGCCATGCCTCGGCCGAGCCGGCGACGACGTGGCTGAACCCGCCGACGCCGACGACGAAGGTGATCAGGACGATCACCCAGAACTCGCTGCCGCGCGCGTTCGGCAGGATCCATGCGATCGACGCGATGAAGAAGCCGGCGGGAATGCCGCGGAGCAGCGTCGCCCCCGCACCGTGGTCGAGCAGCGGCGTCGCGACCGTGACCGCGGCGGCAAGCTGGTCGGCATCGATCAGCCCGCCGTGGACGAGCGCCACCGCCGTTGCCAGCGTCCCGGCGAGGTTGGCGACGATGGCGAGGAACCACAGCCGCGCGAGGCGGGCGAAGTTGCCGCGGCTGGGGTGCGTCGCGACCGGCAGGACGACGGTGATCGTGTTCTCGGTGAACAGCTGGAGATTGCCCATGATCGCGATGACGAAGCCGACGGTGTAGCCGAGCGCGACGATCGGCCGGGTCCACGCCGCGTCGGGCAGCGACTGGCGGAGGAACGCTTCGGCGAGGAGCGAGGCGCAGATCGAGACGCCGGCGGCGAAGCCCGACGACAGCAGCGACAGCGCCGGCCGATCAAGCTCCTCGTCGCCCTGGAGGCGGATGACCTCGTGGACGACCTTGGCGTTGCCGCTCTTGCGCTGGGCGACCGACTCGACTTCTTCGGGCGACAACCCGGGGTCGTGCGCGGCGGAGGGTTCGTCGGCCATCCGTTGGCGAACGTTAGATGCCGGGGCCGGTTCCGACCGGCTCCGGCGGCGATCGTCCCATCGGCGATGGCGATCAATGGTGCACGGCGGTGCCGATCGGCGACGATCGTCAGTTACTCGTAGTCGGGTCCGAGGTTCTGGTTGCGCGGTGGCTGCGCCGCGGTCAGGCGCAGCGCCTCGGCCGATGCGGCGAGGTTGCCGACCGCGTCGGGAGCGTCGTCCTCGCCCGCCAGCACGCGCTGCATCGACGACACCAGCGCCTCCTGCATCGCGGCGGGTGCGATCTTCTCCTCGGCGATCTCGCGGAGCGCGACGACCGGGTTCTTGTCGCGGTCGCGGTCGAGCAGGATCTCCGCCCCGCTCGAAATCTGGCGCGCGCGCGTCCCCGCCATCAGCACGAGTTCGAACCGGTTGGGGATCTTGTCGACGCAATCCTCGACGGTGACGCGAGCCATTGGGCGGAACTTTCGGGTTGTGCGGTAAACGCGGGCGCTTAGCAGGGGCGGGAGCGGAGGGCAAGGAACCGTGTTCACCACGGTTGTGTTGGCAGCCGACAAGGCAGTCGATATAGTATTTCCATGGCAACGGCGTTCGACACTCTCTCCACCTACGAGGCGATCGCTGCTGCCGGTATCGACGATAGGGGTGCGCGTGCGATCAGCAAGGCGATTGCCGACTCGCTCACGATTTATCGCGAGGACTTGGCGACCAAGGCCGATCTGGCGGAAATGAAGATAGCCTTGGAAGCCAGGCTGGATGTGCGAACCGGCGAGCTCCGTGAACTGATCGCCTCGACGCAGAACCGGACCATGATCTGGATGTTCGGTATGCTGGCAACTTTCTCCGGCATCATCATTGCGGCAGTAAAATTGATCTGACCTGTTGTCGGTCGGCTTGACCTGCGCCACCGTTTCCCTTACCCGCCGCACTTCGCGATTGGCCCCGCACGTCCGGTGAAGCGGTGGCCGCGCATGACGGTACTCGGTCATGCGGTGCGGTTCCGGGCCGCCGCCTGAACCCAGGGGTGACCACAGCAAATTGGACCACGAATGACGAAGCGCACCACCGCGAAGTTCAAGCTCGACCGCCGCATGGGCGAGAACATCTGGGGCCGGCCGAAGTCGCCGGTCAACAAGCGCGAATACGGCCCCGGCCAGCACGGCCAGCGGCGCAAGGGCAAGACGAGCGACTTCGGCATCCAGCTCCGCGCCAAGCAGAAGCTCAAGGGCTATTACGGCGACGTCACCGAGCGCCAGTTCCGCGCGACCTACGCCGAAGCCGTGCGGATGAAGGGCGACACCAGCCAGAACCTGATCGGCCTGCTCGAGCAGCGACTCGACATGGTCATCTTCCGCGCCAAATTCGCGCCGACGATCTTCGCCGCGCGGCAGATCGTCAACCATGGTCATATCCTCGTCAACGGCCGCCGCTGCAACATCGCCTCGGCGCGCGTGAAGCCCGGCGACGTCGTCGAGCTCGGAGCCAAAGCCAAGGAAATGGCGCTGGTCCTCGAAGCGATGGGCCTGACCGAGCGCGACACGCCCGAATACATCAGCCTCGACGGGGCCAAGGCGACCTACGTCCGCGTGCCGACCCTCGACGAGGTACCGTACGCGGTGAAGATGGAGCCGAATCTGGTCGTCGAGTTCTACAGCCGGTAAGCGGCCGGCGCTTAGTGGAGGAACGCTCTTCGCGTTCGGCCACTAAGCGCGGACCCGCGCAAGGCGGGCCGGCGGGTCGGGCGACCTTTCCGCCCGAACCCGTCCGACGGCGCGGCTTCGCCGCGACGCCCCTTCACTCCCCATCCTCGACCAGCCCCACATAGACCACCGCCGGCACCACCGCGCCCAGCCCCCATGCGAGCAGGTCGAACAGCGCGAGCAGCCATAGCCCGGGGCTGGCCAGCGTCATCGTCGCGTCGACCGCCGCCACTAGCGCCGGCCCCGCCCCGGGGCCGTAGACCATCGCCGCCAGCACCAGCCGCGCCGGGACGATCGTCAACGCGACGAGGCCGAGGACGATCGCGACCCCGCTCCGCCGGTCGCGGGTCAGCGCGGCGGCGTCGCCGACCGCGGCGAACGGCGTCACACCGCGGCTG
>CAXTQJ010000237.1:0-3941 GCA_964246245.1 uncultured Sphingomonadaceae bacterium
GGCCGCTCCCACGCGTCGCCGGCCCCCAGCGCGATCCGGTCGGTCGGCTTGTGATCGGTCAGCAGCGGGTCGGCGGCGAGCTGGCTGGCGAAGGGATCGATCCGCGCCGGACGCGCCGGCTCGTGCGACGGGCTCAGCCCCGCCGGCGGATCGAACAGCGCCGGTACGGCCTTGGCGGCCTTGCCCGGCTTGGCCGGTGCGGCGACGTCGGCGAGCGCCTCGACCGAGGCGGTGAACGGACCGAGGTGGATCGACCCGCCCGGCGCGACCGTCGCCTCGCTGCCCTTGCCGATCGGCTCGGCGTTGCCGTCGACGAACGTCCCGTTGGCGCTGAGGTCGCTGACGACGATGCCGCCACCAACCGCGCACACCATGCAGTGCCGCCGGGACAGCGCGCGATTGGGATCGACCACGACCCAGTCGGCGCTGGCATCGCGGCCGATCGTCACCGGATCTTCGCCGATCATCCGCTGGTCGATCTGTCGCGAGGGCTCGTTGGTGTGGAACAGACGCAGCCTGATCATCGTGTCTCCCCTGCGTTCTGCCGGTCCGGTATGCGGCACAGCCGCGGGTCCGGGCAACCTAATTCAGATTGATCATCTTGCCGTTGATCGTCACGCCGCTGTCGTCGATGACGATCGTGTTGCCGGCGACCTCGAGCTTGATGTTGGCGGTCGCGCTGAGGGTGATGTCGTGCGCGTCGACCTTGAGCGACCGCGTGATCGTCGCCGTCTCATCGCGCTTGACGACCCGTCGGTAGTCGCGGCCCGACTGCATGAAGATTTCCTCACCGCCGCCCTTGTCCTCGAACAGCAGCTCGTGCGCGAGGCCGCCGGCGCCCTGCGTCCGCCACCCGGCCTGCGTCAGGTGGGCCGGGACGGGGTAGGGATGGGCGTTCTTGCCATTATAGAGGCACCCGGTCAGCACCGGGCGGTCGGGATCGCCTTCGAGGAAGTCGATCATCACCTCCATCCCCGGCCGCGGGACGAACTGCGCGCCGATCTTGTTGCCCGCCCATTGCTGGAGGACGCGGACCCAGCACGTCGACGTTCCGGCGCGGTCCCAGTGGTATTGGATCTTGATCCGGCCGAGGCCTTCAGGATCGTTCTGGTCGATGACGACGGCGCTCTGCGGGCCGTTGGCGACCGCCTTCGCCGTCGTCCGCTTGGGCCGGAAGACGTCGGCGCTCGGCTGCGCGACGAACGTCTGGTCGTAGCGTGTCTCCCCCTCCTCCATCCCCGACGGATCGAAGATCGAATGGGTGACCGAGCGGATGACGATCCGCCGTTCGCTCGGCTGCAGCCGCGTGTCGTCGATCTGGAAGCGCTTGGCCGGTTCGAAGGCGAGGTACGACCCGCTGCCGTTCATCGTCATCGCGCCGCTCTCGGCTTCCTCGATCGCCAGCTTGGCGCGCCGCCGCCCGGCCTCCGGATCGGCATAGCCGGACTGCCAATCGTAGATCGCGCTGCCGGAGTTGGCCGAGCCGAGGCGGGTCGGCACCTGGAGCGGCGTCAGCGACCCCGGCTTCTTGTAGTCGTATTCGTGCACCACCGCCGCGCCGGGCGACGTCTGGTAGCCGAGGGTCACTCCCTGGACGCCGCGGAGGAGGTGATCGCGCCGGAACGACAGCTCGAACGGCGACCCGTCGTCGTAGCCGGCGACGGTATCGGCCATGAACATCCTGTGCTTGTACGGCCCGGCCCCGGCGTCGAAGCGGAAGAAGTAGAAGACGCCCTCGTCTTGGAGCAGGCGCGACACGAAATCGAAATCGGTCTCGTTCTGCTGGACGCACATCTCGCGGACCGGCTGCGGCCCGACCTTACTGTCGTCGAAGGTGATCTGGTTGCCGTTGAGCACGTCGGCGACGATCGCCTTGGCCGTCTTGTCGGTCCACAGCCGGCGGTGGCGCTGTGCCTTGGTCGCGTCGAACGACGCGGCGATCTCGATCGCGAATTCGGTGTAGCCGCCCTTTTGGTAAAGGTGCTCGAACAGCACACAGCGGCCGTTGATGCGGCGGTCGATGTTGTCGGAGATGCCGATGACGAAAGTGATCGACGCGTTGACCCATGCCGGGCCCGGGGGAACCGTCGTCTGCGACCGGATCTGCAGTCGGTAGCGGAATGGCTCCGACAGTGTATCGTGGCCATCTACCTTGAACAGATAATGGTCGGCGACGACGCCGGGTGCTTCGAGCAGCCGGACGAACTTGTTCGAGTCGTGCGCCATGCGCGATCGATCTGCTCAAAAATTTGCCCCCCGGGCGATGCCGGGGGGCATGAGGACTGGACTGCGCTAGATCTTCGCGGCCTTGCTGAAGTCGTAGCCGCCGCGGACCGCCCGTTCCTGGTTCGTGTCGTCGCGCAGGAACTGGTTGAACGTCACCTGGCTGAAGTTCAGCGCGATGTTCTCCATCGGCTCGCCGCCCGAACTCTGGCCCGACGTCGTGAACGACGTGCAGATCACGTTCTTCATGGCGTATTCGATGTACTTCGCCTCGCCGCCGTCCGACGCCTGGATCGTCACCGCCAGCGTCGCGTCGGGGGTGTTCTTGCCCTCGAGCGCCTGCAGCATGAACGGCGTCGTCGTATCGTCCTGCCGCTTGACGAGATGGACGTCGCCCGGGGTAACCTTGCCCGACGACTGGCGGTTCCCCGAGGCACCCGACGTGGTCTGCACCGCGACCGAAAAGCCCCAGCTGTACGAGTCAATCTCGATCCAGTCCTTGTACGGACCGGCCGTGACCGCACCCTTCAATGACCCAAGCTTGAGATATACTGGCACTGAACCGCTCCTATCAAGAAAACTGCGAGGAACCTTCGTCTCCGAAGTGATAGGTTAACCGGTTCCCCTGGTCCACATCACAACGTACTTGATTTACGATAGTTGCGTGCTGCAAACGATGAAGAATTAAAGATGATAGCGTCGGAAGCATCTGCCGGTTGATCGCCGCGTCGATCGCCCGCGCGCCGCTTTGCGCCTCGGTCGCGTCGGCCGCGATCCGGTCGACGACGGCGGGCGACCACGTCAGATCGGCAGCATAAGCGGCGCGGAGCCGGCGCGCGATCTTCGCCAGCGCGAGGCCGACGATCTCGCGGATGATATCGGGGGTCAGCGGCAGATAGGGCACGAGCGTCACGCGGCCGAGAAAGGCCGGCCGGAAGTGGTCGAGCAGCTTCGGCCGCAGCGCGGTTTTCAGCGCCGCGGTCGTCGGCGGGATGTCGGGATCGGCGCACAGCGGCTCGATCGCCTCCCAGCCGGCGTTCGACGTCATGATGATCAGCGCGTTCCTGAAATCGATGTCGCGCCCCTGGCCGTCCTTGACCCGGCCCTTGTCGAACAGCTGGTAGAACACGTCCTGGACGCCGGGATGGGCCTTCTCCATCTCGTCGAGCAGGATGACGCTGAACGGCCGCCGCCGCACCGCCTCGGTCAGCACCCCGCCCTCGCCGTAGCCGACATAGCCCGGCGGCGCGCCGAGGAGCATCGACACCTTATGCTCCTCCTTGAACTCGCTCATGTTGATGACCGTCATGTTGTCGGCCCCGCCGAAGAAGCGGTCGGCGAGCGCCACCGCCGTCTCGGTCTTGCCGACGCCCGACAGGCCGACCATCAGGAAGACGCCGACCGGCTTGTTCGGGTCGGTCAGCCCCGCGCGATTGGCGCGCATGGCGTTGCCGAGCGCGGCGAGCGCCTGCGGCTGCCCCCGGATGCGCTCGCCGATGATCGCCTCGAAGTCGATCACGCCGGCGATCTCGTCGGCGACCATGCGGCCGACCGGGATGCCGGTCCAGCCGGCGACGACGTCGGCAACCGCGACGCGATCGGCGACGTCGAGGACCATCGGCGTCTCGCCCTGCAGCGCGACCAGCTCGGCCCGGGCATCGCGCAGCCGCGCCAGCGCTTCGGCGGGCGGGCTGGCCGAATCGGGCGCCGGCTGGACC
>CAXTQJ010000238.1:0-1121 GCA_964246245.1 uncultured Sphingomonadaceae bacterium
ATGATGGGTGCGCTGTGGGGCTTTGGGGCCGATACCTCGCTCCACGCCGTACGCAGTCGCGATGCGAATGCAGGAAGAAAAGATAAAGAAATCAATGCCACCCTAGGTGCCCACCGTGAAACAAAAGGGCACTCTGAAATGGATACAAACAGCGCACGCGCACCCAAGACTCAGGTAAATTCAGTCGGTTCCCTCACGCATATATATATGCGTGGCGACACTGCTCTGCCAAGAGTGATTCGGCTCGACGGTATCTTGGCTCGACGCCGATTTGCGCCATCGGCGACCGACCAGCTCTATCCCGATGCCGAGCTGCCGACCTTCGGCCTGTGCGTCCGCAAAGGCGGCGGGATCGGCACCTGGGTGGTCATGGTTCAGCGGCGCAAGCGGCGGTTCGTGTGACCCTCGGCAAGGCCGATGTCATGCCGATCAGCGAGGCACGAGGTCTCGCGCGGAAGGAACTGGCGGCGGCCATGCTGGACGGCTTGCCGACCCCGCCACCGAAGCCAAACCGGGTCGCGATCGCGGCGTTCGCTGCCGAGTTTCTCGCCGGCTACGGTCCGCGTTGGAAGCCATCGACCTTGGCCTGCAGCGCCGCTTACATCCGTCGCGAAATCATCCCCTCGTTCGGCGACAAGGCGGTCGCGGACGTGACGAGAAAAGACATCGTCCGCTGGCGCGACGGCTATGCCGGCAAGCGCGAAGCCATCTTCAATCGGACCATCCCGGTGTTCTCCGTGATGCTCCAATATGCCGAGCTGCTCGGCTACCGGAAGGTCGGCAGCAATCCCTGCCGCGGCATGCCGCGATACAAGCGCGAGCTACCCGAACGATACCTGACGGCGGATGAATATCGCCGTGTCGGACAGGCGCTGCGGCAGGATGAGAAGCGCCAATCTCAGAACGTCGCAGCGATCCGCCTTCTCCTGTTTACCGGTGCGCGACGGGGCGAGATCGAGACCCTGGAGTGGGGTTGGGTCAAGCCCGATCGGCTCCAGCTTCCCGACAGCAAGAGCGGCGCCAAGCCGATCTATTTGAACGCCCCGGCAAGGGCGGTCGTGGCGGCGCCCCAACCCCCCCCACCGCCCCCCAGACGCATGCCGGCGCCCCCGGGGAGCCGG
>CAXTQJ010000238.1:1131-3904 GCA_964246245.1 uncultured Sphingomonadaceae bacterium
GGCCGATCTCGTCTTCCCTGCGCCTCGTGGCAGAGGGTCGATTAAGCTAGACCCTTACTGGAGCAAGGTTCGCCGGAGATGCGCCATTCCTGACGTCCGACTGCACGACCTGCGGCACAGCTTCGCCTCAACCGCGATCGCTGGACGGGTACCGCTGGCGGCAATCGGCAAGTTGCTCGGGCACGCATTGCCAGAGACGACGGCTCGCTACGCGCACCTGGCCGACGACACGATCGCCGACGCCGCACAGCGCGTCTCGGGGTCGATTGCTCAGCAGCTGGGAGGTGGCCGGTGACTGTCCAATATGACCCAGCGTCGTTCCAGATCGAGGTTGCGGCGGCGCTCGCTGATTTCGGCATTCTCGTACCGTCGGAAGCGGCCAACGGGCGCGTCGACAGTCGCTCTTGCAAGACGACGTGGCTCACCGGCGGGCACGGCATTGGCCTGCGTCGCTATCCCAGCGGACGGCAGGTCTACGTCGCCCAAACTCGCATGGGCGGGGTGCGTCCGCCTCGTCACGATCGGACCTGCGACCATCGTCAGCGAAGCCCAGGCGATCACCGTCGCCCGCCGCGTCCTCGCGCACGCGCTGGTCGGCAACGATCCGGCCGAGGCGCGCATCCGCGCTCGCGCCGCGCCGACGTGGACCGGCTACCTCGACGAATACTGGCGCGTCGTGAAACTGAAATGGGCGGCGACCACCGTCGACGCCCACGAGGTCTACCGCCGCAACTACCTCGACGATGCCTTCGATGGCATGACCATCGATGCGATCGACACGCCGGCGGTGGCGCGATGGTTCACCTGGGTCACCGACACCAGTGGACCGGGCGGCGCAAACCGATTGCCGCGCGATCCTCAATGCGATGATGATGAAGGCCGAAGCCTGGGGCTACCGCGAGGAGGGCAGCAATCCGTGCCGGCGCGTCAAGCCGCATCGTGGCAAGAAGATCGAGCGCTACCTGAGCGCGCCCGAGCTGGCGCGCCTCGGTGCCGTATTCGACATCGAAGGAAAGTCCACTCGAGCGACGCGGCAGATGTCGGTCGCGGTGCTCAGGCTTCTCCTGCTCACCGGTTGTCGGAGCAGCGAGATCCGTACCTTGAAATGGGCCGACGTCAGGGGCGCAAAAATCCGTCTCGGCAAGGCCAAGGAGGGTCCACGCACGGTATGGCTCGGCGACGAGGGGCGCGCCGTGATCGAGGCGCTGCCGCGAGCAGCGAGGGGCGTCTGGCTGTTCCCCGGCCGAGACGCGCCGATCAGCAGGGGCGTAGTGATCAGCGCGTGGAACGCTATCCGCGCCCGTGCCGATCTTGCCGATGTCCGCATCCATGACCTGCGTCACAGCTTCGCCAGCCACGCCGCCCAGCGCTCGGAGACCCTGCCGATGATCGGCAAGCTGCTCGGCCACGCCAGCCTGACCTCGACTGCGCGTTACGCCCACCTCGACGACGCCGGCGTGATGGCCGAGAACGAACGGATCGGAGAGAAGCTTCTGGAGCTGCTCGAAGGGTAAGGTGACTGTGCTCGCGGCAGGTCACATCAGGCGCCGCTGGGGCCGAGTTCGCGTGCTTCCCTGCGTGCGCACTCGTGTGCCTTGTTCAACGGTCGATCCGGTCGTACATTTGGTTCGGAGGAACAGGCATGGCGACGCGACCGCTGATCGAGCACCAAAGCGCGGAGGCTGGGCGGGTCCTGACCGAGGCGGTCGGTCGCATCGCTGGATTTTGGTGCCTGTCGAATGCCCGGCTCGGCACAATCATCGGGCTATCGGGTCCGACCGTATCGCGTCTACGTGGCGGTCAGTACCGCCTCGAGCCCGGCAGCAAGCCGTTCGAGCTCGCCCAACACCTGCTCCGCCTGTTCCGCTCGCTCGACAGCTGGCTCGGCCAGGACGACGACTCGGCGCGATCGTGGCTGACAACCCGTAACCTCGATCTCGAGGCACGGCCAATCGACCTGCTCATGACGGTCCGCGGTCTGCTGCGCACCAGCGACTATGTCGACGCCCTACGCGCCCGCGTCTGAACCGCTCGTCCTCGACGCTCTCGCGGCCCAGCTTCGCTCCTACCGCGGCCGCGTCATCCGGATCGTCGAAGCGCAGCACCGGATCGCGACGAACCGGCTGACAACCAACCCTGCCGATCAGGCGTTGCTCGAAAAGCTCGCCGACGACGTCAAGCCGCAACTGCCGGAATCAGCGCGGCGACTGCCGTGGCTGCTCGCCTCACCGTTCCGCTACGGGCTCGGCCGACCATCCCGGTTCCGTGCACCTGACGTTCTTCCGGGTATCTTCTACGCATCCGAGGATATCGAGACAGCCGTCACAGAAGCCGCCTATTGGCGCCTCGCCGCGTTCAGGCGCTCACCCAAGTTCCAGCTGCCCAAGACGCCCACGCTGATGTCGGCCTTCTCGGTCATCGTTGACGCTGCGGCCTCGCTCGATCTGACCACAGGACCGCTTGGCGCAACCGCCGGCCGCTGGACGCATTCGGACGATTACATCGAGACCCAGGCTCTCGGTGCCAGTGCGCGGGCGGTCAACGCGATGTCGATCCGGGCACCGTCAGCGCGACGTCGCGGCGGTATCAATGTCGCCGTGCTCGATCCCGCCGCGCTCGTGCCCCCGCCCAAACCCCATTCGAGTTGGGCCTTTCTCGCGCAAAGCGACGGGCTGCTTGCCACACGCGAGATGAGTACCGCCGCGATGCGATTCACCACAGACGCATTCGGTCTGCAGTAGGATGTCCTTAGGTTGGCAGCGATCCTCCGATC
>CAXTQJ010000239.1:0-239 GCA_964246245.1 uncultured Sphingomonadaceae bacterium
CACGACAACTATCGCGCGGCCGTGACGGTTGCGCTAAGGCCGGCGCTGGGGCGAGCGGATGATCCTTTTCGACCATGGCTGAACGCGCGGTATTCCACGATCCGACCGGGCGGCGACGGCGGCGCTTCGGGGTCGCCGTCACCGCCTTCGTCTTGCTGATCTGCGCGGCGGTCGCGCTGTTCGCGACGTCGATCGTGTCGACCTCGCGCCGGGTGTCGTGCGCGAGGTCAGCCACGCGC
>CAXTQJ010000239.1:249-3870 GCA_964246245.1 uncultured Sphingomonadaceae bacterium
GTCGCGAACAGCGCGACCTCGGCCAACTCGCGCACGACACCCGGCGCGAGGTCAGCCACGCGCTACGCCGCGCGTCGTGGCTTGCCAAGGGTACGCCGCCGGTCGGCGCGCCGCTCGCGGTCGGCTTTCATGCCCCGTGGGACGACGCCAGCGCGGCGAGCCTCGAACGCCATATCGGCGATCTCGACTGGCTCGTTCCGGCGTGGGTGTCGGTAACCGGCCCCGACCACGTCGTCACGCGCTTTCCCGACTTCCGCGCGCGCCAGATCATCGCCACCGCCGCGTCGCGGCCACGGATCGTACCGATGGTCCAGAACGCCATCCAGGGCGAATGGGACGGTCCCGGCATGGCGCGGCTGCTCGCCGATCCGGTCCAGCGCAAGCGCCTGCTCGACAACCTCGAAGCGGGTTTCGTCGCTGAGAAGATCGGCGTCGAGGGGATCTTCTTCGACTTCGAGAGCCTGCCGACGGCGGCCCAGCCGAACTACCTGACCTTCCTCCGCGAGGCGCACGACCGGTGCGCGAGGCACGGATGGAAGCTGGCGGTTTCGGTTCCGGTCGACGACCCCGACTGGAACCTGAAGCGCTATGCCGCCGTCGTCGACCGTATCTTCCTGATGGTCTACGACGAGAACGACCCCGATCACGTCGCTGGGCCGATCGCGTCGCAGCCGTGGTTCGTCGCGACGATCGCGCGGACGACGCGCGGCCTGCCGCCGCAGAAGGTCGTCGTCGCGATCGGCAGCTATGCCTACGACTGGTCGAAGTCGAGCACCGACGCGACGTCGGTCGAAGAGGCGCTGCTGACGGCGCACGAATCGAACGTCCTGCCGCGCTTCGATCCCGTGTCGGGCAATACCACCTTCCAGTACGACGGCGGCGGCGAACTCCACACGGTGTGGATGCTGAGCGCGGTCAGCGTCTACAACCAGATGCTCGCGACGCGCGCGCTGGGGCTCAACGCCTTCGCGCTGTGGCGGCTGGGGACCGAAGACCCGTCGGTGTGGAAGATCTTCGGCCACGGCCATCCGGCGACGGTCCCCGCGTCGGCGCTGACGACGATCCCGGCGGGTACCAACGTCGACATCGAGGGCGCGGGCGAGATCCTCCACGTCGGCGCCACGCCGGTGCCGGGGCAGCGCGCGCTGACCGTCGACGCGCGTGGCCTGATCGTCGATTCGCACTTCGTCCAGCTGCCGCTGCCGTACGCGATCGAGCGCGCCGGTTACCGCCAGGGCCTCGTCGCGCTGACCTTCGACGACGGGCCCGACGCCAACATCACGCCAAAGATCCTCGACATCCTCAGGGCGAGAAAGGTGCCGGCGACCTTCTTCGTGATCGGCGAGAACGCGCTGCCCAACCGCGACATCCTCCGCCGCGAGATCGCCGAGGGGCACGAGGTCGGCAACCACACCTATACCCACCCCAACTTGGGCAAGGCGTCGGCGCGCGAGACGCGGCTCGAACTGAACGCCAACCAGCGGCTGTTCGAGGCGTTCACCGGCCGATCGATGAAGCTGTTCCGCGCGCCGTACTTCGGCGACGCCGAGCCGACGACGACCGACGAGATCGACCCCGTCACCGTCGCGCAGGCGCTCGGCTACCTGACCGTCGGCCTCCACGTCGATCCGGGCGACTGGCGCGCGCCGGGCGTCAACCAGATCGTCCAGACGACGATCGACGGCGTCGAGGGCGCGACGACCGAGCGCAGCGGCAACGTCGTCCTGCTCCACGATGGCGGCGGCGACCGCAGCCAGACGATCGCGGCGCTGCCGATCATCATCGACGAGCTGCGCGCGCGCGGCTACCGCTTCGTGCCGGTCAGCGAACTGATTGGCCTGTCGACGGCGCAGGTTATGCCGCCGCTGCCGCCTGACGAACTTGCCGCATCGAGGACCGACCTTGCGCTGTTCGACGTCATCGCCTTCGTCATCGCCAGCCTCAAGTGGCTGTTCGCGATCGCGATCACGCTCGGCATCGGCCGCGCACTGGTCCTGTCGGCGCTCGCGCTGTGGCAGGCGCGGCGCGAGGCGGGGCTGGTCCGCCCGCCGATCGATCCCGACCGCTTCGTCTCGGTCCTGATCCCGGCGTTCAACGAGGCGCGTGTCATCGAGGCGTCGGTCCGCCGCGTGCTCGCCAGCCGCGACGTCCGGGTCGAGGTCATCGTCCTCGACGACGGGTCGAAGGACGCCACCAGCGCGATCGTCCGGTCCGCCTTCGCCGACGACCCCCGCGTTCGCCTGCTGACCCTGGTCAACGGCGGCAAGGCGCGCGCGCTGAACCACGGCCTGGCGCTCGCCACTGGCGAGATCATCGTCGCCCTGGACGCCGATACCCAGTTCGAGCCCGACACCATCGCGCGGCTGGCCCGGTGGTTCGTCGATCCGGCGATCGGCGCGGTCGCGGGCAATGCCAAGGTTGGCAACCGCGTCAACCTGGTGACCCGCTGGCAGGCGCTCGAATACATCACCGCGCAGAACCTCGAGCGCCGTGCGCTGGCCCGCCTCGACGCGATGACCGTCGTTCCCGGCGCGGTCGGGGCGTGGCGCGCGGCGACGATCCGCGAGGTCGGCGGCTACCCGGCCGACACCCTCGCCGAGGATCAGGACCTGACCATTGCCATCCAGCGCGCCGGCTGGCAGGTGATGTACGACCAGGACGCGATCGCGTGGACCGAGGCCCCGGAGAGTTTCCCCGCGCTCGCCCGCCAGCGTTTCCGCTGGGCGTTCGGCACGCTCCAGTGCCTGTGGAAGCATCAGGCGGTGCTGCGGACCGGCCGGCCCAAGGGCCTCGCGCGGATCGGCCTGCCGCAGGCGATCGTCTTCCAGGTGATCTTCGCCGCGGTGTCGCCGGTGATCGACCTCGCGCTGATCGCCAGCATGGTCGCGACCTACCTGTCGATCCAGGCGCACGGCTGGGCGGCGACGCAGCACGACGTGCTCAAGATGGGAGCCTATTGGCTCGCCTTCGGCGCGATTGACCTGCTCGCCGGGGTGGTCGCTTTCGGGCTCGAGGCGAACGAGCGCTGGCGGCTGCTGTGGCTGATGCTGCCGCAGCGCTTCGGCTACCGCCAGATCATGTACTACGTCGTCATCCGCGCGATCACCTCGGCGGTGCGCGGGCCGAGCGTCGGATGGGGCAAGCTCGAGCGGAGCGGACGGGTCGACGGGCGGATCAAGCCGGCGGAGTGAACGCCCGCGAAGATGAACAACGCCACGAAGTTCACACCCGCGACGATGAACAACGCCACGAAGTTCACACCCGCGACGTGCTTGTCCGCGCTAATCCTACACGAGGGTCAATCGAGGGGTCGGGCCACCGACGGAGCGCTTGCTTCGTCGCCGTAACGCAATCTGACGAACGGTCGTGCGGACCGCGCTCGCTGCGCGATCTTGGAAAACTTTTTGCCGCCGGCGGCACGGCGCACCATGTGGTGGTTGCAGCCAACTATGAGAAAGAGCACGCGATTACCCGCTTACAATCGCCAAGCTAACCCGAATCACAACGTGTAGGACAGCGATTTCCGCGTCCACGTCGTAACCATGATCGTCCTTCTCTTTTCACAGCTTCGCGGCCAGCGGGAGCCGCGCCTCCCTTCGCCTTCAGGGGAGGGGTCGGGTG
>CAXTQJ010000240.1:0-1769 GCA_964246245.1 uncultured Sphingomonadaceae bacterium
ATGAACCTCAGCCGCAAGCCGGCGCCGCGCCCGGTCGCGACCCTTGCGCCCGAGCCCGAACCCGACGCGCAGCCCGAGGTCGCCATTCCGTCGTTCTTCAAGAAGCAGGCGTCGAACTGACCGGCGTCAGTCGCGGCGCCTGAGCAGATAGCCGCCGATGATCACGGCGAGCACCGGGAAGCCGGCACCGCCGACGATCCGCTCGATCCACGTCGTGAGGAAGAGGACGACCGTCCCGACGATGCGGATGGTCGATGGCTGCCGCCAGTCGAGCTTCCATTCGTCGCCGTCGCCGAGATGGATCGCGGGCACGAGCAGGTCGAACGAATACGACCACGGGGAAAAGTTGGAGCCCTCCGCCACCGGACGGCACGGCTGCCGATCACGGGCGATGACGCGGTCGACAAGGCAATTGGCGGCAATCGCCGCCTTGGCCGGAACGAGCAGCGCCGGGTCGCGGACCACCCACGGCCCGAGCGCGCCGAAGCTCTGCGCGATTGCGAAGAAGATCGAGATCGCCCACGGCCCGAGCGCGGGGAAAATCACCGCCGCGACGAGCCAGAGCCCGGCGAGCCACAGCGCCAGTCGCTCGGGTTCGAAGCCGTAGCGGACCAGCGCGCCATGGACGGCGTGGAGCGGCCAGAGCAGCAGCCCGACCTTGCCGGCGCGGCGATATTCATCTTCCTTGGCGATCGCGACGCGCTTCGCGTCGGACGGATGGCCGCTCGCGCGCAGGACCGCGATCAGCTGGTCCCACGGCTGCGGCCGGAACTCGGGCAGGTCGGTCGACGCCCCGCGCCAGCGGGCGCGCGCGCGCGCGACTTCGTCGGCGAAGCGGCCGGCGGGATGCGCCGCCGTCGGGTCGGCCTCGCCGGGCAGCAGCCGCTTGATCCAGCGGGTGCCGAACCCCGCGTAGCTCGGCGCGTCGTTCTGGATGTCGAGTCGCTGGTACGCGAAGCCATCGAGGCTGAAGCGGGTCCGGCCCGCCCAGGCATCGCCGGCCTCGACTTGGAGGGTGGCCGCCGACGCGCCGCGCAACTCGACCATGCCGTCGAAGACGCGCACCCCCGACAGCTGAAGCGAGCGGTCGATCGATGTCCCGCCGAGATCGAGCGCGGGGCCGTCGGGATTGCGCAGCTCCGCCTGCATTGCCGCGACGTCGCCGAAATGGGCGGTGCCGGCGCTGAGCTGTCCGAAGCAACGCGCGTCATTGAGGAGCAGCCGCCCCCGCGCCGTGGCGAGCCCGAGCTGGAGCGCCGGCGCGGCGGTGCGCGTGCCGCCGAACTTCGCGTCGGGCACGCCGTCGCCGATCAGCGCCGCGACCATCGCGTCCTGCGCCGCGGTCGACTCGGGCGCCGCCTCGCCCATGTGCGAGGCGAGTTCCGTCGCTGCGGCGCGCTGGGCCGCTTCTTCCGTCGCCGGGTCGGCACTGAGGGGACGGAGGGCGATTTCGTCGGACTTTGTGTCGACGACCAACAACGGACTGATGAACGTACCGCCGTTGCAGTCGACATCGTTGCCGACCGCAGCGAGCAGAAGGTCGACCGGGGCGTCGGCGCGAAATCCCGCGCGCAGGTAGACGCCGCCGGCGCAGGCGAGGCGCTGCGCGCGCAGCCCGGCATGGAGGCGCGCGCCGTCGAGCAGGAGCAGCTGGATCCTCGCGTCGTCGAGCCGGACCCACCCTTCGGCGACGATGCGGTCCCAGTAGACCCCGGCCGGGCAGGTCAGGCGCGCCGCGTCGAGCTTGCCGGCGACGCCGCTGCCGGGCC
>CAXTQJ010000240.1:1779-3869 GCA_964246245.1 uncultured Sphingomonadaceae bacterium
GTCGCCGTCAGCGCGTCGATCGCGCAGCGACGCAGGACGACGAACACCGCGGTAACGACGTTGTCGAGGGCGACCGGCCCGTCGATCCACGCGCCGGCGAGGTCGATGCCGTTCTCGTGGACCGGGGCGGCCGCGTCGCCACCGAGCATCAGGAAACGGAGGAAGCGCCCGCGGATGCGTCGCGTCGCGTCGCCGGATGCCGGAGGAACGCGGCGTTCGAGATCCTCGCCGACCACCGGCGGACCGCCGAGGTCGAGCGCCTCGCCCGCCTTGACCTTGGCGCGCAGTTCCTCTTCGCGGCCGACGAGCGGCAGGAAATCGGCGAGCGAGCGGCCGGCGGCGCGGTCGGGTGCGGCGACCGGGGCCGGGTCGGGCGGTGCTGGGATCGACATTCGGCTGCCCTCGTCAATTCGCCCAGCCTACCAACTCTCTGCGCCGCGGGCCACGGGGTTGGCCACGGCGTCGTGCCATGGCAGGGAGCCGGTCAGAGGAGACGCGCATGGGACCGCTCGCCGGCATCCGCATCGTCGAGCTGGCCGGGATCGGGCCCGGGCCGTTCGCCGGGATGATGCTCGCCGACCATGGGGCGGAGGTGATCCGCGTCGACCGCCCGGGGGCGCGGATCGACGCCAAGGATCCGCTGCTGCGGTCGCGGACGCTGATCGGCGTCGACCTGAAGGCGGCCGACGGTATCGCGGTCGTGCGCGACCTCGTCCGTTCGGCCGACGGGCTGGTCGAGGGCTTCCGGCCGGGGGTGACCGAGCGGCTCGGCCTCGGTCCCGACGTCCTCCTCGCCGACAACCCGAAGCTGGTCTACGGCCGGATGACGGGGTGGGGCCAGACCGGGCCATACGCCGCCGCCGCCGGCCACGACATCAACTACATCGCACTCGCCGGCGCGCTCCACGGCTTCGGGCGGGCGGGCGAGAAGCCGACGCCGCCGATCAACATGGTCGGCGATTTCGGCGGCGGCGGCATGATGCTCGCCTTCGGCATGGTGGCGGCGCTGCTCCACGCGGCCAAGACCGGCGCGGGCCAGGTGATCGACGCGGCGATGACCGACGGCACCGCGGTGCTGATGAGCATGATCTGGGGCTTCCGCGCGAACGGCATCTGGTCGGACGAGCGCGGGACCAACCTGCTCGACACCGGCGCGCATTTCTACGACACCTACGAAACCGCCGATGGCGGCTGGATCGCGCTCGGCAGCATCGAGCCCCAGTTCTATGCCGAGTTGCGCCGGCTGACCGGGCTCGACGCCGACCCCGGCTTCGACGCGCAGATGGACCGCGCCGCGTGGGGGCCGCTCAAGGCCAAGCTGACGACGCTGTTCCTGACCCGGCCGCGCGCCGAGTGGTGCGCGCTGATGGAGGCGACCGACGTCTGCTTCGCCCCCGTGCTCAGCATGGCCGAGGCCCCCGACCATCCGCACAACGCCGCGCGCGGCACCTTCGTCACGGCGGGCGGCGTCGTCCAGCCGGCGCCGGCGCCGCGCTACTCGGCGACGGCGGCCGATGCGCCGACGATGACGACGGCGTGGTCGGGGGCGTCGGCGCTCGCGGGGCTGGGGTACGACGCGGCGCGGGTCGATGCGCTGATGGCGGCGGGAACGGTGCGGTGAGGGACGTGGTGCTCCTCCGTCGGCTGCGCCGCCACCTCCCCACGAGCGGGGAGGATCATCCGTAGTGATCGACCGCCGCACCTTGCTCGCCGCCGGTGCGCTGTGGCCGGCGGTCGCGGCCGTGCCGGCTAAGGCCGTAGCCGTCACCCATCTCCGCGTCGCCGGCGACCGCCTGTTCCTGCCGGCGTCGATCAACGGCGTCGCGGTCGAGGCGCTGCTCGATTCGGCAGCCGAGACGTCGATCGTCGACGCCGATTTCGCCGCGCGTCTCGGGCTGACCGGCGGCGAGGCGGCGACCGCGCGCGGCACCGGCGCGGCGACGACGGCGGCGAACCTCGTGCGCGGCGTCGCGATCGACGTCGCCGGGCTGCGGCTGACGCCGGCGGTGGTCGGGGTGATCGACTTGGGCGACGTCGCGCAGCGGCTCGGCTGCGCCATCCCGCTGATCGTCGGCCGCGATCTGTTCGAC
>CAXTQJ010000241.1:0-3440 GCA_964246245.1 uncultured Sphingomonadaceae bacterium
GAGCGGCCAGGGTCGCCACGTCGGCGAGTTCGACCGCCAGCACATCGAGGTCGCCGCCGTCGCTCGTCACCCGGACGATCTGCCCCCGGCGCAGCTCGTCGATGGCCCGGGCCACCGCGCGCGCATCGTGGGGCGCACCGCTCACAGATCGAACGTCGCGATCTGGGGGACGTGATCGGACGGCTTGTCCCACGCGCGCGCGTCCTCGATCACCTCGAACTTGGTCGCCGCGCGGCCGACCGCGGGCGATGCCCAGATATGGTCGAGCCGGCGACCCTTGTCGTTCGTCGTCCAGTTGGGGTTGCGGTAGCTCCACCAGCTGAACAGCCGCTCGGGCGGCGGCACGAACGTGCGGCCGATGTCGACCCAGTCGTGGCTCAGCGCGAGCCCGGTCAGCCGGTCGACCTCGACCGGCGTGTGGCTGACCGTGCCGAGCAGCGCCTTGTGGCTCCACACGTCGCTTTCCAGCGGCGCGATGTTGAAGTCGCCGACGATGATGGTGTTGTCGCGCAGCCCCTCCGACCACCGCGTCATCCGGTCGACGAAGGCGAGCTTCTGCGCGAACTTGGGGTTCGCCGCGGGGTCGGGCAGGTCGCCGCCGGCGGGGACGTAGACGTTTTCGAGCAGCAGCCCGTTCGGCAGCCGCGCGCCGATGTGACGCGCCTCACCGTTGTCCTGCCAGTCGAAGCGCCGCTCGTGGGTCAGCGGCACCTTCGACAGCGTCGCGACGCCGTGGTGCATCTTCTGCCCGCAGACGAGGCGATGCCTATATCCGAGCTGGTCGAACAAGGCGTGCGGGAAGTCGTTGTCGACGACCTTGGTCTCCTGCAGGCACAGGATGTCGGGAGCGTGATCGATCAGGAACCGCTCGACGATATCGCGGCGGAAACGGACCGAGTTGATGTTCCACGTGACGACGGACAGCGGCATGAATGCCATCTAATTGCGCCGGTCGCGAAGCCCAAACGAATTAGGCCCCCGCTCCGGGGGCATGGAGCGGGGGCCCGTTTGCGCTCGTCACGCAGCGATCGTACCCGGCCACCCGAACAACAGGGGGCAAATTCCGGATGGCGAGCAGCGACCGCCCGGGCCTTCTAGGGTCGCCGACATTGACCCCACCTGAACGGCGGCCGCGCGCGTCAATTCTTCCCCGGCAGGCCGTGCGCACGCGGATCGCGGAAGCCGAAGCTCGCCTGGCCCACACCGACGTTGTAGCGGATGTCGCTAAGCGCGATCTCGGTCCGGTTGTTCTGCGCGTCGAGTGCGGTCCACCCGGTCAGCGCGAGCCCTCCCGGCGCGGCCGCGTCACGGATGAGGACGAGGGTGATCGCGCCGTATTCGGGGTGGCGCGGATCCTTCGCCTCGACCAGAACCCCGTTGTCGATCTGGCCGGCGACGCGGGCGAAGCGGGCGAGGTCGGCGTCGCCGTCGAGGAGGACGCCGAGCGGGGTCGACTTGATCGGCCACTGCGACACCTGCGCGACCTCGTAGTCGACGACGCTCAACCGCTTGCCGTCGGCGACGACGAGGAGCGGAGCCTTGTCGTATTCGAACCGCACCTTGCCCGGCCGGGCCAGCGTCAGCTTGCCTTTGAGCACCCCGCCGTTGGCGGCGGTCTGGGTGAACCCCGCGGTCATCGTCGTCGTCGCCTTGAGTGCGGCACGGACGTCGTCGATCGTCGCCGGCGCGGCGAGCGCCACGCTGGGCAGCATTGCGATCAACGCGAAGAAAAGCGATTTCATGGTGAGCTCCTCGATCGCGGCTATAGTCGAGCGGCGATTGAACCCCGACTGAACTGATGGGAAGGAGACGCCGATGCTGGCTGCCGTCGCGATCACCGCCCACGACCCCGTCGCGGCACCGGCGGTGGCATCGCGCGGCGATCACGCCTTGTCGACCAGCCTCGCTGAAACCGGCGCTCTCCTCAGCGGCATCGCTGCCCTGCTCTGGCCGGCGTTGCTCGTTGTCGTGCTGCTCATCCTGCGGCGGCAGATCAGGGGCATCGCCGATTCGGTCGGCCGCCGCGGCGGCAGCGTCAAGCTCGCTGGGTTCGAGGTGACCATCGCTGAAGCGACCGAACAGCAGCAAAAGCTGATCGCCGACCTTCAGGTTCAGCTCGGCTACGTCCAGAACCGCCTCGACGATGCGCGCCGGGCCGGCACTGCCGCAGCCACCGGAGCGACCATTCCGCCGGGCTGCGACGCGGCAAGAGCCGACGACACGCCCGACGCCATCCCCGGGCTCGGGGCCGGATTCGATGCGGCCGGGCTGCTCGCCCGGCGGCGGCCGGCCGCCCAGGAACTGCTGTGGGTCGACGGCCACGCCGCCGGCAGCGCCGCATTCCAGGCGACGCTGCAGGATTATGGCTTCACCATCGTCAACGTCGATTCGCTCGAAGCCGCGCTGAGCTATGTCGCCGCCCACTCCGCCGCGTTAATCGTGACGCGGATGTCGCTGCACGGCGAACCCGGTGCGGGCGTCATCCTCGTCGAAAAAGCGCGGCAGGTCGACGCGCTCGTCACCGTCGCGATTCTTGCGCCAGGGGCCGCGATCGCCCGTCGCGGGGCCGAGGCGCTTGCCGCCGGGGCCGCCTTCGTGACGGCGTCGCCCGCCGAACTGATCCGCTTTCTCGCGCGCCTGTCGGGTGGTTGATCCTATGCTTGTGGCACCGGATGGAGGGATAGATGTGTAATGAGATCGTGATCGCGGCGGCCGTCGCGCTCGCCGTGCCGGCCGCCGCGGCAACGCCGCCCGTCCCCGTCCTTCACGTCGACGGGTCGGTGCCGCGGCCGCTCGCGCTCGACGCGGCGGGGTTCGCGTCGCTGCCGCACACGAAGATGACCGCGACGATCCACGGCGCGCTGTTGACGTGCACCGGCGTCGCGCTGATCGATTTGCTCACGGCGGCCGGGGTGCCGAGCGGCGATGCGGTGCGCGGCGCGGCGCTGACGACGGCGATCGTCGCGCGCGCCAGCGACGGCTACCGCGTCGTCTTCTCGCTCGGCGAACTCGACCGTGCGTTGGGCCGGGCGCAGGTCATGGTCGCCGACCGCTGCAACGACGCAGCCCTGCCCGACGGCGACGGCCCGTGGCGGCTGATCGCCGCCGGCGACACCCGCGGCGCGCGCTCGGTCAAGGCGGTCGACCAGATCAACGTCGTCACCGTCCGCTGACGCGGCGTCACGCGCGCGGGTGGGCGTGGCGGTAGACGTCGAGCAGGTGCGCCGCGTCGACGGCGGTATAAACCTGGGTCGCCGACAGGCTGGCGTGGCCGAGCAGCTCCTGGATCGACCGCAGGTCTGCCCCGCGCGCCAGGAGGTGCGTCGCGAAGCTGTGCCGCAGCGCGTGCGGTGTCGCGCTCGCCGGCAGGCCGAGCCCGACGCGCGCCGCCGCCATCGCCCGGCGGACGATGGCCGCATCGAGAGCACCGCCGCGGACGC
>CAXTQJ010000241.1:3450-3838 GCA_964246245.1 uncultured Sphingomonadaceae bacterium
GCCTGCCATGGACACGCCGCGACGTACGCCTCGATCCCGGCGCGGACGACGGGGAGGAGCGGGACAATCCGCGTCTTGGCGCGCTTGCCGGTGACGACGAGGGTGTCGCCGAGCGGCAGCGCCGCGCCGGTCAGGCCGAGCGCCTCGGCGATGCGCAGGCCCGCGCCCTAGAGGAGGAGGAGGACGGCGGCGTCGCGCGCGGCGACCCACGGCGCGGTCGCCGCGTCGCCGACCCCCGGCGCTTGCGCCGGCGAACCGACGACGGCGATCAACGCGCGCGCGTCGGCCGGGGTGACCGGGCGGGGGACGCGGACGGCGCGCTTCGGCGCGGCGAGCCCGGCCAGCCCGTCGCCGGTAATGCCGTGCGCCCGCGCGAAGGCGAAGAAGG
>CAXTQJ010000242.1:0-3804 GCA_964246245.1 uncultured Sphingomonadaceae bacterium
TGCACTCACAATCCGCTCGGTTCCAAGGGCTGTGGCGAGGTGGGCGCCATCGGCATCGGCGCGGCGATGGTCGGCCTGCGTGCACGCGGGGATGCGCGCTGGTTGGTGCTCGACGACCTGCGGCCGGTGGTCGATGCCGACGACGCGGGGGCCGACCGCCTGCGCTGGTTCGCGCGCGGCGAAGTGCCGGCCGAGGGAGTCCACGTCTTCCTCGGCCTCGCCGACGGGAGCCCGCGCTTCGCCGTCGCCGCGACCGGGCTCGGCCGCGCCGGCGATCCGCGCGGCGTCGGCGCAGCGCTGGCGGCAAGCGAGCGCCCCCGCGACGCGGCGGTCTTCGCCCACGCCCGCTCGCTCGTCGACTGGCCCGCACGCCCCCGCTTCTGCCACCGGCCTGCTCAACTGGCACCGCCCCCATCGCTTCTGCGCCAACTGCGGCAGCGCGACCCGCGTCGCCAAGGCCGGCTACGAGCGCATCTGCGACGCGTGCGGCGCGCAGCACTTCCCGCGCACCGATCCGGTCGTGATCATGCTCGCGCTGTTCGGCGAGGGCGATGCCCAGCGCGCGCTGGTCGGCCGCCAGCCGCGCTTCCCGCGCCGCTTCTTCTCCGCGCTCGCCGGCTTCGTCGAACCCGGCGAGAGCCTCGAGGAAGCCGTCCGCCGCGAGCTGTTCGAGGAGGCCGGCATCGCCACCACGCGCGTCCGGTACATCGCCAGCCAGCCGTGGCCGTTCCCGTCGAGCCTGATGATCGGAGCCTTCGCCGAGGCGGCCGGTGACGCACTGACCCTCGACGGCGACGAGATCGAGGACGCGCGCTGGGTGACGAAGGCCGACGTCGCCGCCGCGCTGGCCGGATCGGGCGACTGGCTCGCGCCGCCGCCACTGGCGATCGCGCATACGCTGCTCAAGACATGGGCCGGCGGCTGACTCGGGCGCCGAAAGTGTCGGCAGGCTTTACACTTCATGCGATGCCGCGCGCGCCAGTCATTAACGATCAACGACTTGCCAGCTGGCACGGCATTTGCTTATCGCGGAAGCAGTTAGCAGCTTGATCCGGAGTCCGTACGATGTCGCGCATCTGGTTTGCCCTGCCCCTCCTCCTCGCCACGGCGGATGCCACCGTGGCCGGCACGATCTATTATTCGCAGCCGGGGACGCAGGCGTGCGATCCGTCGTGCTGGACCTCGCACTACGGCGCAGGCAGCGGCTTCCGGGCGTACGACGACTTCACCCTCACGACGACGGCGACGATCACGGCGCTGGCGTGGCAGGGCATCTACATCCCGCAGTCGGCGGTGGCGACCGCGCCCGGGCCGGACACGACGACGCGGCAGATCGGCTTCTTCGCCGACAATGGCGATTTCCCGGGAGCGTCGGTGTTCAGCATGTCGATTCCCGCGGCGAACGTGGCGACGACGTTGATCGGCAGCGACACCTTCGGCGGCGCGCCGGTCAACCTCTACTCGTTCAGCGCGACGCTGGGACCGGGTTTCGCTGCCGCCGCCAACACCAAATACTGGTTCTCGCCGCTGTCGCTGGCCCCGAGCTTCGACCCCTTCTTCTCGTGGAGCCCGTCGACCGCTGTGTACGACGGCCTGACTGCGCAGACCGACACGAACGGCAACACCTACGACCGCCCCGACGACCGCGCCTTCTCGCTCGCCACCAACGTCCCCGAGCCGGCGAGCTGGGCGCTGCTGATCGCCGGCTTCGCCGCCACCGGCCTCGCCGCGCGGCGGCGACGGACGGTCGCCGCCTGACGTCGCCCGAACTCCTCCCCATCGGGTAGGTGGCACGGCGCAGCCGTGACGGCGGGGGGGGGGGGGGGGGGGGGGGCGCCCCCCCCCCCCCCCCCCCCTCCGGCGCTACGCGCCACCGCCCCCGGTGGGGGAGGCGTTTATGCCGCGCGCGCGCGCCTGCGGGTAGGTCCCCAGCACCCGGACCCACTCGCTGTGGTAGCGCAGCTCGTCGAGCGCGCGCGCCACGGGGGGTTCGGCGGGGTCGCCTTCGATGTCGGCGTAGAACTCGGCCGCGGCGAAGGCCCCGCCCTTCAGGTAGCTTTCGAGCTTGGTCAGGTTGACGCCGTTGGTCGCGAAGCCGCCGAGCGCCTTGAACAGCGCGGCGGGGACCGAGCGGACCTCGAACAGCAGGCTGGTCATTCGCGGCAGGCCGACGGGCAGCGGCGCGGGATGGCGCGCGAGGACGACGAAGCGCGTCGTGTTGTGCGCCTCGTCCTCGATCCCTTCGGCGAGGACGTCGAGGCCATAAAGCTCGCCCGCCAGCCGCGACGCGACCGCGGCGCGGGCGGGATCGCCCGTCTCGGCGATCAGCGCGGCGGCGGCGGCGGTGTCGGGATAGGCCTCGGGCGCGATGCCCCACTCGCGCAGTCGCTTGCGACACTGGCCGAGCGCCTGCGGATGGCTGACCGCCGTCGTCACGCGCTCACGGACCGCGCCGGGCACCCCGAGCAGGCAGTGGCGGACGCGGACGAAATGCTCGCCGGTGATCGCCAGCCCCGATTCGGGGAGGAGGAAGTGGATGTCGGCGACCCGGCCGTGGAGCGAATTCTCGATCGGGATGACGGCGCAGTCGGCCGCCTCGGTCTGAACCGCGGCGATCGCATCGTCGAAGGCGAAGCACGGCAGCGTCAGCGCGTCGGGAAACGCCTCGCGCACCGCCTGGTGCGAATAGGCCCCCGGCGCACCCTGGAAGGCAACGGCACGGGTCGGCGCGGCGGCGGCGGCGGCGGTCATCGCGGCGACGAGCGCGGCGGCGGGGGCGGGATAGTCGACCATCGGCCGGCGTTACGAAAAGGGATGCGATCGCACAATGCTGCGCTGCGACATGCGGTGACTTGCGACCCCGCCCATGCGCAACTATGGTCCGCGCGCTTTCGCCGGCCCGTGCCCGCCTTCGGAGAACCGACTTGGACAGTTTCGAGTGGAACAAGATCGCGGGCTGGTGTCTAACGGCGGCGATCGCGGTGCTCGGGCTGATCCTCGTCACCAATGAGGCGTTCGCGGTCAAGAAGCCCGCGAAGCCCGGCTATATCGTCGAGGGCGTCGAGGAAGTCGCCGCCGCCGGTGCTCCCGCCGCCGTTCCCGACAAGCCGGTCGCCTTCTACCTCGCCGCGGCGAGCGTCGACCACGGGGCCGACGTCTTCAAGAAGTGCGGCGCGTGCCACAACGCCGAGAAGGGCGGCGCCGCCGGCATTGGCCCGAACCTCTACGGCGTCGTCGGCGGCCCGCACGATCACATGCCGGGGTTCAGTTATTCCGACGCGATGCAGAAGACGGCGAGCGCCAAGTGGGACTTCGACGCATTGAATGCGTGGCTGACGAGCCCCAAGGCCTACGTGCCGGGGACCAAGATGGCGTTCGCCGGTATCGCCAAGCCCGAGGACCGCGCCGCGGTGATCGACTACCTCAACAGCAAGAGCGACCACCCGCTGCCGTTGCCCCCCGTCCCCGCCGACACCGCCGCGACGGTGGCGAGCGCCGGCGCGACCGCCGCGTCGCCGGCAGGCGCGACGACCTCGCCCGCCACGGTGCCGACGAGCGACAAGCTCGCGCCGCAGGCGGGCAAGGCCCCCGACGTCGATGCCGCCACGACGACGCCGGTCGCGGTCGACACGAAGAAGGGCGGCAAGCACTGAGCCGAGATCCTCCCCGCTCGCGGGGAAGTGGCACCGCGCAGCGGCGACGGAGGGGGGTGCGGGTAAGGGACCGCGGCCCGTGGCTCGCCGCCCCTCCGGCGCGTGCCGCCCCCTCCCCGCCAGGCGGGGCGCATCCCATCTGGTAGTGCGG
>CAXTQJ010000243.1:0-1844 GCA_964246245.1 uncultured Sphingomonadaceae bacterium
GATGCCGACGAAGCGCATGGTCGGGCGAGAGGCCGCCTCGGCGATCGCCTGCGCGTCGCCGATGATCTTGGCGTATTCGGCCTCGCTCCGCCCGCGCGCACCGTAGCCCCCGAGCACGTTGACCGCCTGCGGCGTCAGCCCGACATGGCCGCAGACGGGGACGCCGCGCTGCGTGAGGAACGCGACCGTCGCCGCCATCGCCGCGCCGCCTTCGAGCTTGACCCCGGCCGCGCCCGTCTCGGCCATGACCCGCGCCGCCGAACGGAACGCCGCCTCGGTCGACGCCTCGTAGCTGCCGAACGGCAGGTCGACGATAACGACGCTGTGATACGACCCGCGCACCACCGCCGCGCCGTGCGCGCACATCATGTCGAGGGTGACGCGGACGGTCGTGTCGAGGCCGTAGATCACCTGACCCAGGCTGTCGCCGACAAGGAGCAGGTCGCAGTGCGGGTCGAGCAGCTGCGCCATCCGCGCGGTGTAGGCGGTCAGCATGACGATCGGCTCGCCCCCCTTGCGCTTGGCGATCTGCGGCACGGTCAGCCGCTTCATCGGGGCCGGCGTCGGGGTCGCGCGGCTGGTCGCGGTGTCGAGCGTGTACTGGGCGGACATCGCGTCGCGACTAGCAGGGATGCGGGCGCGAGGGAACGTCGCCGCTCGCCGACGAACGAACGACGGTCCGGCCGGCGTCGAGGTCGAGCGTCAGGTCGGCACGCGCCGGCATCTCGGCGTCGATCCAGCGGGTCAGGCGCTCGTAGGTGGCGAGGAAGGCGACGATCTCGGCCGCCGACATGACGTCGCCGTTGTCGGCCTCGGCCGCCTGCCGCCATGTGACGACGGTGGCGAAGTCGGGCGCGCGGAGGAGGATCAGGCGGTCGACCAGCGCGAACAGCGCGGCGTACTGCCCGGCCAGCTCGGCGTTGACGAAGCGTCGCCACGCGCCGTCGGGGTCGTCGTCGCGCTCGCGCGTGTTGACCGGCGTCGCGAGGTCGGCGTCGGGCTGCGGCACCGCGCCGAGGCACCAGCCTTCGAACAGAACGACGTCGATGCGGTCGACGACCGGCCAGTCGGCGATCGGCCGCGGCGCGTCGGCCGCCTTGTCGAAACGCGGCAGCGCGACCCGTTCACCGGCGACCAGCCGCGCGAGGACGTCGACCCCAAGGGCGACGTCGTGGGTTCCGGGCACGCCGCGCGTCGCCAGCAGCGGGTGGATGGCGGCGGCGCGCCGCGCGCGGACCGCACGCGCGAAATAGAGGTCGTCGAGCGACAGCGTCGCCACCCGTTCGCCGGTCGCAGCCATGGCCCGACCAATGCTCGACTTGCCGGCTCCCGGCGGTCCGCACAGGCCGACGACGCGTGGTCGGGCCGGATCGCCGGAGATGCGGGTCTCGGCGCGCCACCGCGTCACCGCCGCGGCGACGATCGCTCCCGCGGTCATGCCTCGTCGGAAAGCGGCGTCGGTCCGGCGCGCGCGAGCAGGCGCTCCGCCTGGCGCAGGTGCGGCGCATCGACCATGCGGCCGTCGACCTGGAGCGCGCCGACGCCGGGATTGGCGGCGAACGTCGCGACGACGCGGCGGGCGTGGTCGACCGCCTCGGCCGACGGCGCGAACGCGGCGTTGATCACCGCGACCTGCGTCGGGTGGATCGCCATCATCCCGGTAAACCCGTCGCGCGCGCCGCGCGCGGCGTAAGCCGCGAGCCCGTCGAGGTCGCGGACGGCGACCTGTCCCGCGCCGTGCTGGCCAACCGGGCCGCGATCGACTGCGTGGTGGTCGGCGGCGGCGACGGCACGCTGAACGCGGCGCTGCGCCCGCTGCTGGCGAGCGGCCTGCCGCTGGGCGT
>CAXTQJ010000243.1:1854-3792 GCA_964246245.1 uncultured Sphingomonadaceae bacterium
GGGAACACCGTCTCGATCGCCGGCACGCTCGCCGCATGGGCCCCGAACAAGGTCAGCGCGCGGACCACCTCGTAAGGCGGGGTGTAACCGCCGTCGGCCTCGCGCGACGTCGCCGCGCCGATCGCCGCGGGCAGGTCCTCGGCCCCCCACGTCAGGCCGCATAGCGTGTCGGCGACGCGCGCATAGTCGCCGAGGCGGAACACCGCCGCCGGCGTCTCGCTGGCGATCGGCAGGATCGGCGCGGCAAGCCCACGCGCCGCCATCCGCGCCGCGAGGTCGTCGACCGACGCCGCGCCCTCGGCCTTCGGCAGGACGATACCGTCGGGGCGCGCCGCCGCGACCGCGTCGAGATCGCGGTCGCAGTCGGGCCCGTCGAGCGGGTTGACCCGCACGAACAGCCGTACCGGGCGCGCCGGCCGCGTGAGGAAGTCGGCGATCATGACCCGTGCCGCCGGGCGCGCGCCGGCAGCGACGGCGTCCTCGAGGTCGAGGATGAGCGCGTCGGCCCCAACTCCGAGCGCCTTCGCCATCCGGTCGGGACGGTCGCCGGGAACGAACAGCAGCGACCGCAGCCGCATTGCCGCGCGGGGCGCATCGCTTCGGCTGGTCACGGCAGTTTCGCCTTGTCAAAATCGGCCCAGACGGCGTCATAGTCGGGTTGCAAGGCCGGCGATGCAAGGCTCGCCGCTGTCGGGCGGAAGACGTGGCGGCTTTCGACCATGAAGGCGAGGCCGCCGGCGAGCTTGTGCGGCGCGAGGTCGGCGACGACCGCCGCCGCGTAGCTCGCCCGGTCGGGGCCGTGGCTCGACATCATGTTGTGGAGCGATGCGCCGCCGGGCGCGAACCCGCCCGCCTTGGCGTCGTAGGTCCCGTCGATCAGCCCCATGAACTCGCTCATGACGTTGCGGTGGAACCACGGCGGACGGAAGGTATCCTCGGCGACGAGCCAGCGCGGCGGGAAGACGACGAAGTCGGCGTTGGCCGTCCCCGGGGTGTCCGACGGGCTGGTCAGCACGGTGAAGATCGACGGGTCGGGGTGATCGAAGCTGATCGAGCCGATCGTGTTGAACCGCGTGAGGTCGTAGCGCCACGGCACGAGGTTGCCGTGCCACGCGACGACGTCGAACGGATTGTGACCGAGGGTCGTCGTCCATGTCCGCCCCTGGAAGCGGTGGACCAGCTCGTGCGGCGTGTCGTCGTCGGCGAAAGCGGCGACCGGCGTCTCGAAGTCGCGCGGGTTGGCGAGGCCGTTGCTGCCGATCGGGCCGAGCTCGGGAAGGCGGAACGGCGCGCCGTAATTCTCGGCGACGTAGCCGCGCACCGGCCCAGCGGGAAGCTCGACGGCGAAGCGGACACCGCGCGGTATGCCGGCGATCTGGCGCGGCGCGACATCGAGGCGGCCGAACTCGGTCACGAGGGTCAGCGTCCCGTCGTAGGGCACGATGACCAGCTCGCCGTCGGCGTTCGACAGCGCGCGCGCGCGCATCGACGTGGTCGCCGCAAAGCCGTGGACGGCGACGCCGGTCGTCGCCGCGACGTCGCCGTTGCCGGCATAAGTCTGGAGCGAATCGACGAAGTCGACCGCATCATCGGGGAACGGCCGCGCATCCCAGCGCAGCCGGTTCGGCGACGGCGGCGCGGCGAACGGCGCGCTGACCCAGCCACTCGCGCGCGTCGCGGGCACGAACGCGGCGTGCTGCGCCGTCGGCCGCAGGCGATAGAGCCACGACCGCCGGTTGTCGGCGCGCGGCGCGGTGAAGGCCGTCCCCGACAGCTGCTCGGCGTAGAGCCCGAACGGCACGTGCTGCGGCGAGTTACGCCCGACCGGCAGTGCGCCGGCGACCGCTTCGGTCGCGAAGTGGTTGCCGAATCCGGTCAGCATCCCTTCCCCTTCCCTTCAGGGGAGGGGCACGCGTCGCCCCCTCACCCCACCGCCGT
>CAXTQJ010000244.1:0-3758 GCA_964246245.1 uncultured Sphingomonadaceae bacterium
GGCGACGGCGGTTGCGACGACTCCCGACGCGGCGCGGGCGCTGGCGTGCTTTGACGTCGCGACGATCGCCGACCTGCCGGTCGCAGCGCTCGGCGTCGAGCCTGAGGTCCATGCCGCGCTGCGCCGCGCCGGTCTGACCACGGTCGGGATGCTCGCCGCGCGCCCGCCGGCCCCGCTCGCCGCACGCTTCGGGGCGGCCGTGCCGACCCTCGTCGCGCGGCTGGTCGGGACCGAGGACACCCGCCTCACGCCGCGCCGCGCGCCGCCGGCGCTTGTCGTCGAGCACCGCTGCGCCGAGCCGATCGGCGATACGACGAGCGCGCTCGCCGTCCTCGACCGGCTGATCGCGACCATCACCGACCGTCTCGCCGACCGCGGCCGCGGCGGCAAGGCGTTCGCTGCGAACCTGTTCCGCTGCGACGGCCATGTCGCGGCGCTGACCGTCGCGACCGACCGGCCGACGCGGAGCGCGAAGCTCGTCGGGCTCCTCTTCCGCGAACGGATCGGGGCGCTCGCCGACCCGCTCGACCCCGGCTTCGGCTACGACCTGATCCGCCTCGCCGTGCCCGTTGCCGATCCGCTCGGCGAGGCACAGCTCGCGCTCGACGGCGGCGCGGTTGCGGGAACCGAACTCGCGACGCTATTGGACCGGCTGGCGACGCGTCTCGGTCCGGCAAGGGTGCGGCGGCTGGCGCGCGGCGACAGCCATATCCCCGAACAGGCGTCACTCGACCTGCCGCTCGCCGCCGGACGAACCGACGCGTGGCCACCGCCGCCGCCCGGCGAGCCGCCTGACCGTCCGCTCCAGCTGTTCACTCCGCCGCAGCCGATCGACGTCGTCGCCGAGGTTCCCGATGGCCCGCCGCGCCGCTTCACGTGGCGGCGGGTGCGCCACGACGTGGTCCGCGCCGAAGGCCCCGAGCGGATTGGTGCCGAATGGTGGCGGCGGCGCGACGCGCGCGGGGCGACGCGCGACTATTACCGCGTCGAGGATGCCGCCGGCCGCCGCTTCTGGGTCTTCCGCCGCGGTCTCTACGGCACCGAGGCGGCGCACCCCGACTGGTTCCTCCACGGGCTGTTCGCGTGACCGGCGCCAACGAGCCCGCAGCGGCGCTCTACGCCGAGCTGGCGGCGGCGACCAACTTCTCGTTCCTGCGCGGCGCGTCGCACCCGCACGAGATGGTCGCGACCGCGCTCGCGCTCGGTCACGCCGGGATCGGGATCGCCGACCGCAACACCGTCGCCGGCGTCGTCCGCGCGTGGGTCGCCCTGAAGGAAGCCAACGAGAAGCTCGCCGACGCCGGCGGCGATCCGGTCGACTTCAGGCTGATCACCGGGGCGCGGCTGGTCTTCGCCGACGCCACCCCCGACGTCCTGGCCTACCCGGCGACGCGCCGTGGCTGGGGGCGGCTGACGCGGCTGCTGACGCTCGGCAACCGGCGCGCGGTCAAGGGCGACTGCATCCTCTACGCCGCCGACCTCATCGACCACCTCGACGACCTCCTGCTGATCGTCCTGCCGGGGTCGTGCCCGCCCGACCTGACCCAGCGTCTGCGCTTCGCTGCGCCCGGGCGGGTCTGGCTCGGCACGACGATGCTCCGGTCCGGCAACGACGCTCGCCGACTCGCCGAGCGTGCCGTACTGGCGGCGGCGACCGGCTGGCCGCTGATCGCGGTCAACGACGCGCTCTACGCCGCGCCCGAGGCGCGCCCGCTCCACGACCTGATGACCGCGATCCGCGAGGGGACGACGATCCACGCCGCCGGTCGCCGCCTCGCCGCCAACGCCGAGCGTCACTTGAAACCGGCGTCCGAGATGGCGCGGCTGTTCGCCGATCAACCCGAAGCGGTGACCGAGACGACGCGGTTCCTCGCCCGCATCGGCTTCGACCTCGGCCAGCTGCGCTATGAATACCCGCACGAGCCGACGCCGCCGGGGTACACCCCTCAGGGCTGGCTCGAGACGCTGACCTATCGCCGTGCCGCAGAGCACTGGCCCGACGGCATCCCGGCCGATGCCGCAAAGCTCATGGTCAAGGAGCTGGGGCTGATCGGCCGGGTCAACTATGCCGCCTATTTTCTTACCGTCCACGACCTTGTCGCGTTCGCCAACGAGAAGGGGATCCTGTGCCAAGGACGTGGCTCGGCGGCGAACAGCCTCATCTGTTATCTCCTCGGCATCACCGCGGTCGATCCATTGAAGCACCAGCTCCTCTTCGCCCGCTTTATTTCGGAGGAGCGCAAGGAGCCACCCGACATCGATGTCGACTTCGAGCACGAGCGGCGCGAGATCGTCATGCAGCACGTCTACGAGCGCTATGGTCGCCACCGCGCCGGCATCGCGGCGACCGTCATCCACTACCGGCCGCGAAGCGCCGTACGCGAGATCGGCAAGGCTCTAGGATTGACCGAAGACGTGACCAACCGCCTGACGAGTACCGTCTGGGGCAGTTTCGCCGACAGCCATGATCGCGAGCGGGTCGTCGAGACCGGGTTCGACCCCGATACGCCCGAGATCGCTCGGCTTGGCCGCTTCGTCGGCGAGATCATGAAATTTCCCCGCCACCTGTCGCAGCACGTCGGCGGCTTCGTCCTGACCGAAGACCGGCTCGACGAGACGGTGCCGATCCATAACGCGGCGATGCCCGATCGCACATTCATCGAGTGGGACAAGGACGACATCGACGCGCTCGGGCTGATGAAGGTCGACGTCCTCGCGCTGGGGATGCTGACGTGCATCGAGAAGGCGTTCCGCCTGATCGCGACGCACCTCGGCAGGCAGTACACGCTGGCTAACGTCCCCGGCGACGAGGCTGCCGACGTGTTCGCCATGCTCCAGAAAGGCGACAGCGTCGGCGTCTTCCAGGTGGAGAGCCGGGCGCAGATGAACATGCTCCCCCGTCTCAAGCCGAAGGAATTCTACGACCTCGTCATCCAGGTCGCGATCGTCCGCCCCGGGCCGATTCAGGGCGACATGGTCCACCCTTATCTGCGTCGGCGGCAAGGGCTCGAAGCGCCTGACTACCCATCGCCAGGACCGACATACGACCAGAACGAGCTTCGCGACGTCCTCGCCAAGACGCTCGGCGTGCCGCTGTTCCAGGAACAAGCGATGAAGCTCGCGATCACCGCCGCCGAGTTCAGCGATGTCGAGGCGAACCAGCTCAGAAGAGCAATGGCGACCTTCCGCAATCTCGGCACGATCAGCGAGATCGAGACCAAGCTTATCGGCGGCATGGTCCGCCGCGGCTATGCCGAGGACTTCGCCCGCCGCTGCTACAAGCAGATCGAGGGTTTCGGCAGCTACGGTTTTCCCGAAAGCCATGCACTCGCCTTCGCCCGGCTGGTCTGGGTCTCGGCCTATCTCAAGTGCCGCTATCCGGCGGTGTTCGCCTGCGCGCTGCTCAACAGCCAGCCGATGGGCTTCTACGCACCGGCGCAGATCGTCGGCGACGCGCGCGACCACGGCGTCGACGTTCGGCCGGTCGACGTCAACGCCAGCGACTGGGACAATCGCCTCGAACCCGGCCCCGGCGGCTTCGCGGTGCGCCTCGGGCTGCGCCAGATCACCGGCTTTCGCAGCGAGTGGGCCGAGCGGATGATGGCGACGCGGCCATTCGCGAGCATCGAGGAGGTCGCCCGCCGCGCGCACGTGCCGCGCCGCGGCCTCGACCTGCTCGCCGATGCCGACGCGTGCCGCTCGCTCGGCCTCGACCGGCGCGAGGCGCTATGGGAAGCGCGGCGGACCCCGCCGGCGGC
>CAXTQJ010000245.1:0-3710 GCA_964246245.1 uncultured Sphingomonadaceae bacterium
GCCGTCGCGCCGACCCTGTTCGCCGACATCGTCGCCCAGCGGATCGCGCCGGCGGCGGGACCCCCGTTGACGAGCCCGGCGACCACGGTGCCGAAGCAGAGCGAGCGCCAGCCCGGAGAACCACGGACGTGACCCTGCTCGGCAAGCTGACGTGGAGCGCGATCCCGTTCGATTCGCCCTTGCCGCTGTTCGCCTCTGCGGCGGCGGCGCTGGCGATCGTCGGCGTTCTCGGCTGGGTCGTCGCGACCGGCCGCTTCCCGTATCTGTGGCAGGAATGGCTGACGAGCGTCGATCACAAGCGGATCGGGGTAATGTATACGCTCCTCGCGCTGGTCATGCTGCTGCGCGGCTTCACCGACGCGGTCATGATGCGGACGCAGCAGGCGCTCGCCTTGAACGCGCCCGGCTACCTGCCGCCCGAGCACTACGACCAGGTCTTCTCGTCGCACGGGACGATCATGATCTTCTTCGTCGCGATGCCGTTCATGATCGGGCTGATGAACTTCGTCGTGCCGCTCCAGCTCGGCATCCGCGACGTCGCCTTCCCGACCTTGAACTCGGTCGGCTTCTGGCTGACCGCGACCGGCGCGCTGCTCGTCAACCTCAGCTTGGGCATCGGCGAGTTCGCCAAGACCGGGTGGCTGCCGTACCCGCCGCTCAGCGAGCTCGCCTATTCGCCCGGCGTCGGCGTCGACTACTACTGCTGGGCGCTGCAGATCTCGGGGGTGGGGACGCTGCTGTCGGGGATCAACCTCGTCACCACCATCCTCAAGACGCGAGCGCCGGGGATGGGCCTGCTGCGGATGCCGATGTTCTGCTGGACGAGCCTGGCCTCGAACCTGCTGATCGTCGCCGCGTTTCCGGTGCTGACCGCGACGCTCGCGATGCTCCTGCTCGACCGCTACCTCGGCTTCCACTTCTTCACCAACGATGCCGGCGGCAACGTCATGATGTTCATGAACCTGATCTGGGCGTGGGGGCACCCCGAGGTCTACATCCTCATCCTGCCCGCGTTCGGCATCTTCTCCGAGGTGATCGCGACCTTCTCGGGCAAGCCGCTGTTCGGCTACCGCTCGATGGTCGTCGCGACGATGGTCATCTGCGTGCTGGCCTTCATGGTCTGGCACCACTTCTTCACGATGGGGGCGGGGGCCGACGTCAACGCGGTGTTCGGGATCATGACGACGATCATCGCCGTGCCGACGGGCGTCAAGGTGTTCAACTGGCTGTTCACGATGTACGGTGGGCGGATCCGCTACGAGCCGCCATTGCTGTGGGCGGTCGGCTTCATGGTGACCTTCGTCCTCGGCGGCATGACCGGCGTCCTCCTCGCGCTGCCGCCGGTCGACTTCCTGCTCCACAACTCGCTGTTCCTCGTCGCGCACTTCCACAACGTCATCATCGGCGGCGTGCTGTTTGGCGGCTTCGCCGGTTACAGCTACTGGTTCCCCAAGGCCTTCGGCTTCCGCCTCGAGCCGAAGCTCGGCGTCGCCGCGTTCTGGTTCTGGCTGGTCGGCTTCTACGTCGCGTTCATGCCGCTCTACGTGCTGGGCTTCCTCGGCATGACGCGGCGGATGCAGCATTACGATGTCCCCGAATGGCAGCCGTGGCTCCGCGTCGCCGCCGGCGGTGCGGCGCTGATCGCGATCGGCATCGCCCTCATGATCGCGCAGCTCGTCGTCAGCATCCGCCGGCGGGAAAGCCTGCGCGACACGACCGGCGATCCGTGGGATGGCCGGACGCTCGAATGGGCGACGCGGTCGCCGCCGCCGGCGTACAACTTCGCCGTCCTGCCCGAGGTCGCGGGCGAGGACGCCTATTGGGGGATGAAGGCGAGCGCGCGCGAGGAGGCGCACGTCACTTACGGCCCGATCGAGATCCCGCGCAACTCGGCGACCGGCATCGTCTGCGCCTTCTTCGCGACGGTGATGGGCTTTTCGCTGATCTGGCACATCTGGTGGCTGGTCGCGGTTGGCTTCGTCGGCGCATGGGCGACCTTCGTCGCGTTCGCGTGGCGCGACCTCGCCGACGACGTCCTCGGGGCCGACGAGGTCGAGCGGCTCGACCGCGTCGACCGCCCGGTCGCCGCATGAGCCTCGCCGCCGCCACCGCCGACGACCCGCACGCGCTCGGCCACGGTGGACACGAGGACGAGGACGGCGGCGTCGCGCCGAAGCGGATCATCGTCGGCTACGGCTTCTGGATCTTCCTCGTCTCCGACATCATCATGTTCTCGGCCTTCTTCGCCGCCTATGCGGTGCTGTCCGGCGCGACCGCCGGCGGCCCGTCGGCCAGGCACCTGTTCGACCTGTCGACGACGGCGATCGAGACCGCGTGCCTGCTGCTGTCGAGCTTCACCTCGGGGCTCGCCACGATCGGCGCGCACGCCAGGCGCCAGGGCATGTTCCAGGCGGCGATGGCGGCGACCTTCGTCCTCGGCGCGGCCTTCGTCGCGATCGAGGTGACCGAGTTGTCGGGCCTCGTCGCGCACGGCAACGGGCCCGGCCGCAGCGCCTTCCTGTCGGCCTTCTTCGCGCTGGTCGGCTGCCACGGCCTCCACGTCAGCCTCGGCCTCCTGTGGTTGCTGACGATGATGGCGCAGACCTATGCCAAGGGGTTCCGCGACGACATCCAGCGGCGCATCCAGTGCTTCACGCTGTTCTGGCACGCGCTCGACATCATCTGGGTGGCGCTGTTCACCGTCGTCTACCTGATCGGGAGCACCGCATGACCCAGCATCCCGCCCCGGCCGCGCCGGGGGCCGACCAGCCGACGCACCAATCGATCGGCCTCCAGGTCTTCGGCTACTTCGTCGGGCTGGTCCTCGCCGCTGCGCTCACCGGCATCTCGTTCTACATCGCCCACTCGCCGCTGATCTGGACGCCGGGCATTCCGATCGGGCTGATCGTGCTCGCCATCGCGCAGATGGGGGTCCACCTCGTCTTCTTCCTCCACCTCAACACCGGGCCCGACAGCGCCAATACCGTCCTCGCGCTGGCCTTCGGGCTGCTGATCACCTTCCTGCTCATCGCCGGGTCGCTGTTCATCATGGTCAACCTCAACCACAACATGATGCCGATGGATCAGGTGATGCGGATGCAGCGCTGAGCGGCCGCGAAGATGAACAAGTAAGCGAAGTAAGCGCCCGCGAAGCCGCTTTCGCCACGAAAAGGCGGATACGGGGTTATGGCGTCGGGGGTCGACGTGCCGGTATGGTAAAGAACAACTTGCGGAAGCTGATGCTGACGGCGCGGCCGACGGGGTCGAGATAGCCCGGCTGGAGGGCGAGCGGCGTCGTGCCGGTCGCATCGCGGACGCGCTCGCGGGCATCGGTCAGGTTGGTGACGTTGAAGGTCAGCCGCGTGCCGCGCAGCCACGGATGGTCTTTCACCAGCTTCGGCATCTGACCGAGGTTGGCGAACAGGCGCAGGCTCGCCGTCGCCAGCGGCGAGAAGGTCAGCGCGCCGCTCGGATCGCCGGCGGCGGCGTCGACCCGCGTCCCCGAGCGATAGTTGGCCGACAGCCGCGCGCCGAGGCCGTTGCGCGAATAGCCCGCCTGAACGTCGACCTCGTGGCGCGGCTGGCCGCCATTCGTCCCCAGCGCGCCGCCGTTGAGCAGGTCGAGCACCGGCACCCCGGGACGGATCAGCACCCGGTCCTCGAAGG
Organism: uncultured Sphingomonadaceae bacterium; assembly: GCA_964246245.1. GTDB lineage: Bacteria > Pseudomonadota > Alphaproteobacteria > Sphingomonadales > Sphingomonadaceae > Polymorphobacter_B. The sequence goes on from CAXTQJ010000245.1 coordinate 3,667, forward strand.
TGATGCTGTGATAGACCGCGAACTGGAGGCGGCCGCCATTGGCC
>CAXTQJ010000246.1:0-3642 GCA_964246245.1 uncultured Sphingomonadaceae bacterium
GCGGCTACGATGCGACGGTGCGCGTGTTCAGCACCGACCCCACCGCGCCGCTGCGGACGCCGGTCGTCGCCACGGCCGCGGCGGGCGGTGCCGACGGCCGCGTCATGGTCATGCGCGCGCTCGACCGGGCGGCGGCGACGCTGACCTTCTTCACCGATGCGCGCGCGGCCAAGGTCGCGGCGATCGCGGCCGCGCCCCGCGTCGCGGTCGTCGCCTACGACCCTGCCGCGCGGCTGCAGCTGCGCCTCGACGGGATCGCCCCGATCGCTCGCCCCGGCCCGGCGGTCGACGCGGCGTGGGCCGACGTACCCACCGCTGCCCGCCGCGCCTATCGCACCGTCGTCGCGCCCGGGACGGTCGCCGTCACCCCGGAAGCCGCCGCGCGCGTGACCGGCGACGGTCGCACGAACTTCGCGCGGCTGACGGTCGCCGTCGACGTGATCGAGTGGCTCGACCTCGCCGAGCCCGGGCACCGTCGCGCGCGTCATCGGCGCGGCGACGGCGACTGGCGCGGGCACTGGCTGACGCCTTAGTGACAAGTTTGCCACGCCGCGGCTTTTCCCCGCCCAAGAAAAAATCAGCAACAAATCTGTCGCGGAACTGTCATCAGCCCTGCTTAGGCGGCGGTCTGCACATGGGCACAGGGGACGTTCGATGACGACGACGAAATGGGGCGTGGCGCTGCTCGCCGCGACGGCGCTGACGGCGGTCTCCGCCGCTCCCGCCCGTGCGCAGGACACCGAGACGGCGGCATCGCCCGAGGAGGCGGCGGCGCAGCTCGAGTTCCTCAAGGCGCAGGTCGACGCCCTCCAGGCGCAGCTCGACGCGGTCAAGAAGCAGGCCGGGATCGTCACCCCGGCGTGGAAGGGGATGCCCGAGTTCTCGAGCGGCACCGGCTACAAGTTCAAGCTTCAGGGCGAACTCCAGTACGACATCGCCCAGGTCAACAATCCGCATAACGCGATCAACACGCCGAACTTGGGCTTCAACGGCCGGTCGCGCCGCCTGCTGATCGGCGCGGCGGGTGCGCTGCCCGGCGACCTCAGCTACAACTTCCAGTTCAACTTCGCCGAAGGCATCATCGATTACGAGGATGTCATCATCGAATACGCGCCGCACAAGACGCCGCTCACCTTCACCGCGGGCTATTTCTATCCGTTCAGCTCGATGGAAAACATGATGAGCAACCGCTTCACCTCCTTCGTCGAGCGGGCGCAGCTCAACGACGCGACCGGCAACGGCCGCCGGCTCGGCCTCGCGGTGACCTACGTCAACAAGACCAACGATTTCCGCGTCCAGCTCGGCGCGTTCAACCAGGGCATCAACGGCAATGCGCCGCTGACCTATTCGGCGACGTCGACCGTCACGGCGTCCGCCACGCCGGGCGGCAATCCGACCGTGGCGACGACGGTCGCGACCAACAACAACGGCCTGTTCGACCGCACCGGCTATCAGTTCTCGGCACGGACGGTGTGGTCGCCGGTGTTCTTCGGCGGCCAGGCGCACCTCGGCGCGAGCTTCCAGTACCGCGAGTTCGCGACCGACGCGCGCGGGCTGCAGTATCGCGCCCGGCCGTTCTCGTTCACCACCGACCAGCGTTTCGTCGGCAGCGGCAACGTCGCCGGCAAGGACGACCAGATCTACGGGCTCGAGGCGATGTACATCCACGGCCCGTTCCACGTCGCCGGCGAAGGCCAGTATCTCCACGTCGACGGCTACCGCCCGGGGGACAAGGTCGACGCGCCGCAGGCGATCGTCGGTACCGAGTATCCGGGCAACTATCACTTCTGGACCGGCTACGCCGAGGCCGGCTACTGGCTGACCGGCGAGACCCGCGGCTACAAGAACGGCAAGGTCGACCGCACCAAGATCCTCCACCCGGTCGACGCCGGCGGGCTCGGCGGCGTCCAGGTCGTCGGCCGCGTCGACTACCTCAACCTGACGACGCAGGTCGGCAACGCCGCGGCGAACAGCGGCGGCGCGGTCAACGGCGGACGGCAGATCGGCTACCTCGGCGCGCTCAACTACTGGCCGATCGACTATGTCCGCATGACCGCCGAGTTCGCGCATCAGGACATCAAGGGCGGGCCGTTCGCGGCCGCCGTCGTGCCGACCAGCGCGCTGATCCCGGCGCAGCGCAGCTACGGCAACGACACCTTCGCGTTGCGGGCGCAGATCGACTTCTGACGCGGCCCGACCGCTACTCCCAGGGCCGTCCCGCGGGGCGGCTCGGTTCGTTTCGCCGCTCGATGGCGTCGTCGTGGCCGCTCGCGGCGCTGACGAAGACCAGCCCCATCAGCACCCCCGCGAGCAGCAGCGACGCGCCGATGCCGAGCGACAGCGCGATGACGAACTGCGGGCGCAGGACGACGCCTTCGCCGTGGAGCACCACGAGCGCGACGGCGATGGCGACGACCGCCACCGCGACCATCAGCGCGAGCAGGCGGCGATAGCGTCGCCAGTGGACGGATCCGGCGGCGTCGGTCCGGGGCCTCGGCATCGTCTTTCCTTTCGCCGCGAATCGGCCGATCATCGCCGTCGCGACCGCGCGACGGCATATAGTCCGGCCGGCCGCGCCTTGGGAGGTGCCGTCATGTCGATCGGGTCGATCCTCGCTGGCAAGCGCCCGGTGATCAGTGTCGCCGCGGCGACCCCGATCCGCGATATCGTCGCGCTGCTGGAGCAGCACCGCATCGGCGCGGTCCTGGTCATCGAGAGCGACTCGATCGCCGGCATCGTGTCGGAGCGCGACATCGTTGCCGGGCTGCACCGACTCGGGGCCGGTATCCTCGATGCGGTCGCCGCGACGGTGATGACCGCGCCGGTGGTCACCGCCGCGCCCGAGTCGTCGATCGCGGCGGCGATGGCGACGATGACCAACCGGCGCATCCGCCACCTGCCCGTGGTCGCCGGCGGCGAACTGCTCGGGCTGGTGTCGATCGGCGACCTCGTCAAGCGGCGTATCGAGGAGGCCGAAGGCGAGGCGAGCGCGCTCAAGGACTATATTACCACCGCATGACGGCCCCCATACGGGCATAACGAAGACAGGGGTTGCCACGCCGGCGCGAGGCGCCTAGATAGCCGCTTCCCGGTCGACGGGCATCCGGTTCGCCGGATGGTGGTCGGCTCCCGACAGTGGCGATGATGCGAACGGTACGCCCGGTCGCGTGTCGCGATGCGCGGGTGGGGGTTTCGGCTTCGGTCGGGGTCTTCAAAAAACGGGTTGACGGGGTTCGAGACGCGGCCCATAAGCCGCCCCCGACGCCGGAACGAGCCACTGGGTTCGCCTCCGGGTCTCGGAAAAACCTGCCGCTCGGTACCCCGGTCAAACGGGGGACAGAGTGGTGTCGCTCTTTCTCATTGTAGGTTGAATGAAGGGACATGTGGGCGGCGGCCCATGGCTCCGAGCGTACAAGGGCTCGGGCGTCATGGCTAAAACACGCCTCCTATATGTCTTACCACAATGCACTGCCGGCTTTCGGGTCGGATAGTCAGATTGGTTTTGTGCAAAATAGGATGCTCCTTGAACGGGGCTCCGTTCCGGTTCGCCGGGTCGGGGTTTCGGACATGAACTTGAGAGTTTGATCCTGGCTCAGAACGAACGCTGGCGGCATGCCTAACACATGCAAGTCGAACGAGACC
>CAXTQJ010000247.1:0-580 GCA_964246245.1 uncultured Sphingomonadaceae bacterium
TAGGCGAGGCGGAAGACGAGATCGAGCCCGGTTTCCTGAAACGGTTCCGATGCGAGCCAGTCGCTGAACGACGACTTGACCGGCTTGGGAAAGGTGTCGGCGGGGTCCATGATGTACGTCGCATTGTCATGCCGGGTCTCCAGCACGAAGTGGCTCGTCACCGCCATGCCGGTGCTCGCGACGAAGCGGAGGACGATGTCGTCGTCGGTCAGGACGCCGCTGAACTTGGGATAGAAGCTGTTCGACGCGACGAGCGGCTGCAGCCACGCCCGATAGGTCGACGCCGACGACAGGCGATAGACCGTCAGCGTCTCACCGTTGGTGTTGAGGGCGTTGAAGCGGCGCAGGACGAAGGTCGCGATGTTGCGCGGGGTGCTGCCGAGAAACTCGACCATGCCCGTCGTCTTGGTCTTCGACATGACGTGGCCGACGGTGTCCTTGGCGCTCTTGGTGCATCCGAGCAGCGTCAGGATCTGCAGGGCGCACGCGGCCCCGCACCGCGGCCCTTCGCCCTGGTAGATACCGGCCTTCCCGAGATCATGGTCGATCGGCATTTTCCTGCCTCAGGCGCATCATTGGC
>CAXTQJ010000247.1:590-3631 GCA_964246245.1 uncultured Sphingomonadaceae bacterium
ACCTTATCGCGGCGGAGCCGGACCGGCCTCGATCGCTGTCATCGTCAGCCGCTTGTCCTTGACCGCGAACCCCAGCCGGCCGTCGACCAGCGCCAGCGCGTCCTTGCCGAACACGTCGTTCCGCCAGCCCGACAAGATGACGAGGCCGCTCCGAACGCCGCCGGCGATCGCGTCGAGCTCTTCGTTCCGCGCGATCAGCTTGGGGGCGACGTTCGCTTCCTTGGCGCGGATCTTGAGGAGGAGCTTGAGCAGGTCGGCGATCAGCGCGCCTTCGCTCGACAGGCCGGGGCGGGGGGCGTCGCGCGCCGGCATCTCGGCGTCGGACAGCGGCCCGGCGGCGGCGAGCGCGGCCATCAGGCGGCGGCCGATGTCGTTCGTCGCCCACGTCTGCGACAGGCCACGGAAGCGCGCGAGGTCGGCCTGCGCCTTGGGTGGGCTCGACACGAGTTCCCCCAGCGTCTCGTCCTTGACGATGCGGCCGCGCGGCACGTCCTTCGACTTGGCCTCGCGCTCGCGCCACGCGGCGAGCGCTTTCAGGCGGCCGAGCACCTCGGGCTTGCGGCTGCTGATGCGGATGCGCTGCCACGCCGTGTCGGGGTCGTTGGCGTAGGTCGCGGGGTCGCAGACGCGCGCCATCTCGTCGTCGAGCCACGCGCCGCGTCCGGTCTTCTTCAGCCGCGCGACCATCTTGGGGAACAGCGCGGCGAGGTGGGTGACGTCGCCGATGGCATAGTCGATCTGGCTCGCCGCGAGCGGCCGCCGTGCCCAGTCGGTGAAGCGCGCCCCCTTGTCGACGACGACGCCGAGGTACGACTGGACCAGATTCGAATAGCTGACCTGCTCGCCCATGCCGAGCGCCATCGCCGCAACCTGGGTATCGAACAGCGGCGACGGCGTCGTGCCGGTCAGGTTGTAGACGATCTCGAGATCTTGCCCCGCGGCGTGGAACACCTTGAGGACGTCGGCCTTGGTCAGCAGGTCGAGGAAGGGGGCGAGGTCGAGCCCGGCGGCCTTGGGGTCGATCGCCGCCGCTTCGTCGCCGCCCGCGACCTGGATCAGGCAGAGGTCGGGAAAGAAGGTGTTTTCGCGCATGAACTCGGTATCGACGGTGACGAAGTCGGCCGCGGCGAGGCGGTCACATAGCGCGGCGAGGGTGGCGGTGTCGGTGACGAGCGGGTGGATGTGCATCCCCCGTCTTAATGCGCGGGGGGAAACACGGCTAGCGGATACTCACCGCCGCCCGGCGAACTCGCGCGCCTGCGCCAGGCCGGCCAGGGCGTGACGATGGACGGCGAGGCTCGGTGCAAGGCGACCCGCCTCGGCGGGACGGCCTTCTGTCTGGGCAGCGGCGATCGCGGCTTCGAGCGCAGCGAGCGTGTCGCGGTGGAAGGCTTCACGCCGTGCCGCGCCCGCGATCAGCGCCGTCACCGGCCGCCGCCGGAAGCGGTACGCGGTCGCGACGAGGCAACCGATGCTGGCCAGGCCGAACAGCCACGCCAGCAAGCCGATGGGAAAATGTCCCGTCATTCAGGGTCCGATCGCCGCCGTCCGCAGAGACGACACGGACGCGTCGCTCAACCGGCGGTGGCGGCAAAAGCCCCGCCGGTCGCGGGAGTGCGCGCCTGTGCCGCTGTCAGACCCAGCTCGCCAGCCAGTCGGCGAGCGCCTGCGGGGTCATGTGGCGCGCGTCGGACAGGGCAGCGTAGTGGCCCTCGTTCTTCAACCTGTCGGTCGCCGGATCGACGATGAGGACGGCCGGGACGCCCTTGATGTCGGCCCCGTAGTGCTCGGCGATGCCGAGGTTCTTGTCGCGGCGGCCGATGTCGACGGCGACGACCTCGTAGTGCTTGTCGACGAACGCCTTGACACCGGGCAGCGCGACGACCGCGGCGAGGACACGGCAGTCGGGGCACCAGTTGCCGCCGAGGTCGATCAGCAGCAGCTTGTGGTTCGCCTTCGCGCGTGTCCTGGCGGCGGCGACCTGCGTCGTGCCGTCGGCAGTGGGGTCGTAGGGGAGCGGCAGCGGCTGGGCGAGGTCGGCCATCGTCGCATTGACCTGCGGCGCCGACGCGGTCGCGGCGACGACGATCGAGGCCGGGATGGCGAGGAGCAAGACGGCGGCAAGCGCGGGCTTCATCGGAACCTCCGGGTGACCACGCCAACGTAGGACAGCGTTGGGAGTTGCCGCGACGAACTTATTCTTGGCGTACCCCAAGCGCCGGGCGCTCGCCTTGACATCGGCGGAGCGAGCGTGTGTCACGCCGCGTCGCTCATGCCCCGCCGAACGGATCGTCCAATGCACGCCTATCGCACCCACACCTGCGCCGCGCTTCGCGGCCCCGACGCCGGGTCGACCGCGCGTCTGTCGGGGTGGGTCCACCGCAAGCGCGACCACGGCGGGGTGCTGTTCGTCGACCTGCGCGACCATTACGGCCTGACCCAGATCGTCGCTAATCCGGGGTCGCTCGCCTTCGACACGCTCGACCGGCTGCGCGTCGAGAGCGTCGTCACGGTCACCGGCGACGTCGTCGCGCGCGACGCCGCCGCGATCAACCCGAAGATGGCGACCGGCGCGATCGAGGTCCGCGCCGCCGCGGTCACCGTCCAGTCGCGCGCCGACGAGCTGCCGCTGCCGGTCGCCGGCGAAGCCGACTACCCGGAGGACATCCGCCTAAAGTACCGTTTCCTCGACCTGCGCCGCGAGCGGCTGCACCGGAACATCGTCCTGCGGTCGAACGTCATCGCGTCGCTGCGGCGGCGGATGATCGACCAGGGCTTTACCGAGTTCCAGACGCCGATCCTGACGGCGTCGAGCCCCGAGGGCGCGCGCGATTTCCTTGTTCCCAGTCGCGTCCATCCGGGCAAGTTCTACGCCCTTCCTCAAGCGCCACAGATGTTCAAGCAGCTGCTGATGGTCGCCGGCTTCGACCGCTATTTCCAGATCGCGCCGTGCTTCCGCGACGAGGACGCCCGCGCCGACCGCTCGCCGGGCGAGTTCTACCAGCTCGACATCGAGATGAGCTTCGTGACGCAGGACGACG
>CAXTQJ010000248.1:0-2756 GCA_964246245.1 uncultured Sphingomonadaceae bacterium
ATCTTGTACGGCCCGGCGTCGGCGGCGATCAGCGGCGCGTCCTCGGGCCGGGCGTAGCCGGTCGACCCGTCGCTCTTGTGCCCCGAGGCCAGATACACGCCGAGGCCGACGAGCACCGCGAGCATGACGGCGACCAGCGTCCCGCCGAACAGCCGCGCGCGCGGGACGAGGGTGGACCGCTCCTCGCGGACCCCCTCGGCGAGCCACGGTTCGTCGTCGCCGGGTGCGCGCGCCATCAGAGCATCTCCTCGACCGGCTCGACGCCCATGACGCCGAGGCCGTTGGCGATGACCTGCGCGACGCCGCGAGCGAGCGCGAGCCGTGCGGCGGTCAGCGGCAGGTCGTCCTCCACCAGGAAACGTCGCGCCGGATCGTCGTTGCCGCGGTTCCACAGCGAATGGAACGCGGCGGCGAGGTCGTTCAGGTAGAAGGCGATGCGGTGGGGCTCGCGGCTGACCGCGGCGGCCTCCACCGTCTTCGGCCACTGCGCCGCCAGCCCGACCAGCGTCAGTTCCTCGGCGTCGAGGCGGGTCAGGTCGGGCTCGGGCAGGACCATGCCCGCCGCCGCCGCGCGCCGGCCGAGCGACGCCACCCGGGCATGGGCGTACTGGACGTAGAAGACGGGGTTGTCGCGCGACTGCTCGACGACGCGCGCGAAGTCGAAGTCGAGCTGGCTGTCGCTCTTCTTGGTCAGCATGATGAAGCGGACGACGTCCTTGCCGACCTCGCCGACGACATCGGCCAAGGTGACGAACGATCCCGACCGCTTCGACATCTTGACCGGTTCGCCGGCGCGGAACAGCCGGACCATCTGGACGAGCTTGACGTCGAGCGCGACCGCGCCCCCCGACAGCGCCGCGACCGCCGCCGTCATCCGCTTGACGTAGCCGCCGTGGTCGGCCCCGAACATGTCGACCAGCGCGCCGAAGCCGCGATGCAGCTTGTCGTAGTGGTAGGCGACGTCGCCGGCGAAGTAGGTCCAGCTGCCGTCGGATTTCTTCATCGCGCGGTCGCTGTCGTCGCCGAACCGCGTCGCCCGGAACAGGGTCTGCGGCCGCGGTTCCCAGTCGGAGCCGTCGTCTCTTGGGGCTTCGCCCTTGGGGGCGTCGAGAACGCCCTCGTAGATCAGCCCCTTGGCGTCGAGGTCGGCGAGCGCGGCGGCGACCGCCGGGCCGAGGCTCGCCTCGGAGAAGAACACGTCGTGGGCGATGCCGAGGAGGGCGAGGTCGGCGCGGATCAGGTCCATCATCGCCGCGACCGCGCGGGTGCGGAACAGCGCCAGCCAGTCGCTTTCCGGGCGCAGCGCGTAGGTGTCGCCGAACTCGGCGGCGAGGGCCTCGCCGACCGGGACCAGATAGTCGCCGGGGTAGTAGCCGTCGGGGATCGTCACCGTCCCGCCGAGCGCCTCGAGGTAGCGCAGGTGGACCGACCGCGCGAGGGTGTCGACCTGCCCGCCGGCGTCGTTGATGTAGTATTCGCGCGTCACGGCATAGCCGGCGTAGGCGAGCAGGTTGGCGAGCGCGTCGCCGACGACCGCCCCGCGGCAGTGGCCCATGTGCATCGGCCCGGTCGGGTTCGCCGAGACATATTCGACGTCGACCCGCTCGCCCGCGCCGATCGTCGAGCGGCCGTAGTCGCCGCGCTCGCGCAGGATCGTCGCCAGTTCGGCCGCCCACACGCCGGGCTTGAGCCGCAGGTTGAGGAAGCCCGGCCCGGCGACCTCGGCGGCGGCGACGTCGGGCAGTTCGACGAGGACCTGCGCGAGGCCGACGGCGATCTCGCGCGGCTTCACGCCCGCCGCCTTGGCCAGCACCATCGCGGCGTTGGTCGCGAGGTCGCCGTGGTCGGGATCGCGCGGCGCTTCGACGGTGACGTGGCGCGTATCGAGCCCCGCCGGCAGGTCGCCGCTTGCGACGAGCACGGCCAGCGCGTCGGCGACATGGGCGGCGTAGGTCTGATAGACGGTGGTCAAGGCGTGGCTCGCGGTTGGCGAAAGCCCGTGCCTAGCGGCAAAGCCGCGCCGGGTCACGCCTCGACGAGGTCGAGCCGCGCATCGCGCACGATCCCGTTGCCGCCCCGCGGGTACGGGGTTATCTTTTGGCGGTCGCCGAACAAGCCAGGGGGAATGATGATGGTGCGCGACGCGCTGGCGACGGAAATCGTGATGGCTGTGGTCGCCGCGGCGATGCCGTCGCTGCCGACCGCCGCCGCCGCGCCGGTACGGCCTTACCCCGGCCACTTCCGTCCCCAAGCGCGGCAGATCGTCTGCGAATCGTGGCAGTTCCGGCGGCAGGAGTGCCCGGCCGATACCCGTGGCGGCGTCCGCCTGCTCCAGCAGACCGGCGGCCTGTGCAATCGGGGCCAGACATGGGGCTATTCCCCGCGCGGCGTGTGGGTGACCAACGGCTGCCGCGCGATCTTCGCGGTGGTCGGCGGCTCGGGGAGCGGTGCCGGCGGCGGCGTTCCCCCCGCTCCCGACGGCCGGCTGATCGTGTGCGAGTCGTGGCGGTTCCAGCCGCAGCGGTGTGCGACCGCCGTCTATCGCCGGCCGCGGATCGAGGTCATCGCCGGCACCTGCGTCGAGCGGCGGACGTGGGGCTGGGACCGCGGCGGCATCTGGGTCAACGGCGGCTGCCGCGCGCGCTTCGTCCTCGGCTGACGTCAGACGAGCGCGAGGTCGAGCGGCGCGGTGCGCGGGAAGACCGGGTCGAGCCGCGCCGGCGACAGGCCGTACAGCCGCCCCGCGCCCCCCCCGC
>CAXTQJ010000248.1:2857-3613 GCA_964246245.1 uncultured Sphingomonadaceae bacterium
GGACCTGCCCACCGAGCACCCAGTAGACGCTGCCGTGGCCATGGGCGGTGCCGCGGTCGCCGTTCTCCCTGAACGTCCGGCCAAACTCCGAGACGACGACGACGGTGGTGTCGCGCCACGCCGGGCCGATCTCCTCGACGAAGCCGGCGAGGCCGCGGCCGAGTTCGCCGAGGCGGTCGGCGAGATAGCCGGTCGCGCCGCCTTGATTGACGTGGGTGTCCCACCCGCCGACGTCGACGAAGCCGAGCGAGAAGTCGCTCGCCATCAGGTGCCCCATCCGCCGCGCGGCCAGCTCGAAGCCCTTGGGGCTGACCGCGCCGCGGTTCGCCGCCGGTTCTTGGCCCGCGAGGCTCGCGTAGACTTCGCTGCGGACGGCGAAACCCTCGCCGACCGACCTCGCCAGCGGATCGCCGGCGTACATCGCCGCGATCAGCTTCGCCTGACGGTCGTCGAGCGGCTTGGCGACGCCGCCGAGGGCGATGTTCGGCACCGGCTCGGGACCGCGAAAGCTCAGCGGCACCTGCTCGGTGAAGGCGATCGGCGCGGTCGACGACCCGAGCGCCGCCGCCAGCCGCGCCATGAATCCCGAGGCATAGTCGCGGCCACCGCCCGTCGGCTGGCCGAGCTCGATCGTGTCCTGCGTCTCGAAGTGGCTGCGGCTGAGGTCGTCGGTGCCGGCGAAGGGGACGCAGGCGATCTGGCGTCTGGCCCACAGCGGCTGGAGCGTGTCCCGCAACGCCGGGTGCAGCCCCCAGT
>CAXTQJ010000249.1:0-3591 GCA_964246245.1 uncultured Sphingomonadaceae bacterium
CCCGAGCCACAGCCAGACGAAGATCGGGCTGAGCGCCAATCCCGCCCCGACCGGGGCAGGCACGCCGAGCAGGCTTCGCCGTGTTGCCGGCACGCCCGGCGCGGCGACGCCGATACCGGCGTTGAAGCGCGCCAGCCGCAACGCGCAGGTGACGGCGTGGGCGAGCGCGACGATCCAGCCGAAGCCGGGCAGGAACTGGAGCGCCCACAGGTACATGATCAGCGCCGGCGCGACCCCGAAGGCGATGACGTCGGACAGCGAATCGAGTTCGGCTCCGAAGCGGCTGGTCCCCTTGAGCAGCCGCGCGATCCGCCCGTCGATGCCGTCGAGCACCCCGGCGACGACGACGGCGATCGCCGCCTTGTCCCACTCGCCGGCGATGCCGAAGCGGACGCCGGTCAACCCGAAGCACAGCGCGAGGACGGTGATCGCGTTCGGGATCAGCGCGCGGAGCGGGATGACCCGGCCGAAGCGCCGTTCGCCGCCGCCCGCGCCGGTGCTTCGGCCGACGGTAAAGCGCCGCCGAGGCTCCCCGCCGTCGGTCACGCGGTGCGGTTCACTGCGTGGTGCCCGCCGTCACCCCGTCGCTGCCGCGCCGCGCGATGATCGTCTCCCCGGCGACGCACCGCTGCCCCGGTAGGACCTCGCAGGCATAGCCGGCGGGGAGGTAGACGTCGACGCGGCTGCCGAAGCGGATCAGCCCGATCCGCTGGCCGGCCGCGACACGCTCGCCGACGTCGACGAAGCGGACGATCCGCCGCGCGACCAGCCCGGCAATCTGGGTAAAGCCGACCCGCGTCCCGTCGCCGCCCTCGACGACGAAATATTGGCGCTCGTTGTCGTCCGACGCCTTGTCGAGGTCGGCGTTGAGGAACTTGCCTGGCACATAGGCGATCCGGCTGACCGTGCCCGCGAGCGGCGAGCGGTTCACGTGGACGTCGAACACGTTCATGAACACCGACACCCGCGTCGCGACGAGTTCGCCGACGCCGGTGCCGATCCCGCCGCCGAGGCCGACGTCGCCGGCGAGCTGGCGCGGCACGGCGACGGTCGCGACCATGCTCACCATGCCGTCGGCCGGCGACACCAGCAGCCGGTCGCCGCCCGGCGTCGTCCGCGCCGGATCGCGGAAGAACAGCGCGATCCACACGGTCAGCGCGACGAGGAGCCAGCCGAGCGTCGTCCAGTGGAGCCCGAAGCCGACGACGAGCGTCGCCACCGCCGCCGCGCCGACGAACTTCCGCCCCTCCGGATGCATCGGCGGCAGCGCGTATTTCGCCGTCGCCGGCAGGTTGGGCGTCTCTGTCATAGGCATCTAACGCACCCTAGTCGCGCACGCCGGGAGTGACAATGGACGGCGGGCCTGCCACACCGACCGCGCTTCGGGGGGAGCCGCCAGCCGTGCCGATCACATCGCTTTGCCTGTTCTGCGGCTCGAAGCCGGGGGCCGACCCGGCGTTCGCCGCGCTTGCCGCCGGCGTCGGCCATCTCGCCGCGACGCGCGGGCTGACCCTGGTCTACGGCGGTGGGGGCAACGGCCTGATGGGCCTCGCCGCCCGCGCCGCGCTCGCCGGCGGTGGTCGCGTCGTCGGCGTGCTGCCCGAATGCCTCGCCGTGCAGGAGGTGGCGCAGACCGGCCTTCACGAGCTGATCGTCACCGCCACCCTTCACGAGCGCAAGGCGGAAATGTTCGCCCGCTCCGACGCGATCGTCGTCCTGCCCGGTGGGATCGGCACCCTTGACGAGCTGTTCGAGGTGATGACGTGGCGCAACCTCGGCCTTCACGCCAAGCCGATCTGGCTCCTCGGCGGCACGTTCTGGCGACCGTTCATGGACCTGCTCGGCCATCTCGACCGCGCCGGCTTCGCTTATCCCGGCCTCTTCGCACTGGTCGAGCCGCTCGCCGGAGTCGACGCCCTCGCCGCCCGCCTCGAAGGCTGACGGCGCGACGCGGCGCGCACGGGCGTTGACCGGCGTTGGCCTCGCACCCTACAGCGTCGCGACCACCCGCGAGGACGTCCATGGCCAAGATCAAGGTGCTGAACCCCGTCGTCGAGCTCGACGGCGACGAGATGACCCGGATCATCTGGCAATGGATCCGCGAGCAGCTGATCCTGCCGTATCTCGACGTCGACCTGATCTATTTCGACCTCGGCATCGAGCACCGCGACGCGACCGACGACAAGGTCACCGTCCAGGCGGCGAACGCGATTCTCAAGCACGGCGTCGGCGTCAAGTGCGCGACGATCACCCCCGACGAAGCGCGCGTTGCCGAATTCGGGCTCAAGCGGATGTGGAAGTCGCCCAACGGCACGATCCGCAACATCCTCGGCGGCGTCGTCTTCCGCGAGCCGATCGTCATCCAGTCGGTCCCGCGCCTCGTGCCGGGCTGGACCAGCCCGATCGTCGTCGGCCGTCATGCCTTCGGCGACCAGTACCGCGCGACCGATTTCCTCGTGCCCGGGCCCGGCCGCCTGACCATGAAGTGGGTCGGCGACGACGGCGGCGAGATCGAGCACGAGGTGTTCCACTACCCGTCGCCCGGCGTCGCGATGGGGATGTACAACCTCGACGATTCGATCCGCGACTTCGCCCGCGCCTGCCTCAACTACGGTCTGCAGCGGAACTGGCCGGTCTACCTGTCGACCAAGAACACGATCCTCAAGGCCTACGACGGCCGCTTCAAGGACCTGTTCGAGGAAACCTACGTCAAGGATTTCAAGGCCGAGTACGTCAAGCGTGGCCTGGTCTACGAGCACCGCCTGATCGACGACCTCGTCGCCTCGGCGCTCAAGTGGTCGGGCAACTTCATCTGGGCGTGCAAGAACTACGACGGCGACGTCCAGTCGGACATGGTCGCGCAGGGCTTCGGCAGCCTCGGCCTGATGACCAGCGTCCTCCTCACCCCCGACGGCAGGACGGTCGAGGCCGAAGCGGCGCACGGCACCGTCACCCGCCACTACCGGATGCACCAGGCCGGCAAGCCGACGAGCACCAACCCGATCGCCTCGATCTTCGCGTGGACCGGCGGCCTCAAGCACCGCGGCGTCCTCGACGGCACCCCCGAGGTGACGACGTTCGCCGAGACGCTCGAACGCGTCTGCGTCGAGACGGTCGAACAAGGCAAGATGACCAAGGACCTCGCCATCCTCATCGGCCCCGACCAGGCGTGGATGACGACCGAGCAGTTCTTCGCGGCGGTGCGGGCGAACCTGGATCGAGAGATGGCGGCGTAGCACGGCCGCGCGCAGCGAGCACGCCGCAGGCGCGCGGAGCGGCGCACAAACTCGCGCAGGCCCGGCCGGCGGGTCGGCGGGTCTTCACCCCCGAACCCGACCGACGGCGCGGCTTTGCCGCGACGCCCGCCGGCCAGCTCGACGCCGAAGATGAACAACGCCACGAAGTTCACGTCCGCGCAGGTCGACTGCCGCGCCCGGACCGGACGATGGCGGCGAGCTTCGCGTCGACCGTGGCGAGCGCCGCTTCCTCGGCCGCCTTCGCCGCCGCGTAGCGTTCGCGCCCCGCGAGCATGGCCGCCTCGACCTCGGACGGCAGCGCGGTCTCCTCGGCGAGCGCCAAGGCGCTCTACGA
>CAXTQJ010000250.1:0-2682 GCA_964246245.1 uncultured Sphingomonadaceae bacterium
CGCCAGTCCCGTCGCGGTGACGAGGTTGGGATGCGCCGACCCCGGCCGGTCGGGCAGGTCGGCGGCGGCGGCCTCGGCGTCGCCCTCGCGGGTGAAGGCGACGCTCATCGCGTGCCGATCGGGGCTCGGCGCGCCGTCATCCGGTGTTCCTCAGCCCGGCGGCGATGCCGTTGATCGTCAGGTGGATGCCCTCGGCGATGCGCGGATCGGCGTCGCCGCTCCGCCGCCGCCGGATCAGGTCGATCTGCAGCTCGTTCAAGGGATCGATGTACGGCAGCCGCATCCGCACCGCCCGCTGGAGCGCTGGCGTCCGGTCGAGCAGCGCCCCCTGCCCCGTCAGGTCGAGGAGCGCATCGCGGGTGCGGTGCCAGCCGTCCTCGATCCGGCCGAAGATCGCCCGCCGCAGCGCCGCGTCGGGGACCAGCCCGGCGTAGCGCCCGGCGAGCGCCATGTCGGACTTGGCCAGCACTTGCTCGAGGTTGGCGAGCGTCGTCTGGAGGAACGGCCAGCTGTCGACCATCGCGCGGAGCAGCCCGCGGTCGGCGCAGCCGGCGAGCGCGTCGCCGGCGCCGAACCAGCCGGGCAGCATGATCCGCGCCTGCGCCCAGCTGAACACCCACGGGATCGCGCGCAGGTCCTCGATCCGGTCGGAACGGGTCCGCGACGCCGGGCGGCTGCCGATGTTGAGTTCGGCGATCTCGGTGATCGGCGTCGCGGCGCGGAAGAAGGCGTTGAACCCGCCGGTGTCGTAGACCAGCCCGCGGTACGCGGCGATCGCCGCCGCGCTGAGGTCGTCCATCGCCGCGCGGAAGCGGTCGAGATCGGCCGGCGGCACCGGCACCGGCGCGAGGCTGGCGAGCACCGTCGCCGCGGTCATCGTCTCGAGGCTGGCGGCGGCGACCGCCGGGGTGCCGTACTTCGACGCGATGACCTCGCCCTGCTCGGTGATGCGGATGCGCCCGCCGACCGACCCCGGCGGCTGGGCGCGGATCGCGTCGAACGCCGAGCCGCCGCCGCGCCCGACCGCGCCGCCGCGGCCATGAAACAGCTGGAGCCGGATGCCACGCGCGGCGAACACCTCGACCAGCGCCAGCGCGCCCTCGTGCAGCGACCAGTTCGACGTGAGGTAGCCGCCGTCCTTGTTCGAATCGGAATAGCCGATCATCACTTCCTGGAAGCCGCGCGCGCGGGCGAGGTGCTGCGCCTTCGGCCGGTCGAGGAACTCGGCCATCACCGCCGGCGCGCGTTCGAGGTCGCCGATCGTCTCGAACAGCGGCACCGCCATCACCGGGCAGGTCGGCTCGACGCCGGGGACGTAGAGCCCGACCTCCTTCAACAGGACATAGACCTCGAGCAGGTCGGCGACCGACGCCGCCATCGACACGATGTAGGCGCGGACGACGTCGGGGCCGAACGCGGCGTGGGCGGCGGCCGCGGCGCGGAGGATCGCCATCTCCGACGCGGTCTCGGCCGAATAGGCGGCGAAGGGATTGAACAGCAGCCGGGCGTGGGCGAGTTCGCCGCCGAGCAGGTCGGTCCGCGCGGCGTCGTCGAGCGTCGCGTAATCGTCGGCGACACCGGCGACCCTGAGCAGCTCGGCGACGACGCGGCGGTGGACCTTCGCGTTCTGCCGCAGGTCGAGCGTCGCGAGGTGGAAGCCGAAGGGGGCCGGGGGGTTTCGGGGGGGCGCGCGGGCGGCCGCCCCGCGCGCCGCGGCGGTGCGGGGCGAGCGTGGCGGCGACGGTGTCGAGGTCGGCGAGGAGCGCCTCGGCGTTCGGGTAGGACTCGCCCGCGACCATGGCGGCAACCGGAGATGCGCCGCCGGTCAGCGCCAGATAGGTCGCCGCAGTCCGCGCATAGACCCCGGTCAGCGCGCGGCGGTACGGCTCGTCGGCGCGCGATGCGGCCCGGTCGCCGCTCGCCTCGGCCAAGGCGGCCAGTGCCGGCGACACCGCGGCGAGCGACGCCGACAGCGACAGCTCGGCCCCGAGCGCGTTCAGCTCGGCGAGGATGTGGCCGAGCGCGATCCGCGCCTGCCGCCGCAGCGCGGTCTCGAGCGTCGTCGCGTCGACGTTCGGGTTGCCGTCACGGTCGCCGCCGATCCACGTGCCCGGACGGAGGAACGACGGCAGCGGGTGCCCGAGCCGCTTCTCCCACGCGGCATAGAGCTTCGGCAGCGCCGGCACGAAGCTCTTCGCGAGATACGACAGCGCGCTGTCGATCTCGTCGACGACGACGGGCTTGACGCCGCGCAGCGGCCGCGTCCGCCACAGGATCGCGATCTCGCGGACCAGCGCCGCCTCGACCGCGTCGCCGTCGTGGCGCGCGGCGGCGCGTGTGCCCATCAGGGCGTCGATCGCCGTCTCGCGGTCGATCACTGACTTGCGCCGGACCTCGGTCGGGTGCGCGGTCAGGACGGGGACGATCAGCGCCTGCGCAAGCAGGTCGACGACGCCGTCGCGGTCGATCCCGGCCGCCGCGAGCGTGTCGACCGCGTCGCCGAGCTTCGCCTCGACCGGCGCGCGGCCGCCGTCTTCGGCGAGGTTGGCCAGCAGCGAGAAGGCGAGGAAGCCGCGGACGAAGCGCAGCGTGTCGTCGAGGTCGAGGCCGTCGAGCCGCGCCGACAGCGCCGCATCGGCCGGCGCGCCCGGAGTCCGGTGCGCGTCGACCGCGGCCTGGCGG
>CAXTQJ010000250.1:2692-3177 GCA_964246245.1 uncultured Sphingomonadaceae bacterium
GCCGAGCAGCCGGCCGAGGTAGCGCAGGTCGTCGCGCTCGTGCGCGGTATAGTCGCGGTCGGCGGGGCTCATGGGATCATCACCTGGCGGATCGCGCCGCCGCCGGCGAGATCATCGAGCGCGGCGTTGATCTCGGCGAGGGGCCGCGTCGCGGTCAGCAGCCGCTCGACTGGCAGGCGCCCGGCGCGCCACAGCGCGATATAGCGCGGGATGTCGCGGCGCGGGATCGCGTTGCCCATGTAGCTGCCGATCAGCGTCTTGCCGTCGCCGACGAGGCCGACGGCGGGGATGCTGAGCATGTCCGCCGGGTTGGGCAGGCCGACGGTCACGGTGCGGCCGCCGCGCCGGGTGACGCGGTACGCCTCGGCGAGGACGGCCGCCTTGCCGACCGTCTCGATCGCCACATCGGGTCCGCCGGGGAGCGCGGCGCACGCCGCCGCCGCATTGGCGATCGCGCTCGTGCAGGCGCCCGGTGCACAGGCGCG
>CAXTQJ010000250.1:3224-3553 GCA_964246245.1 uncultured Sphingomonadaceae bacterium
AGGTCGCGCTTGGCCGCGACCGGGTCGACCGCGACGATCGGGACCGCGCCGCTCGCGACCGCGCCGAGCAGCGCCGCCAGCCCGACCCCGCCGAGGCCGAAGACGACGACGCTCTCGCCGGGCCGCACCACGGCGGCGTTGACCACCGCGCCGACCCCGGTCAGCACCGCGCAGCCAAACAGTGCCGCGATTTCGGCCGGGATGTCGGCGTCGACCCTAACCGCCGAGCGCTCGTCGACGACGGCGTGGGTCGCGAACGCCGAGACGCCGAGGTGGTGGTGCACCGCCGCGCCGCCTTCGCTCAGCCGCCACCCCCCGCCGAGCAGCTC
>CAXTQJ010000251.1:0-373 GCA_964246245.1 uncultured Sphingomonadaceae bacterium
CGCCGGCGCTGCCGCCGACGAGCTGGATCGCGTCGCCAGGCTCGATCCGGCTGGCGAGGCTGACAGCGCGGATGAAGGTCTCCGCCCCGCCCGCGCCGATCCGACTGATCGCGATGGTGTTGCCGCGCGGCCGGAGCGCGCCACCGGCGTAATCGACGACCGCGCCCACGCTGGTCCCGCGGCGGACCTCGTAGATGCCGGGCCGCGACACCGCGCCGGCGACCGCGACGGTATCGCCGATGACGGGAACGATGATCCGGTCGCCGTCCTGGAGGCGGACCGCGGGCGGTGCGCCAATGCCGACCAGCCCGTACAGGTCGACGCCGATGCCGCCGCCGGCGCGAACGACGCGGACATTACGCAGCGACCCCGA
>CAXTQJ010000251.1:383-3546 GCA_964246245.1 uncultured Sphingomonadaceae bacterium
CCAAGCAGGGTGCGCTTGGTCGCCGCCGCGAGTTCGCGCCGGACCGAGCCGAGCGAGCGCCCGGCGGCGACGATCGGCGGCAGCGCGCCGACCACCAGCCGCCCCTCGCGGTCGACCCGCACCGTCCGGCTTTCGTTGGTCGCACCCTGGAATTGGACGACGAGGTCGTCGCCGACGCCGACGACGTACGCATCGCTGACGCTGCCGGTCAGGCTGCCCGGCGTGCCGCGCTGCGCCGACTGGAGCAGGTCGTAGCCGAATTGGCGCAGGGTCGGGTCGGACAGGCGGTTGCGGTACTCGCGCTCGACCGGCGACGGCGCGTAGAGCCGGTCAAGTTGCTGCTGCGACTGGACGCGGCGGAGCGTCTGTTCCTCTTCGGTATCGACGCGACTGCCGGGCAGGCCGGACGCAACATCGCCGGTGCCGTTCCCCCCCGCGACACGATCGCTGGCCCGCGCGGTATCGAGCGGGTTCGACGAGGCGACGTTTGCCCCGGCGCCCAGCTGGCCCTGAAGTTGCTGGAGGACGCGCGGGTCGATGCTCTGGCCGGATGCGGGCAGGCCGAAGAGAACGACGAGCATCGCCGTCGCCGCTCGCCATCGCCGCGTCACATCGCATCCCCTGAAAAAATGGCTCGTCCCGCCCGCGACACCCCGACTGCGGGTGTACGCATCGCGCCGGACAAGGTCAAACCGGCCGGGTTACAGCTCGAGCGCAGTTTCGGCGACGTGATCTGCGAGTGACAAAGCGGTCCACGCCTGCGGCCGACGGGCAGGCACCGTATCGAACAGGACGGCGTCGGGATGCGCGACGCGAGCACCGATCGTGCCCATGCCCTGCGTCCCGATCGACGGCACGACCCACAGCGTGACAGTCGCACCGGCGAGAAAGGCAAGGGAACGGGGTGTCATCCGATCTTCATCCGTTGATACCTCGCCGACAACGTTCCGCATTCGCGGCCGATCCGGTATGACCACGAAATATTGCGGGCGCGTGAACGACTTACGCTGTTTCATGTTGCATAGCAGCATGAACCGGACTTACGCCACCCTTAACGACGCGACGCCCGGAAGTCGCGACGGAGCGAGGCCGCGGACGTGGTCGCGGTAATCGGCGGCGAGGTCACGTGTCAGCGCGCCGACCTCGAAGCGCCACGGCCCGATCTCGGCGAGCGGGGTGACTTCGGCGGCGCTGCCGGTGAGAAACGCCTGTTCGAAGGTCTCGAGCTCTTCGGGCCAGATCGCGCGTTCGACCACCTCGATCCCGCGCCGGGCAGCGAGCGCGATCACCGTCCGGCGCGTGATTCCGTCGAGGAAGCAGTCGGGCGTCGGCGTGTGTAGTACCCCGTCCTTCAAGAAGAAGATGTTGGCCCCCGTCGCCTCGGCGACCTGGCCGCGCCAGTCGAGCATCAGCGCGTCGTCGTAGCCGGCGTCGGCCGCGGCGTGCTTCGACAGGGTGCAGATCATATAGAGACCGGCCGCCTTCGACTTGGTCGGCGCGGTATACGGGGCCGGTCGCCGCCACTTCGCGATATTGAGCCGCAGCCCCTTGGCGAGCGCCTCGTCGCCGAAATAAGCCCCCCACTCCCATGCCGCGACCGCGACGTGCGGCTTGGTCTTCTGCGCCGCGACCCCCATCTGCTCCGATCCGCGCCACGCGACCGGCCGGATGTAGCAATCGGTGAAGCCGTTCGCGGCGACGGTGGCCTCGACCGCGGCATCGAGCGCCTCGCGCGACCACGGCAGGTCGAAACCGAGAATCTTCGCCGAATCGATCAGCCGCTGGCTGTGCTGCGACAGCGCGAAGACCGTGCCGCCATAACAGCGCATTCCCTCGAACACCGAACTCGCATAGTGAAGCGCGTGGGTCAGAACGTGGACCCGCGCGTCGCGCCACGGGACCAGCCGACCGTCGAACCAGATCTGGCCGTCACGGTCGTCGAAGGTCGGGTCGAGCAACGCCATCGTCGTCCTCATCGTATAAAATTACGCAGGAATGTTGTCTTACGTAACATAATGTGGCATTTGCGTCAACATGGCTGACGTAAATTCACTCCATCAGCTGCCGGTCGGGGCGTCGGCGCAGTTCCTCCGCGAAGCCGAAATCCGCCGTGGCATCGAACTGCTCTACTTCGGCTACAGCAATATGGTCAAAGGAGCCGACGTCCACCTCGCCGCGCAGGGGCTCGGCCGGGCGCACCACCGTGCGCTCTATTTCATCGCCCGCCGCCCGGGGATGCCGATCGGCGACCTGCTCGCGCTGCTCAACATCACCAAGCAGTCGCTCAGCCGGGTGCTGAGCGATCTCCAGGCGCGCGGGCTGGTCGTCCAGGTCGTCGGCCCCCGCGACCGGCGGCAGCGGATGCTCAGCCTGACCCCGGCCGGGGCGACCCTCGAGACCGAGCTGTTCGAATGCCTCAAGGGCGGCGTCACCCGCGCCTACGGCCACGCCGGGCAAAGCGCGGTGACCGGCTTCTGGACGGTGCTGACCGGGCTCATTCCACCCGAGGATCGGCCGCTGGTCGAAGCGCTCCAGCGACCGATGCCGGAACGTCGGTCGGCGTGACCGCGGGCGGGCGGTACGGCAGACGCCGCGCCCACGTCTCCGCCTGCGCCAGACGGGAATCCAGTTCCTTCATCGTCGGCGCAAGGTCGGGGCTGTCGTCGCCGAGCCAGACGCGGGCGACGGCGAGTGCGAGCAGCGCCAGCGCCTGGACCCGTACGGACCCGAGCACGCCGTCGGTCGCGACACCCGCCGCCTCAGCGATCCGCGCGATCGACCGCGGCAGTGTCAGCGCCAGCGCCGCGTCGCGGTGGTCGTGCGCCGCGTCGAACCGCGCCATGATCATCGCGAACAGCCGGTCGCGAACGCTCGCGCCGCGGTCCGCCCCGGCCTCGGCGAGCGCGGCGACGTCGAGCCGGTGGCCGTAGGCGGCGAGCGCGCTCCACCGGTCGGGCAGCGACGCCGCGACCGTGGCGGTCGTCGTTCCGCCGACATCGGCTACGGCGTCGATCCGCGCCGCCGCCCAGCCGTCGCGGCCGATGACGGTGAGCCACGCGTCGAGGATCAGATCGGTCATGGTTCGACCCTCGCCGATCCGCCCCAGCTCGCGCGACCGCGCGGCGGCCGCCGCGACGGTATCGCGCAGCAGCGGCTCCAGCCC
>CAXTQJ010000252.1:0-2639 GCA_964246245.1 uncultured Sphingomonadaceae bacterium
CCGAGCACCGCCAGCCCGTCGGCGACCGGCGCGGTCCGGCCGAGTTCGCGCGCGACCGCCGTTACCGCCGCGGCGTCCTCGCCCGACACGACGACGCCGGCCAGCCGTCCGAACGGCGGCAGGGCGAGGTCGGCGCGCGCGTCGGTCTCGGCGGCGTAGAAGCCCGCCGCGTCGTAGTCGACCAGCGCGCGCATGATCCGCGCCTCGGGCTGGTGCGTCTGGAGGAGGACGCGCCCTGGCTTGGCTCCCCGCCCGGCGCGGCCGGCGACCTGGGCGATCTGCTGGAAGGTCCGCTCGGCCGCCCGGAGATCGCCGCCAGCGAGGCCGAGGTCGGCGTCGACCACCCCGACCAGTGTCAGCGCGGGGAAGTGATAGCCCTTGGTCACCAGCTGCGTCCCGATCAGGACGTCGACCTCGCGCGCCTCGACGCTGGCGACGAGTGCCGCGGCGCGCGCCGGCGAGAAGATCGTGTCCGACGTGACCAGCGACACGCGCAGCTCGGGCAGCACCCGCGCGACCTCCTCGGCGACGCGCTCGACGCCGGGGCCGCACGGGACAAGACTATGTTCCGCGTCGCACTTCGGGCAGCGCGCGGGCACGGGGATGCTGTGGCCGCAGTGGTGGCACTGGAGGCGCCCGGTCAGGCGGTGCTCGACCAGCCACGCGGTGCACTGCGGGCACTCGATCCGCTCGCCGCACGTCCGGCATAAAGTCAGCGGCGCGTAGCCGCGACGGTTGAGAAACAGGAGCGACTGCTCGCCGGCGACGTGCGTCTCGCGCAGTGCGGCGACGAGCGGCGGGCTCAGCCAATGTCCACGCGGCGGCGGGTTGGTCCGCAGGTCGATCGTGGCGATCGCCGGCAGCCGCGCGCCGCCGAAGCGCGACGGCAGCTTCAGCTCGACGTAGCGGCCGCGAGCGACCTGGACCTGCGTCTCGATCGCCGGCGTCGCGGTGGCGAGGACGACGGTGGCCTCCTCCAGCGACGCGCGCATCACCGCGACGTCGCGGCCGTGGTACTGGACGCCGTCGTCCTGCTTGAAACTCGCGTCGTGCGCCTCGTCGACGACGATCAGTCGCAGGTCGGCGAAGGGCAGGAACAGCGCCGACCGCGCGCCGACGACGACCTTCGCCGTGCCCTCGGCCGCCGCGCGCCATGCCCGCCGGCGTTCGGAGCCGCGCATCTCGCTGTGCCACGTCACCGGCGCGCAGCCGAAACGCGCGGCGAAGCGGTCGAGCCACGGCGCGGTCAGCGCGATCTCGGGGACGAGCACCAGCGCCTGCCCGCCGGCCGCGAGCGCGGCCGCGATCCCTTCGAAATAGACCTCGGTCTTGCCCGATCCGGTCACCCCGTCGAGGACGAACGGCGCGAACCGCCGCTCGCCGACCGCGCGCGCGACATCCTCGGCGGCGACCGCCTGTTCGTAGGTCAGCGTCGGCGGCGCGAAGTCGGCAGCGGGCAACGGCGGCGGCGTGTCGGGGTTGACTGCGATCGGCGTCAGCAGCCCGGCCTTGACCATGCCGCGGACCACCCCCTCCGACACCTGCGCGTGGCGCGCCAGCTCGCGCACCGACCCCTGCCGCCCGGCCAGCCGCTCTACGGCGGCGGCGCGCAAGGGGGTGAGCTCGTCCGGCACCGCGTCGGCCAGCCGGTACTCGGTCACCGCCGGTGCGTCGACCAGCGCCGACGACACCGACAGCGCCATCCGCAGCACGGCCGCTGGCGGGGCCATGTAATAGGCCCCGGTCCATTCGATCAGGCGGCGGAGCGCGGCGCGGAGCGGGGGCACGGCGAACACGCCGGCGACGGCACGCAGCTTGGCGTCGGGCACGTCGCGCGCCGCCCAGCGCTCGGCCTCCCAGACGACACCGACGATCCGCCGCGGCCCGAGCGGCACCTCGACGACCGCGCCCGGGACGAGGTCCATCCCTTCGGGCACCGCGTAATCGAGCGCGCCGAGACCGTGCTGGAGGACGAGGACGCGGACGCGGGCCATCGGCTCCAGATAGGCGGCGCGAGTCCGGGGCGCTACCGGCGGAACGTCCAGGGCGGTAGGGTCGTGCCGCGACTCGGCCGGCGGTCGCATCGATCCACGACCGGCGGGGAGACTATCATGGTGAGCTTCGTCGTCGCCTATCCGACCACAGCCGGCGCGACGTTCGACGCCGACTATTACATGGCGACCCACATGCCGCTGGTTCACCGGCACTTCGGCCCGCTCGGCCTGACCGGCGCGCGGGTGCTGTTCCCCGATCAGCCCGACGCACCGTTCGCCGCGGTGACGACGCTCGACTTCGCCGATGAGGCGGCGTTCGCCGCGGCGACGGGGGCACCCGAGGCGGCGGCGGTGTTCGGCGACGTGCCCAACTTCACCTCGATCACGCCGGTGACGATGAAGGCGCGGACCGCCTGAGGAACCCGCCGCCGCGCGTCGCATTATCCGTTCGGCAAACCCAGGAGACGCGACATGGCCGAGAAGAAGGGCAAGGGCAGCGACACCGCGCAGAAAGCCAACGCCAAGGCCGACAAGGATGGCGAAAAGAACCCGCGCAAGTCGTCGGCGGCGCAGAGCGAGCTCGGCAAGAAGGGCGCGGCGGCGAAGAAAAAGTAGGCACCGATCCTCCCCGCCTGAGGGGAGGAT
>CAXTQJ010000252.1:2649-3539 GCA_964246245.1 uncultured Sphingomonadaceae bacterium
CCGCCACCGCGCCGCCCCCCGTGCGGGGCGTCTCGACGTTGCCGCTCCGCCGACGATAACTTACAGGACAAAGCGATCCCGCAAGGCCGCACCGCATGAAGTTTTTCGTCGACACCGCCGACACAGCCGAGATCGAGGCGCTGGCGGCGACCGGACTCCTCGACGGGGTGACGACCAACCCGAGCCTGATCGCGAAATCGGGCCGCGATTTCCTCGAGGTCATCTCGGAGATCGCCAGCCTCGTCGACGGGCCGGTATCGGCCGAGGTCGTCGCGACCGACGCCGACGGGATGCTGCGCGAGGCCGCTAAGCTGCTGACGCTCGGCGACAACATCACGATCAAGGTGCCCCTGACCCTCGCCGGCCTGCGCGCGTGCAAGACGCTGAGCGACGACGGCGTGATGGTCAACGTGACGCTGTGCTTCTCGGCGGTCCAGGCGCTGCTCGCGGCGAAGGCGGGCGCGGCGTTCGTCTCGCCGTTCGTCGGACGCCACGACGACGTCGGCTTCGACGGCATGGCGCTGATCGCCGACATCCGGACGATCTACGACAACTACGCCTTCGATACCGAAATCTTGGTCGCAAGCGTCCGCCACCCCGTCCACGTCCTCCAGGCGGCGAAGATCGGGGCCGACGTTGCGACGATGCCGCCCGCCGTGATCCGCGCCCTCGCCGCCCACCCGCTGACCGACCGCGGGCTGGAGGGGTTCGCCGCCGACTGGGCGAGGTCGGGCCAGACGATCTTGTGAGAGCTTCGGACGGCGGCGCTCCTCCCCCACCGGGGGAGAGGGAGCATCGCCCTGCCGCGATGGTGGAGGAGGTGGGCGAGTGGCCGCGGCCTCCCGCACACCCCCTCCACCACGCGGCTGAAACGGCGCAGTCCCTCTCCC
>CAXTQJ010000253.1:0-3538 GCA_964246245.1 uncultured Sphingomonadaceae bacterium
CTCCCGCACGGCCCCACCCCCGGGCCGCGCTGCGCGCGTGTCTCGCTCCTCCCCTAAAGGAGAGGGGTAGCTGAGCAGCCCGCTCAAGCCCGCAGCCATGCCACCGCCCTTTCCGCCAGTTCGGGCGCGCCGGTGAGCGCGTCGCCGATGAAGGCTTCCGTCAGCACTGCCTTGGCCTCGTCGGGTGCGACACCGCGGCTGGCGAGATAGAACAGCGCGTTCGCGTCGAGCTCACCGACCGTCGCCCCATGCGCACACTTGACGTCGTCGGCGAAGATCTCGAGCTCGGGCTTGGCGTTCGCCGTCGCACCGCGCGCGAGGAGCAGCGCCTTGACCGACTGGACCGCGTCGGAATTCTGCGCATGGCGCGCGACGGCGACTTTGCCGATGAAGCTGCCCATCGCCCGGTCGTCGACGACGGTGCGGATCACCTGCCGGCTGGTCGCGTTCGGCGCGGCGTGAGTCACCGTCGTGACGATCTCGCGGACCGCGTCGCCGCGGGCGAGGATAACACCACCAAGGTCGAAGTGCGCTCCGCCGCCAAGCGTAATCTCGACCGCCACCCGGCCAAACTCACCGCCCATCGCGAGGACGTAGAGCGTCAGCGAGCCGCCCGCGCCGATGACGACTTCGAGCCTGTCGATGGCGGTGCCATTTCCGTCCTGAACGATCGTCCGCGTTGCGTGCTCACCCGGTCCGATCGCCAACGTCGCGGCGGGGGGGAGCGGCCACGCGCGCTCGACCGCGGCGAGGTCGCTGTAGCGCCACGCCTCGTCGCGCCGGGTCGGCAGCGCGGTCATGCCGCCTGGTCCAGCGCGTAGCCGCTCGCTTCGAGATCGCGCGCCAGGTCGGGTCCGCCGCTGCGGACGATCCGCCCGGCGACGAGGACGTGGACGCGGTCGGGCACGACGTAATCGAGCAGCCGCTGGTAGTGGGTGATGAGCAGCGTCGCGCGTTCGGGCGAGCGGCCGCGGTTGATGCCGTCGGCGACGACGCGAAGCGCGTCGATGTCAAGGCCGCTGTCGGTCTCGTCGAGCACTGCGACGCGCGGGCCGAGGACCGCCATCTGGACCATCTCGTTGCGCTTCTTCTCGCCGCCCGAGAAGCCGACGTTGACCGGGCGCTTGAGCATGTCGAGCGACAGGCCGAAACCCTCCGCCTCCGCCTTGGCCAAGCGCATGAATTCCGCCCCCGACGCCTCCGCCTCGCCCCGCGCGCGGCGCTGGGCATTGAGCGCAGTGCGCAGAAAGGTCAGGTTCGACACCCCGGGAATCTCGACCGGGTACTGCAGCCCGAGGAACAGCCCGGCGGCGGCGCGCTCGTGCGCGTCGAGCGCCAGCAGGTCGACACCGTCGAGCTTGGCGCTGCCGCCGGTGGCCTCGTACCCGGCGCGACCGGCGAGCACATAGCCGAGGGTCGACTTCCCCGCGCCGTTCGGGCCCATGATCGCATGGACCTCGCCCGCGCCGACCGACAGGGTCAGCCCGTTCAAGATCGGCTTGCCGTCGACGCGCGCGTGGAGGTCGGTGATCTCGAGCATCAGTGCGCCTTGTCGTGGTCGAGCTTCCAGCTGACCGCGGTGACTTCGGTCTGGGAGCGGAGGTCGGTCTCGATCGCCGCGACCGACGCTTCGGCCACGGCGGCATTGTTGGTCGCGGTCTCGTTCGGCTCGCCGAGCCGGCGAAAGCGGCTGACCTCGGCGACGAGCGCCGCGCGTTTCGGCGCGCACGTCTTGAACGCGGTGGCGGCGGCGTCGGCCGCTTGCGTCTCGGGGGTCGCCTGTGCCTTGACCGTCGTATCGAGGCAATCCGACCAGACCTTGGTCGCCGCGTCGACCTTCCGCCGCCCCTCGACCCCGGCGACCGACGGGCGCGGCGGGGCTGCATCGCACGCGGCGAGGGCGAGGAGCGCGAGGACACACGATGCGCGCACGTTACTCCCCCCGCGCCTCCGGCCACCAATCGTCGTTAAGCATATCATCGAGATCAAATGGGCACAGGTCCGGCAAAGGCTCCATCGTCAGCTCGATCAGCTTTTCATCGTCGAACTGGCGCACGGCATCGTCGTGGGCTTCGGCCAGCGCCTGCGGAAGCTCGCGGCGAAGCGACGGGTTTTTTCGCAACAGGCGGGCGATCGACAGGCGCTGCCCCTTGACCGACTGCTTCCACTGGCGACGCGACTCCCAGTGCAATGCGAACGCCAGCTTCATCAGATGCTCATCGAGTTGCATCAAGCGGCTGACCAGTTGCGCACGGTAGCTTCGGCCCAAGCTCTCGACCTCCTCGGCGATGTTCTCGATGTCGAGATCAAGATTGCTACGCTCGGTGAGCAGCGCACGCAGCTTTGCACTCTGCTCCTCGCTCCACGCATAGCCGTCGGTTTCATAGAGCGACGCCATCACCCGACGCTCCCCTCGAGGCTGATGCCGAGCAGTTTCTGTGCCTCGACGGCGAACTCCATCGGCAGCTGTTGCAGCACCTCCTTGCAGAAGCCGTTGACGATGAGCGCGACCGCATCCTCGGCGCTCAGTCCGCGCGAGGTCGCGTAGAACAGCTGGTCGTCGGAAATCTTCGACGTCGTCGCCTCGTGCTCGACCTGCGCGGTCGGGTTGCGCACCTCGATGTAGGGCACGGTATGCGCGCCGGCCTGGTCACCGAGCAGCAGCGAATCGCACTGGGTGAAGTTGCGGACGTTCTCGGCCGAGGCGGCGACGCGGACGAGGCCGCGGTAGGTATTGTCCGACCCGCCCGCCGAGATGCCCTTGCTGACGATCGTCGACCGCGTGTTCTTGCCGAGATGGATCATCTTGGTGCCGGTGTCGGCCTGCTGCCGGTTGTTGGTCACCGCGACCGAGTAGAATTCGCCGACGCTGCCCTCGCCGCTCAGCACGCACGACGGATATTTCCACGTGATCGCGCTGCCGGTCTCGACCTGCGTCCAGCTGACCTTCGACCGCGCCCCGCGGCACAGCGCGCGCTTGGTGACGAAGTTGTAGATGCCGCCGACGCCGTTGGCGTCACCGGGGTACCAGTTTTGCACCGTCGAATACTTGATCTCGGCGTCGTCCAGCGCGATCAGCTCGACGACCGCGGCGTGAAGCTGGTTCTCGTCGCGCATCGGCGCGGTGCAGCCTTCGAGATAGCTGACGTGCGACCGGGCATCGGCGACGATCAAGGTCCGCTCGAACTGGCCGGTGTTGGCGGCGTTGATCCGGAAATAGGTCGACAGTTCCATCGGGCAGCGAACGCCCTCGGGGATGTAGACGAAGGTGCCGTCGGAGAAGACCGCGCTGTTGAGACACGCGAAGAAGTTGTCGCGCGGCGGCACGACGGTGCCGAGGTGCTTGCGGACGAGGTCGGGGAATTCCTTCACCGCTTCGCTGATCGAGCGGAAGATGACGCCGGCGCGGGTCAGCTCGGCGCGGAAGGTCGTCGCGACCGAGACGCTGTCGAACACCGCGTCGACCGCGATGCGGCGCGACCCCTCGACCCCGAAATCCGCCGGACGTACGAGAAGCTCGGCATCCCGATCGCCGAGC
>CAXTQJ010000254.1:0-973 GCA_964246245.1 uncultured Sphingomonadaceae bacterium
CGCCGCGACCGCCGGCAGCGTCGGGCGGGCCAGCGCCGACGAGAAGCCATGCCCCGGCAGGTCGGGCGCGACGACGGTGAAGCGCTCGGGGCGACGCCCGACCTCATCGTCGGCCACTCGGCCGGGGCGGCGGTGGCGCTCAGGCTGAGCCTCGCCCGGCCCGTGCCGGTGGTCGCGTTCAACGCCGCGCTCAAGCCTTTCCCCGGCTTTGCCGCGACGCTGTTCCCGGCCCTCGCCAAACTGTTGTTCGTCAACCCGTTCGTGCCGTCGATCGTCGCCCTGCAGGCGCGCGGGCCCGGCGTCGTCGAAGGCTTCCTCAAGCGCGCGACCGGGTCGACGATCGATGCGCACGGGGTCGAGCTGTACGCCCGGCTGTTCCGCCGCAGCGACCACGTCGCCGGGGCGCTGGCGCTGATGGCCAACTGGGACCTCGCCGCGCTCGCCGCCGACTGGCCGCGGGTGATCGCTCCGCTCCGCCTCGCCTACGGGACCGGCGACACGATGATCCCACCGGCGACGGCGGGCGAGGTTGCGGCGAAGATCGCGGGGGCGACGACGCTGGCCCTCCCGGGCCTCGGCCACCTCGCACACGAAGAGGACCCGGCGGGCGCGGTAGCGGTCATCGAGGCGGCGGCGGCAACGTGGGGCATCTGATGGGACACCTCGGTCTCGGCGCGGTCGAGGGCGTCACCTTCGCCGTCATCGTCCTCGCACTCGCGGCGTGGCAGCTGTGGGACGTGCGGAAATAACCCTTTTCCTCCTCCCTTCCCGCTCTACCGCGCCCGGCGGCGCAAAAGTCGATCACCCCCACCGCGGCATCCGGAACGGCAGCATCGCCCGCACCACGCCCATCCCGAACCGGTCGAGCGACAGGCTCTCGTGGACCGCGCTCGCGTCCTCGCCGAACAGGCGGGTGGCGAGCGCCGAGCGGACGTAGAAGGGGCTGTCTTCCCACGTCCGCGTCACCCGCGCG
>CAXTQJ010000254.1:983-3500 GCA_964246245.1 uncultured Sphingomonadaceae bacterium
ACATGGCCGGCGTCGGCGCGGGTGCCGCGCGCCATTGCCCACGCGCTCGTCGGCAGTCGGACGCGGGGCGGGGCGGGGACGTGCTCGACGGAGCCGTCGGCGGCGATGCGCAGTGCGAGGCTGAACGCCGAACCGTCGCGGCGGACCCCGTCGTAGAGCACCACCGTGTCGCGCGCCAAGTGGGCGCGGCTCCAGTCCCAGTCGGCGAAGCCCGCCTCGAGCGGCTCGGTCCCCGCGTTCGAATCGAGGTAGCCGGTGCCCGACCAGCGGACCCCGGGGCGGGCCATCGTCACCTCGACCCGCGCGCGCGGCGCGATCGGTCGCCAGCGGTGGCGGCCGGCGGGGTCGAGCGCGAAGGCGTCGGCGGTGACGACCTCGGGGGTCAGACGGACCTCGCCGCGGATGCGGCGCGGGATAGGGGCGGAGACCTCGTCGACGTCGACGACCAGCGTGTCGCCGTCCCAGCGCAGCGTGCTCGGGCCGATCGTCAGGTGGTCCGGCCCGCGGTCGAGCGACCGCCGCCCGCGCTCGGTCATCGCCCAGCGTTTGGCTCCCGGCGCGTAGAGCGCGACGTTGACCGCGACGTGGTTCTCGGGGTCGCGCCGGCCGCTCCACGCGTAGTACGGCGAGAAGACGCTGCCGACGAAGGCGATCAGCGTCAGGCCGTGCGCGCCGTCGTCGCTGACCGCGTCGACGTACCACCAGCGGTAGCCGCCCGCGCCGACCGTGCCGTCGAGGCTGGGGCCGGGGTCGTCGGCCGCGCCGCCGGTCACGCCGACCGCACCGAGTCGACCGCGTCCACGGCCAACCGTCCCGACAGCGCCGCCATCGGCACCCCCGCCCCCGGGTGGGTCGCGCCGCCACACAGGAACAGCCGCGGCACCCGCGTCGTCGCGCCGGGCCGCTGGAAGCTCGCGCGCCAGCCGTGCGACGTCCGGCCGTAGAGCGCGCCCCCGGTCGCCGGGAACAGCGCCGCGAAGTCGGCCGGCGTCGTCCGCACCGTCGCGACCGGGGTCACCGCTAGTCCGCACGCCGCCAGCCGGGCGAAGGTCGCCGCCTGGCATCGTTCGATCTCCCCCTCGGTCAGCGCGGCCCCTGTCGCCGGGGCGTTGACGATCATGTGCAGCGCTTCGGGCGTCTGTAAAGCCGCCCCGTCGGCTTCGCCGGCCCCGCTGGCCTCGCCGGCAACGACCGACCGGTCTGGCGCGCAGACGTAGACGCTGGGGTCGGCCGGCAGGCGGCCGGCGGCGAGGTCGGCGAACTCGCGGGCGTAGTCGCCACCGAAGAAGACGTTGTGGTGCTCGAGCGGGAACCCCGCCGTGGCGGCGGCGAGGGTCCACGTCACCGCCGACAGCGAGCGGTCGCGGGGTGCGAGCGCGGGGACGGCGGCGCGGGCGGCGGCACCGAAGCAGCCGGCGGCGAGCGCCTGCGGATCGGCGTTGACGACGACGGCGCGCGCCTCGATCCGTTCGCCGCTCGCCAGCACGATCGCCTCGGCTCCGGCGCGGCCGACGACGACCTCGGCGACCGGGACGCCGTAGCGCAGCACCGCGCCGTGCCGCTCGGCGAGCCCGGCAAGCGCGGTCGCGATGCGGTGCATCCCGCCCGCCACCGCCCAGACGCCGCTCGCCTCGACATGGGCGATCAGCATCAGCGTCGCGGGGCTGAGGAACGGCGACGCCCCCGAGTAGGTCGCGTAGCGGCCGAACAGCTGGCGCAGGCGCGGATCGTGGAAATAGCCGCCGAGCGCGCGCCACAGCGTCTCGAACGGCCGGATGCTCGCCAGCGCCGCCGGCCGGCGGCACCCGATCCGCCGCGCGCGGCCGCGCGGCGCGGTCGCCGGCCGGGTCAGGAAGGTGTCGGCGCGCGTGGCGGAGGTCCGCGCCGCCTCGGCCATGAAGGCGGTGAACCGCCGCGCCTCGGCCGCGCCGGCGAAGTCGCCGACCGCGTCGGCCGAGCGACCGGTGTCGGCGAACAGATCGAGCCGCGCGCCGCCGTCCCACGCGTGGCGGGCGATGGTCTCGACCGGGGCGAGCGACAGGTGGTCGTCGAGCCTCTCGCCGGCCGCGGCGAAGACCGCGTCGAACACCCAGCGCATGGTGAAGACCGTCGGCCCGGCGTCGATCCGCCGGCCGGCGGCGACGACCTCGCGCAGCTTGCCCCCGGGCGTAGCCGCCGCCTCGCACACCGTGACCGCATGGCCGCGCGCCCCGAGGAGGGCCGCCGCGGTCAGTCCGCCGACACCGGCGCCGACGATGACGATGGGGGCGGGCATCGGCCTAAGGTAACAAAGGTAAGCGGCGCGCTATGCTGAAATTTTACCATCGACGGCGATATTGTACTTATTCAATGCGTCAAGCGCCGCCGAATAAGCCCCATAAGGGTCGGCGCCTCTGACCGTCGCGCTGTCCGGCCGCTTGCGCTGCAGCAGTCGGACCAGCATCCGATCGTCATGGACGAGGCGCTCGCCGACGATGCGGCCGCGATATACGACGGGACGGAGGGTTCCTTTCAGGC
>CAXTQJ010000255.1:0-3495 GCA_964246245.1 uncultured Sphingomonadaceae bacterium
CTGCGGGTTCGTCGACGACGAGCGCGGCTGGTGGCGCGATGGCACCGGGCGGCGACGCCAGCAGCGGTGCCGCGGGTTCGGCTCCGGCAAGTGGTGCGACCGACGCCGGTTCGGGCGCGACGGGCACCGGCGGATCGTCCGGGTCCAGCACGTCGCCGAACGGCAGCACCCCTCCGGCGGGTGACAGCTCGACCAACGGCTCGGCCAATAACGGGACTGCCGCGAGCGATGGGTCGACGCCGACCAAGCCGTAGGCGACCGACACTCGAATCGAGGAAGGCCGCGGCACCCGCCGCGGCCTTTTTTGCCGTGTCGGAAGGCGGGCGCCTAGAAGTCCATCCCGCCCATGCCGCCCATGCCGCCACCCATGCCGCCGCCGCCCATGCCGCCGCCCGACTTGTCGTCGGCCGGCTGGTCGGTGATCGCCGCTTCGGTGGTGATCAGCAGCGACGCGACCGAGGCCGCGTCCTGCAACGCGGTGCGCACGACCTTGGTCGGGTCGATCACGCCGCTGACGACGAGGTTCTCGTAGCTGTCGGTCTGCGCGTTGAAGCCGATGTTCTGATCGGCCCCGTCGAGCAGCTTGCCCGAAATCACCGCGCCGTCATGCCCCGCGTTTTGGGCGATCTGACGGACCGGCGCGAACAGCGCCTTGCGGATGATGTCGATGCCGCGGGTCTGGTCGTCGTTGGCTCCCTTGAGGCCGTCGAGCGCCTTGGTCGCGTAGAGCAGCGCGGTGCCGCCGCCGGGGACGATACCCTCCTCGACCGCGGCGCGAGTCGCGTGGAGCGCGTCGTCGACGCGGTCCTTGCGCTCCTTGACCTCGACCTCGGTCGAGCCGCCGACCTTGAGGACGGCGACGCCGCCCGCGAGCTTGGCGAGACGCTCCTGCAGCTTCTCCTTGTCGTAGTCCGAGGTGGTGATCTCGATCTGCGCGCGAATTTGCTCGACGCGGCCCTTGATCGCATCGGCGTCACCCGACCCGTCGATGACGGTCGTGTTGTCCTTGTCGATCGTAACGCGCTTGGCCTGGCCGAGCATCGGCAGGGTGACGTTCTCGAGCTTGATGCCGAGGTCCTCGCTGATCATCTGACCGGCGGTCAGGATCGCTATGTCCTCGAGCATCGCCTTGCGGCGATCACCGAAGCCGGGCGCCTTGACCGCAGCGACCTTGAGGCCCCCGCGGAGCTTGTTGACGACGAGCGTGGCGAGCGCCTCGCCTTCGACGTCCTCGGCGATGATGAGAAGCGGCCGCGACGACTGGACCACCGCCTCGAGCACGGGCAGCAGCGCCTGGAGGTTCGACAGCTTCTTTTCGTGGATCAGGATGTACGGGTTGTCGAGCTCGACCGTCATCTTCTCCGGGTTGGTGATGAAGTACGGCGACAGGTAGCCGCGATCGAACTGCATCCCCTCGACGACGTCGAGTTCCGACACGAGGCCCTTGGCCTCTTCGACGGTGATGACGCCTTCCTTGCCGACCTTGTCCATCGCCTGAGCGATGAAGTCACCGATCTCCTTCTCGCCGTTGGCCGAGATGGTGCCGACCTGCGCGATCTCGGCCGAGCCGGCAACATCCTTCGAACGCGCCTTCAGATCCTCGACGACCTTGAGGACGGCGAGGTCGATGCCACGCTTGAGGTCCATCGGGTTCATGCCGGCCGAGACCGACTTCATGCCCTCGCGGACGATCGCCTGCGCCAGCACGGTTGCGGTGGTCGTGCCGTCACCGGCCTTGTCGTTGGTCTTCGATGCGACCTCGCGGACCATCTGTGCGCCGAGGTTCTCGAACTTGTCCTTGAGCTCGATCTCCTTGGCGACGGTGACGCCGTCCTTGGTGATACGCGGAGCGCCGAAGCTCTTTTCGATGACGACGTTGCGACCCTTGGGGCCCAGCGTCACCTTGACCGCGTCGGCGAGAATGTCGACGCCGCGAAGGATGCGCTCGCGCGCGTCGCGGCTGAAACGAACGTCTTTGGCTGCCATGTGCTATTCCTTAATGAATGGTCGTAAATAAGCGAAGTAAGCGCCCGGAAGCGCCTTGTCCGATCAGGCGGCGATAACGCCCAGGATGTCGCTTTCCTTCATGATCAGAAGGTCTTCGCCATCGACCTTGACCTCGGTGCCCGACCACTTACCGAACAGAATCTTGTCGCCGGCCTTGACGTCCATCGGCGTGATGCCGCCGTCGTCGCGGCGTGCGCCCGTGCCGACCGAGACGACTTCGCCCTCCTGCGGCTTCTCCTTGGCGGTGTCGGGGATGATGATCCCGCCCTTGGTCTTCTCTTCGGCATCGACGCGACGGACAAGCACGCGGTCGTGCAGCGGCGTGAATTTCATGGGATCGCTCACCTTGGCTTCGTGAATGGACTCGCTGGCACTCACGTGGAGCGAGTGCTAGCGCGATGGGCATATGGTCGCGGGAGACCGACGCGTCAACCGCCGTTCACGTGAAGTTTTTGCCACGGGTAATCCTCCTGCGCGCGGGGAGGTGACGCGAAACGCCGCCATCACCGCTGCGCGGTGCCTCCTCCCCGCGAGCGGGGAGCATCGCGCTCCCCGCCTTGCCGGCCCGCTGCTGCCCGCTATAGCTGGTAGATTATCCGGCGAAAGCAGCCCTCCTATGCGTTTCCTCCGTGGCGCCTGGCGCTTCCTCGTCGGCGTCAAGGACTTCGTGATCATCGTCCTGCTCGCGGTCTTTTTCCTTGGCCTGTGGGCGGCGCTCCACACGCGGTCGGCGCGGGTGCCCGACGGGTCGGCGCTCGTCCTCGACCTCGATGGCCCGGTCGTCGATCAGGCGAGCGAGCGGTCGCCGTTCGGCGCGGTCACCGGCACCCCGAACAACGGCCAGGAGATCGAGGTCCGCGACGTCGTCCGCGCGATAGACACCGCGCGGACCGACGGGCGGATCAAGCTGATCGTCCTCCAACTCGACACCTTCATCGGCGCCGGCCAGGCCAACCTCGAGGCGATCGGCGCGTCGCTGCGCGCGTTCGAGAAGGCAGGCAAGCCAGTTTATGCCTACGCCACCGCCTATACCGATGCGAGCTACTACCTCGCGGCGCAGGCCAGTCACGCGTGGATCAACCCGATGGGCGGCGTCCTGCTGACCGGGCCGGGCGGCACCAACCTCTATTTCAAGAAGGCGCTCGACAAGCTCGACGTCGACGTCAACGTCTTCCGCGTCGGCAAATACAAGTCGTTCGTCGAGCCGTACACGCGGACCGAGGCGTCGCCCGAGGCGAAGGCGGCCGAGCAGGCGCTGGTCGACGGCGTGTGGCACAGCTACCTCGCCGACGTCCACGTCGCGCGGCCGGCGGTCGACATCACCGCCGACTTCGCCAACCTGCCCGCGCGCATCGCCGCCGCTCACGGCGACTTCGCGAAGGAAGCGCTCGACGCCCACCTCGTCGACACGATCGGTACCCGCGTCGCCTTCGGCCGGGCGATCGCCAGGATCGTCGGCGAAGGCGCCGCCAAGCAGCCCGGCGCGTT
>CAXTQJ010000256.1:0-3216 GCA_964246245.1 uncultured Sphingomonadaceae bacterium
GCTTGAGGTAGGCGTTACCGACCGGCCAGCTCGGCGCAATCGCCGGCTCGGGGCGGTGGTAGTGCGGGTCGAGGCTGCACGCGGCGAGCGCGGTCAGCGTCAGCACTGGCCAGCGCCGGATCATGCCGGCTTCCCCGGCGCGGGCAGCAGCGGCGGGTCGGCGGGGGCAGGCAGCGCCAGCTGGTCGGGCGGCGGCTTCGACGGGTCGGGCTTGCCGTCGCCGTCCTTGCCCTTGGCGTCCTTGCCCTTCTCGTCCTTGCCGGCAAACAGCTTGCGGACGAGGACGAAGGCCAGCGGTACGAAGAAGATCGCGAGGCCCGTCGCTGTCAGCATTCCGCCGACCACCGCCGTGCCGATCGCGATCCGGCTCTGCGCGCCGGCCCCGGTCGAAATCGCCAGCGGGACGACGCCGAAGATGAAGGCCAGGCTGGTCATGATGATCGGCCGCAGCCGCAGCCGCGCGGCCTCGAGCGCGGCGTCGACCGCGCTCTTGCCGCCCTTCTCGGCTTCCTCGGCGAAGGCGATGATCAGGATCGCGTTCTTCGCCGACAGGCCGATCGTGGTCAGCAGTCCGACCTGGAAGTAGACGTCGTTGGTCAGGCCGCGGAGCGTCACCGCCAGCGTCGCGCCGACTAGTCCGAGCGGGATGACGAGGAGCACCGAGATCGGGATCGACCAGCTTTCGTACAGCGCGGCGAGGCACAGGAAGACGACGAGGATCGAGACCGAGTAGAGGATCGGTGTCTGCCCGCCAGACAGGCGTTCCTGGTACGACAGCGCGCTCCATTCGACCGTCGTCCCGGGCTGCTTCGCGGCGAGGTCGGTCATTCGCTTCATCGCCGCGCCCGAGCTAGAACCCTGTGCGGCCTCGCCGGCGATCTCGAACGACGGGTGCGCGTTGTAGCGCTGGAGGACGGTCGGCGACCGCTGCCAGCGGGTATGCGCAAAGGCGGTGAACGGCGTCATCGATCCGCTCGCGTTGCGGACGTACCAGTTCGACAGGTCCTCCGGTTTGCTGCGGAACGGCGCGTCGCCCTGGATATAGACGCGCTTGACCCGGCCACGGTCGATGAAGTCGTTGACGTAAATGCCGCCCCACGCCGCGGCGAGGGTCTGGTCGACTTCGTTCTGGGCCAGGCCGAGCGCGCCGACTTGCTCGGCGTCGACGTCGACCGCGAGCGTTGGCACGTCGTCGAGGCCGTTCAGGCGGACGCTGGTCAGGCCGGCGTCGCCCTTGGCTTGGGCGAGGAGCGCATCGACGCGCTGACGAAAGGTCGCGCGATCGAGCCCGCCGATGTTCTCCAGCTCCATGGTGAACCCCGCCGCCTGGCCGAGGCCGCGGACCGGCGGCGGATTGATCGCAGTGAACTGCGCGTCGCGTAGCGACGCCAGTTCCTTCTGCGACCGGGTAACGATCGCCGCGGCATCCTGGCCGCTCTTGGTCCGCCGGTCCCACGGCTTGAACAGGACGAAGCCGCGCGCGACGTTCTGTCCGGTGCCCGCGTTGTTCTGGCCGATGACGACATAGGCGATGTCGACATCTTTCTTCTCGGCGTCGGCGAAGTGCTTCTCGACGTCCTTGGCGACCGCGACCGCACGGGCCTGCGTCGCTCCGGCGGGCAGGATATACTGGAGCTGGGCATATCCCTGGTCCTCGTTGGGCAGGAAGCTCGTCGGCAGCGCGATAAACGCGGCGACCAGCACCGCGACGACGACGCCGTAGCCGATCAGCCACCAGCGGGGCGCGTCGATCGTCTTCTTGACCCGGTCGCGGTAGCGGTCGGCGGTGCGGTTGAACCAGTCGTTAAAGCGCTTGCCGAGCCGGCCGATCCGACCCGGCTCCTGCTTCTGGTCGGGGCGCTTGAGGATGTGCGCGGCGAGCGCCGGCGACAGGATGAGGGCGGTCAGGACCGACAGGATCATCGAGCTGACGATGGTCAGCGCAAACTGACGGTAGATCACCCCGACCGACCCGCCGAAGAACGCCATCGGCAGGAACACCGCCGACAGCACCATGGCGATGCCGATCAGCGCGGTCTGAATTTCGCCCATCGATTTGATCGTCGC
Organism: uncultured Sphingomonadaceae bacterium; assembly: GCA_964246245.1. Lineage (GTDB taxonomy): Bacteria > Pseudomonadota > Alphaproteobacteria > Sphingomonadales > Sphingomonadaceae > Polymorphobacter_B. Next base: position 2,068 of record CAXTQJ010000256.1, read on the forward strand.
GTCGCGCGGCGAGATGTCGGGTTCTTCCTCCATCACCCGCTCGACGTTCTCGACGACGACGATCGCGTCGTCGACCAGCAGGCCGATCGACAGGACGAGCCCGAACAGCGTCAGCGTGTTGATCGAGAAGCCGGCGACGGCGAGGATGCCGAAGGTGCCGAGGAGGACGACCGGCACCGCGATCGCCGGGATCAGCGTCGCCCGCCAGCTCTGCAGGAAGACGAACATGACGAAGACGACGAGGACGATCGCCTCGGCGAGCGTCTTGACGACCTCCTGGACCGACAGCTTGATGAACGCTGTCGAATCGAGCGGGAAGGCATATTTGTAGCCCGGTGGGAACGACTTGGCCGCGTCGGCGACCGCCGCCTTGACCTGCTCGGCGGTCTTGAGCGCATCCGATCCCGGCGCCAGCTGGATCGCCATGCCGACCGCGGGATGGCCGTTCAACCGGCCGGTGTTGGTGTAGTTCTCCGAGCCGAGCTCGATCCGCGCGATGTCCTTCAGCAGCACCTTCGACCCGTCGGGCTGGGTCTTGACGACGACCGTCTTGAACTGGTCGGGGGTGGTCAGCCGCGTCCGCTCGGTGACGATCGCCGACAGCATCTGGCTGTCCGGTCCCGGCTGCGCACCGAGCTGGCCGGCGGCGATCTGGGTGTTCTGCGCATTGAGCGCGCTGATGACGTCGCTCGCGTCGAGGCTGAAGCTGGCCAGCTTGAACGGGTCGAGCCAGATGCGCATCGCATACTGTGCGCCGAACACGGTATAGTCGCCGACGCCCTTGATCCGCGCGAGCGGATCCTGGAGGTTCGACACGAGGTAGTCGGCGACGTCGCCGCTGGTCTGCTTGTCGGATGAATCGTAGAGCGACAGGACCATCAGGAAGTCGGCGTTCGACTTGGTGACGATCAGGCCCTGCTGCTGGACCTGGCTCGGCAGGCGGGGCAGCGCCTGGCTGACCTTGTTCTGGACCTGGACCTGGGCGATGTCGGGATTGGTCCCCTTCTCGAAGGTGACGACGAGCGTCAGCGCGCCGGCGCTGTTCGACGTCGCCTGGAAGTAGATCAGCCCGTCGATCCCGGTCAGCTGCTGCTCGATGACCTGGGTGACCGAGCTTTCGAGGACCTCGGCCGACGCGCCGGGATAGGT
>CAXTQJ010000256.1:3226-3453 GCA_964246245.1 uncultured Sphingomonadaceae bacterium
CGGGTTTTGGGGGCGCGGTTGTTGCCGGGGGGGGGTGCTTTGGGGGTATAGTGCTCGTGCGCCAGGTACCGGCCGGGGCCGATGCCGGCGAGCATGACGATGATCGCGAGCACCCACGCGAAGATCGGCCGGTCGATGAAGACCTTGGAAATCATCGCTTACTTGCCACCGGCATCCTTGGCGTCGTCCTTGCCGCCGGCCTGGCTTCCTTGGAGCGGTGCCGGTTT
>CAXTQJ010000257.1:0-954 GCA_964246245.1 uncultured Sphingomonadaceae bacterium
CGGCTATTGTTCCAGGCGCGCAAGGCGGCGCGGGCGAAATGATCGTCCCCGCTGGCGGGGAGGTTCGCGTCAATGCCGGAAGTGGCGCATCCCGGTAAACACCATCGCCAGCCCGCGCTCGTCGGCGGCGGCGACGACGTCGGCGTCGCGGATCGAGCCGCCGGGCTGGATCACCGCCGTCGCTCCCGCCTCGGCGACCGCGATCAGGCCGTCGGCGAAGGGGAAGAAGGCATCCGACGCGACCGCGCTGCCGACCGTGCGCGGCTCGATCCAGCCGGCGGCGGCGGCCGCCTCGCGCGCTTTCGCCGCCGCGATGCGCGTCGAGTCGACCCGGCTCATCTGCCCCGCGCCGATGCCGGCGGTGGTGCCGTCCTTCGCATAGACAATCGCGTTCGACTTGACGTGCTTGGCGACTACCCATGCGAAGCGGAGGTCGGCGAGCTCGGCCGGCGTCGGCGCGCGCTTGGTCACCACCTTGAGCATCGCGTCGGTCAGGACGCCCGCGTCGCGCTCCTGGACGAGCACGCCGCCGGCGATGATCCGCGTCGTCAGCCCGCGCCGCGCCGGGTCGGGCAGGTCGCCGGCAAGAAGCAGGCGGAGGTTCCGCCGCGCGGCGAACACCGCCTTGGCCGCGTCGTCGGCGTCGGGGGCGACCATCGCCGCCGCGGTCGCCGCGTCGAGCGGCCGGCTGGTCGCGATCACCCCGCCGAACGCCGAGACCGGGTCGGTCGCCAGCGCGGCGCGGTAGGCGTCGAGCAGCGTATCGGCGGTGGCGACGCCGCACGGGTTGGCGTGCTTGACGATGACCACGGTCGGCGGGCCGTCGCGAAACTCGGCGGCGAGCTCGAGCGCGGCGTCGGCGTCGTTCAAGTTGTTGTAGCTGAGTTCCTTGCCCTGGACCTGGCGCGCCTGCGCGACGCCGCGCGCCGCCGGTCCGGTCGGCACGTAGAGCGC
>CAXTQJ010000257.1:1045-3437 GCA_964246245.1 uncultured Sphingomonadaceae bacterium
AAGGCGTGGTTCTTCGCGCCCGAGCGGATCATCGCCGGGCCGCCGATGTCGATGTTCTCGACGACCTCGTCGCGCCCCGCCCCGCGCGCCACGGTCGCCGCGAAGGGATAGAGGTCGACGACGACGAGGTCGATCATGCCGATCCCGTGCGCCCCAGCGGCGTCCATGTGCGCGGCGAGGTCGCGCCGCGCGAGCAGCCCGCCGTGGACCGCGGGGTGGAGCGTCTTGACCCGGCCGTCCATCATCTCGGGGAAGCCGGTCACCTCGGCGACGTCGACGACCGCCAGCCCCGCCGCGCGCAGCGCCGCCGCCGTCCCCCCGGTCGACACCAGCTCGACCCCGTGCCGCGCGAGCGCGTGGCCGAGGTCGACGAGCCCGGTCTTGTCGCTGACCGAAAGGAGCGCGCGGGTGAGCCTGACTTGATCCATGGCCGCGGCGTGTAGCGGGGCGTAGGCGCGCCGTCATCCCCGGCGACGCTGCCCGCCGCCGAAGCCGACGCGAGAGTCAATTGCGGGTCAGGCAAACGCGCGGTCGCCGGGCTCGGCGATCGCCGGGAGGTAACGAAGGCAAGCGCTGCGCGGGAACAATCTTACGGTTGATGCGAACCGGTTGACTGTGGCGAGTTGCTCACCGCAGAGCGGGAGGACAAGACCTATCCCGGCTCGGCCTAGTTCGCGAGGAGGAGGTCGGCCAAGCCTTGGGCCATCACCGCATAGCCCTGAGCGGACGGATGAACGTCGTCGAACATGTAACCGGCCGCCTTGGCCGCGGCGAACGTGCCGAGCGCCTTGCCTGCATCGTAAAGCGGGATCCCGTATTGGGTCGACAAATCGTAAAGTACCTGGTCGTACCCGTCCTGCGTAGCGTCAGAAATGATGGTCGCAAGAAAACGATTGGGAACGATCAAGACTACGTCGCCTATTTTCATTGCCGTTTCGATCAAGATGCGCATGTTCGCCCGATATGTTTCCATTGGCACTTTCTGCGTCATATCGTTGATGCCGAGATCGATGAAGGTAAGTTTAGCCCCCAGCGCAGTGAGCGCATTCAGCGGAGCTCCCGGACCGTCGGCGTTAACCCAGTCGGACGTTCGCGACGCAGCCCAGCCAAGGTTGGCGATTCCGGCATCCTTGATCGCCGAATTATAGGCGTCGACGCCCACCAGAAAGACGCCTGCGTCGGCCGGGCCGGCGATCGTCGCCGCAATGTTGATCGTCTGCCGGCCGTTCGGCAACGACGCCGTCGACTTGCGCAACGTGACTCCCATCGTCGCCGGTGGCGAGATAGTGATGGATGTCGGCGTGACCGACGACGCGATCGTGAACGGCGATGTTGCCGCTTGGGTCAGGTCATACACGTCGACCGTATCGACCGGGCCGTCGGGCGTGAACGTGATCGTCGATGTGCTGACGATGTTGGCGACCACATAGCCGCCGACCGTCGGAAATCGTGTCGAAGCGCCCCAGTCGTGCTCGGTCGGATTGACTTCCGCGATGCGCAGGTCCGAGCCGAAGAAGTCGGCAAACAACGCGCCGTCGCCGAAGAACGAGTTCGCATGCGCCGAAACCTTCGCGTTGGTCAGATCGATCGCGAGGAGCGCGGGCCACGCCTGGTTCTTCACAAAGCGCTTAAGATCGCCGTCCGAGCCCTCGCCGAGCGTCGTCGAGTCGCCGACGCAGGCGATCAGCGCCCGTGCGGTATTCGCGATGATCGCCGACCGCGCCGACCGCCATGTCGGGAGACTGGTTGCCGTCAACCCGCTGGTGACCGTCACGGGAGGCGCAGAGACCGTGGTCACAGGCGTCGCGGCTGCTACCGACGCCGTCGGCGCAGGCGTCGCGGCTGCCACCGACGCCGTCGGCGCAGGCGTCGACGACGATCCGTCGCCGCCGCCACAGCCGGCAATGACGAACGGCAGGGCTATGGCTGAATACAACGACCTATCCACACCACCCGCCCGATGACATGCAAGTCCCCACCGCCGACCTCGAGAAGGGCGATCGCGGAACTGCCCGAAATAATGCGACACCTGCCCACCAGGCAGCCATCGTACACGCCTAGCATACGACGCTCGCCGTGCGAAAGCGCCCAGCGCCTTGCCGGGTGATTTGCCGTTGGAGCGTGTCGATCAGGACGCGCTCGTCGGGCATGGGCATTAGCTGAATCGCGCTGCCGCGCGGTTCGCGCTGGCGTCGGTCTGCCTCCGCCGCGCCGACCGAAGTGGGCGGACGCGACCGCCGCCATTTCGGCCAAGCCTCTCCTCCCCTGCAGGGGAGGAGAGGGGCGGCGTGGCTATACGTCGCTGCGCCTACTTCCCCATCCGCTTGAACGACCAGTTGACGCTGCCCGCGCCGGTCGCCGCCGCGGTCGCGGCGACGACGAGCTGCTTCGT
>CAXTQJ010000258.1:0-3432 GCA_964246245.1 uncultured Sphingomonadaceae bacterium
CCCGAGACGTGCTTGGTGCGCCGGGCGATGACGGTCATGTCGGCGTCGGACATGCCGACGTCCTCGGCGGTGACGTAACGTCCGCCGAGCGCGTCGATCGCACCGCCGAACGCTTCGAGCAGCGCGTCCGACTTCGGCCCGTCGGCGAGGACGACCGCCTTGCCGCCGCCCATGGGCAGGTCGGCCATCGCATTCTTGTAGCTCATGCCGCGCGACAGGCGCAGCGCGTCGGCGAGCGCGGCGACATCGTCGGCGTAGTGCCAGAAGCGACACCCCCCTGCCGCCGGGCCCCGGTGGGTCGAATGGACCGCGATGATCGCCCGTAGCCCGGAGGTGGGATCGGCGACGGAGTGGACCGCTTCGTGCGCGTCGAAATCGGGAGCGTCGAACAGCATCGGGTGGCCTTGTCGGGAGCGGGAGCCGGGCGATAGCTGAACGCGGCGCAGATAGGAAGTTGGCAGGCGACCCCGACCCCTGCCCGAATCCAACCCAACCGGTCATCCACGTCGGTGGCGAACATAAATAGTTAACATATTTGCGTCAATCGATCGCTTTATCGACTAACTGTTTGTCCTTCCAACCAAATCCGAGTCGTTTCAAAGGTGGATAGGGCAATCAGAACATTGCATTTTAACCTTGCATTAGGTATTTGGATGATGGCATGGACGCGGACATGGCGACAATTGGGTCGTTAACTTTTCGGGGGAATATCATGCAGCGGATCAAGCTAATCGCCACGCTCGCGCTTGGCCTCGCCGCGGTGCCGGCGGTGGCCACGCCCAACCTGGTCTCGAACGGCGGCTTCGAGAACCTGACCAGCGGCCTCGGCCAGCTCGGCTACAACACCGACGCCGTCGGCTGGACGACGACCGGCTACAACTTTGTCTTCGGACCGAACAACGCCGATAGCACCGGCTCGAACGGCCAGTACGGCAACCTCAAGCTGTGGGGTCCGGCCAACGGGTCGGCGAACGGCCTCGGCCCCAGCCCCTTCCATGGAAACTATGTTGGCGCCGACGGCGCGTTCGGCGTCGCGCCGATTCAGCAGGTGCTGACCGGCCTGACCGTCGGTGCCCGCTACGCGATCAAATTCGCGTGGGGCGGCATCCAGCAGTACGGCTTCGACGGCGATCAGACCGAGCAGTGGGAAGTCTCGCTCGGCAACGCGCCGTCGCAGTTCACCGCCATCTACCAGAACCCGAGCCACGGTTTCAGCGGCTGGAAGAACGAGCGCTTCGTCTTCATCGCCGACGCGACGACCGCGACGCTGTCCTTCCTCGCGCACGGGACGCCGACCGGCGTTCCCCCGTTCTCGCTGCTCGACGGCGTGTCGGGGACCGCGGTACCCGAGCCGGCCACGTGGGCGCTGATGTTCGGCGGCCTCGGCGTCGTCGGCGGTGCGCTGCGCTCGCGCCGCCGCATGGCCACCGTCGCCGCCTGAGGCGGTTCGCCACCGGATCGGAGCCAATCCGGTTCGGTGGCGGTCGCTTTCGGGTCCGACCTGCGCTAAGGGCGGCAGCATGTCGCTCGCTGCGATCCTCGATCAGATGCTTCACCTGACGGCGTGGCTGGTCTTGCTCGCCGCGATTTTCGTGCCCCTCGAACGCCTGTTCGCCCTGCGGTCGGAGCGGCTGCTGCGCCGCGGCTGGGCGATCGATCTCTTCTGGTACTTCTTGTCGAGCCTCCTTCCCGGCGTCCTGCTCGCGGTGCCGCTGGCGGCGGTGGCGTGGGGGGTGCATCGGCTCGTGCCGGGTCAGGTCACGGCGTTCAGCCAGTCGCTGCCGCTGCCGCTGCGCATCGTCGCCGCGTTGGTCGTCGGCGAGATCGGCTTCTACTGGGGCCACCGGTGGAGCCACGAGGTCCCGCTGCTGTGGCGGTTCCACGCGCTGCACCACTCGGCCGAGCACCTCGACTGGCTGGTCAACACCCGCGCCCACCCGGTCGACATGGTCTTCGGCAAGTTCGTCGGGCTGATCCCGCTCTATGTCCTTGGCCTCGCCAACCCGATGTCGGAGCGGCCCGACGTCGTCAGCCTCGTCGTCATCATCGTCGGCACCTTCTGGGGCTTCTTCATCCACGCCAATGTCCGCTGGCGCTTCGGCCCATTCGAGAGCGTCGTCGCGACGCCGGCATTCCACCACTGGCATCATACCCGGCGCGATCACATCGACCGCAACTACGCAGCGATGCTGCCGTTCGTCGACCGGCTGTTCGGGACGTGGTACGTGCCGCGGCACTGGCCGGAGGACTATGGCACCGACCACCCGGTCCCGGAGCGGCTGCACGCCCAACTGATCGAACCGTTGCGGTGGCGCGCGCCGACTGGCGGGTGGGGCGACCAACGGGGATCGAACCCGCAACCTCCGGTACCACAAACCGGCGCTCTAACCGATTGAGCTATGGTCGCCGCGCAGGCGCACGCGACGGCTCAATAGGAGCGCGGTGCGCGGTTCGTCAAGGTCGGGACGGGGCGGCGGGCGGCTGGCGCGGGCGGCGTTGCTCGGCTAACGCGCGACGGTGTCGCGGTTCCTGCCTTATCTCCAAGCTGCCGCCGGGATCGCGGCGCTCTGCGCGCTCGATGCGTCGGTCAAGCGCCTCGGTTTCGCCTATCCGGTGCTGTTCGTCGTCTTCGGTCGCTATCTGACCGGCGCGACCATCGCCGCGCTGGTGTGGTGGAGCCAGGGGGCGCCGCGCTTCACCCGCGCGATGGTGCGCGGCCATCTGCTGCGAGGGGGCCTGATCGCGGCGACGGCGGGGCTGTTCTTCGTCGCCATCCACACGCTGATGCTCGCCGAGGCGATCACGCTGTCGTTCACCGCCCCGCTGATGATCCCGCCGCTCGCCCACCTGTTCCTCGGCGAGCGGATGCGCGGGGCGGTGTTCGGCGCGGGCGCTCTTGGCTTCGCGGGCGTCGTCGTCACCGTACAGGGCGCGCCCGCCTTCGCCGGCGACCGGCTGCCGGCGCTCGCCGCCGTGCTCGCGGCGTCGCTGACCTATGCCCTGTCGGCGGTGGCGATGCGGGCGCGGGCGGCGAGCGACGGCGCGACCCGGCTGACGCTGAGCGGGACGGTGGTGCCACTGCTGCTGTTCGTTCCGTTCGCAGTGCATCAGCCGTTGCCGGTGCCGGCGAGCTGGCCGTGGTTCGTCGCCGCGGGCGTCTGCGGCAACGTCGGCATCCAGCTCCTCGCCCGCGCCTACGCCCGGGTTGAGGTGCAGACGCTCGGTATCCTCGAGTTCACTGCCCTGCCATGGGCGGCGCTGTTCGGCTGGCTGGTGTTCGGCGAGACGGTGCGGCCGCAGGTCTGGGCCGGCGCCGCCGTCATCCTCGCCGCGTGCCTGTGGGCCGCGCGCGCCGACCGCCGCGCGCCCGCTGCCGCGGCGGTCGCGCCGTGACTAGGCGGCGCGCTGAACCCGGCGGTAACCGTCGGGATC
>CAXTQJ010000259.1:0-3411 GCA_964246245.1 uncultured Sphingomonadaceae bacterium
CGGGCGGGAGGTAGGACACGCCCCGCTCCCCGCATTCATAAAATCGAGAGCCGGTCGCCGGTGATCAGCGGCTCGAGCGAAAATCATGTCCGGATCGATCAGCCAAATGACCGGGGTTCGCCTAACCGGCGCGGTGGCGCGACGGCGGGCGCACGGCGCGGCGTCGGGGCTCGCGTCCGCGCAAGCCTAACCGATTTCCTTGTCCGCCGGCTTCGAATTCAGCTGGACATAGTTCGCGATCCCCATTCGCGCGATCATGTCGAACTGGCGTTCGAGGTAGTCGACGTGTTCCTCCTCGTTGTCGAGAATGCGCTTGAACAGGTCGCGGCTGATGTAGTCGCGGACCGTCTCGGCGTGGGCGATCGCGTCGCGGAGCAGGGGGATGGCCTCGCCTTCGAGGGCGAGGTCGGCCTTCAGCACCTCCTCGACCGTCTCGCCGATGCGTAGGCGGCCGAGCGCCTGAAAGTTGGGCAGGCCGTCGAGAAACAGGACGCGCGCCGACAGCCAGTCGGCGTGCTTCATCTCGTCGATCGATTCGTGGCGCTCGAAGGCGGCGAGTCGCTCGATGCCCCAGTGGTCGAGCAGGCGGTAGTGGAGCCAGTACTGGTTGATCGCGGTCAGCTCGTTGCGCAGCGCCTCGTTGAGGAACTCGATGACCTTCGCGTCGCCCTTCATGCTCGTCCTCCGCATGGCTCGCCGGCGAGCCGGTCGTTCGGTTAACCCGCCGCGGCGGAGTTGGCAAAGCGGCGCGGGCGGCGGGGCCGTCCCGGCGCGACGAGGGTGGGGCGGCTCAGGCGGCGGCGTGGACCTCGGCGATGACTTGGCGGGCGAAGGGGACGCACTGGCCGCACTTGGGACGGAGGCCGAGCCGGGCATAGGCCGTGCACGGCGTCCTGCACCCGGCCTGCGCCGCGTCGCGGACATCGCGTTCCCGGATGGCATTGCACACGCAGACGACCATTCGTGGCTCCCCTTCGTCGGCCAGGGTGTAACAGGGATGCAAACGGGTCGCAATAGACTTGCACATTCTTCGCAATAGAGGTTGCGCGGCCAAGCGGGGGACGCCGATCTACGGTGGCGGCGGGCGTTCGGCGTCGTCGCGGCGCGGGCGCTGGTGGCGACGCGGTACCAGGTGGCCGCGGGGTCGCACGCGCGTCCCTTTCCGGCTAGGGCCGGGCATGGTCCGCCCTGCCACCGCCGCCGATCCCGCCGAGGCCGCCGCCTTCCTCGCCGCCCGGCCCGACGTCGCCTTCGTCGACGTGATGTTCACCAACTTGGCCGGGGTCGCGCGCGGCAAGCGGCTGCGACGGCACGAGGTGACGGCGGCGTGGACGGCGGGGGTCTACCTGCCCGGCGCGCTTCTGGTCGTCGACATCACCGGGCACGACACGGGCGAGGACGGCGACGGGCGGACCGACGGTGACGCCGACCGGCTGGCGTGGCCGGTCGCGGGGTCGCCCGCGCCGAGCCGGTGGCAGGGGCCCGACAGCGCGACGGCGCTGCTGGCGTTGCACGAGCTCGACGGCCGGCCGTGCGCGCTCGACCCGCGGCAGGTGCTCGCCCGCGTGGTCGACCGCTTCGCCGCCGACGGGCTGACCCCGGCCGTCGCGGGCGAGCTCGAGTTCTACCTCGTCGACGCCGCGCGGACCGCCGACGGGGGAATCGCGCTCGCGGCCGGGGCCGACGGCCGGCAAGCGGCCCACGCGCAGGTGTTCGGCATCGCCGAACTCGATGGCGCGGCGGCGTTCCTGCGCGACCTGTGGGCGGCGACCGACGCGCTCGGCGTGCCCGCAGGGGCAGCGATCGCCGAGTATGCGCCGGGCCAGTTCGAGGTGACGCTCGCCCACCGCGCCGACGCGCTCGCCGCGTGCGACGACGCGGTCCGCCTCAAGCACGCCGCGAAGGGCGTCGCCGCCGCGCACGGGCGGACGGCGACGTTCATGGCCAAGCCGTTCGCCGACCGCGCGGGGAGCGGCCTCCACCTCCACGTCAGCGTCGATGATGCGCGGGGGCGCAATATCTTCGCCGCCGAGAGCCTGAGCGGGACGGCGGCGCTGCGCCACGCGATCGGCGGCGTCACCGCGTCGATCGGCGACGCGATGGCGGTGTTCGCGCCGAACGCCAACAGCTATCGCCGCCTGCGCGCGGACCGCGACGCGCCGCTCCGCGCGGGGTGGGGGGTCAACCTGCGCACCGTCCCCGTCCGCGTCCCCCCCGGTCCGGCGGCGGCGCGGCGGGGCGCGCCCCGCGTTGCCGGGGCCGACGCCAATCCCTACCTCGCCGCCGCCGCCGTCCTCGCCGGAGTCCACGACGGGCTGACCCGCCGCGTCGATCCCGGCCCGCCGACCCGCGCCGACGACGCGACGCCGCGCGGGGAGCGCCTGCCGAGCGACTGGGCCTACGCGATCGAACGCTTCGCGCGGTCGGGGGTGATGGCCGATTATCTCGGCGCGGAGGCGGTCGAGATGTTCGCGAGCGTCAAGCGCGTCGAGCACGAGCGCTACTCCGCGGTGGTGACGCCGCTGGACTACGACTGGGTGCTACGGTCGGGGTAAGGCGCCTTTCCCTCCCCACCGGCGCAGCCGGTAGAGGCGCGAGGGCAGCCTCCCCGGGCGCCGCCGTCCGCGCCGTCGTCAGCGGGACCGCTCGCTACCGCGATCACCTGAAGGCGTGCCGAACCTACGGCTGCCCCTTCCCGCCGCCGGCGCCGTAGATGTTGCCGGTGGTGTAGCTGCCGTCGTCCTCGGCCAGCCGGACGTAGATGCCGGCGAGCTCGGCCGGCTGGCCGGGGCGCCCGCCGGGGGTCTCGCCGCCGAACTTGACCAGCTTCTCCGGCATCGCCCCGCCCGAGACCTGGAGCGGCGTCCAGATCGGCCCCGGCGCGACGCCGTTGACGCGGATGCCCTTGGGCGCGAGCTGCTTCGCCAGGCTCTTGACGTAGTTCATCGTCGCCGCCTTGGTCTGGGCATAGTCGTACAGGTCTTCGGACGGGTCGTACGCCTGCTCCGACGTCGTGCCGATGATGACGCTGCCCGGCGGCAGGTGGGGCAGCGCCGCCTTGATGATCCAGAACGGGGCGTAGATGTTGGTCTTCATCGTCCAGTCGAACTGCTCGGTCGAGATGTCGAGGATCGATGCGTGCGACTGCTGTCGCCCGGCATTGTTGACGACGATGTCGAGCCCGCCGAGGCCCTTGACCGCCTGTTCGACGAGGCGTTGGCAGAAGCGTTCGTCGCGGAGATCGCCGGGGATGGGGACGGCGGTGCGGCCGGCGGCGCGGATGAGGTCGACGACCTCGCGCGCGTCGGGCTCCTCGGCAGGCAGGTAGTTGATCGCGACGTCGGCCCCCTCGCGCGCGTAGGCGATCGCGGCGGCGCGGCCCATGCCGGAGTCGCCGCCGGTGATCAGCGC
>CAXTQJ010000260.1:0-3368 GCA_964246245.1 uncultured Sphingomonadaceae bacterium
GCCTTCGTCCGCGCGAGCGTCTACGGGCTCGCGGCGATCTCCCTGTTGTTGTTTGCGGTTCTGCGCAGCATCCGCGAGGTCGCCTTCACGCTCGCCCCGGTCGTCCTGTCGGGGTTCCTGACGCTGGCGACGTGCGTGGTTATCGGCCAGCCGATCAACTTCGCCAACATCATCGCCTTTCCGCTGCTGTTCGGCGTCGGCGTCGCCTTCCATATCTACTTCGTCATGGCGTGGCGCAGCGGCGCGACGAGCCTGCTCACCTCGAGCCTCGCCCGCGCCGTCCTGTTCAGCGCGCTCGCGACCGGCACCGCGTTCGGCAGCCTGTGGCTCAGCCGCCATCCCGGCACGGCGAGCATGGGCAAGATTCTGATGATCAGCCTCGCGTGGACGCTGGTCTGCGCGCTGGTGTTCGAACCCGCGCTGCTCGGCCCGGCGAAGCGCGGGCCGCGCTATGCTTAGCCGCATCGCGAAGCGTCGGCGGTTAGCCGGATTACCGGGACAAACTCACTTTCCGTAACGCCGATAATCCACGGCGTTAATGTGCTGCCGTAGGCTGGCCACTACCTCCTCAGCTTCGCCTCGTCCGCCGCGTTCAGCTTCGCCGTCAGCGCCGCCGCGCCGCCGGCCTTGACCGTGCTCGCGAACTCGCTGCGCTGGACGGCGATCTGGCTGACGCCGTCGGCGAAGACGTCGATGATCCGCCAGCCGCCATCCGCCTGGTGGAGGCGATAGCCGAGCGGCGTCGTCGCATCCTTCGCGACGAGCTTGACGTGGACCAGCGCGTCGCTGCCGCGGATGTCGACCTTGGGCTCGACGACGAACTTCTCGCCGTCGAAGCTCGCGAAGTTGGTCGCGTAGGTCAGCGCCGAATGGCGGCTGAAGGCTTCGGTCAACGCCTTCTGGTCGGCCGCACTGGTCGTCGCCCACGCGGGACCGGCGACGAGGCGGGTCATGCCCGGCAGGTCGTGGGTCGCCTTGACCAGCGGCAACAGCTTCGCCGTCCGCGCGCCGAGCGAGGTCCCCTTGCCCGCCTGCATCGCCGCGATCAGCACGCTGTTGAAGTCGCCGACGACCGAAGCGGGGTCGTTCGCGGCCACCGCCGGCGCGGCGAGCGCCACGGCGGCGGCGAGGACGGTCATCGTTTGGAACAAGCCACTCTCCTTCGTGTCGTCGCGCTTCGTGAACGCGTACCGGCGAATGCGGGATGAACACCGGTTCGCGCGTAACATCATCGCCCCGCGGCGCGAAAGCCACACTATGGCACGATCAAGACACGCTGGCCCCTCGCGGGGTTGCCGCCCGCACCCCTTTTCAGTAGCCGACCGTTTGATGGACGAAGGGTAGCGGATGCGATTGGTTCTTGCCCAGCCCCGGGGCTTCTGCGCCGGTGTCGTCCGCGCGGTCGAGATCGTCGACCGTGCCCTCCAGGTCCACGGTCGGCCGGTCTACGTGCGCCACGAGATCGTCCACAACGCGCATGTCGTCGAGCAGCTAAAGGCCAAGGGCGCGATCTTCGTCGAGGAGCTCGACGAAGTGCCCGACGCCGCGCTGACCGTGTTCAGCGCCCACGGCGTCGCCAAGGACATCGTCGCCGAGGCCGAGCGCCGCCGCCTGCCGGTGATCGACGCGACGTGTCCGCTGGTGACCAAGGTCCACATCCAGGGGCGGCGCTACGCCGCGCGCGGGCGGACGATCGTCCTCATCGGCCACGCCGGCCACCCCGAGGTCGACGGGACGATCGGCCAGATCGATGCCGCCGTCCATCTCGTCTCGACCGCCGCGGACGTCGCCGCGCTCGCGCTGCCGCTCGACACGCCGCTCGCGTACGTCACCCAGACGACGCTGTCGGTCGACGACACCCGCGGCGTGATCGAGGCGCTGAATGCCCGTTTCACCGACGTCGTCGGCCCCGACGTGTCGGACATCTGCTACGCGACGCAGAATCGCCAGACCGCGGTCCGCGATCTGTGCGCCGAGGTCGACGTGCTCCTCGTCGTCGGCGCGCGGAACAGCTCGAACTCGAATCGGCTGCGTGAGATCGGGGTCGAGATGGGCGTGCCGAGCTACCTGATCGCCGACGGCTCGGCGCTCGATCCCGCCTGGGTCGCCGGCGCGGCGACGGTCGGGCTGACCGCAGGCGCGTCGGCTCCCGAGGAGCTGGTCCAGGGAGTCGTCGCCGCCCTCCGCGCCCTCGGCCCGGTCGAGGTGGCGACGATGGCCGGGATCGAGGAGCACCAGTCGTTCCGCTTGCCGCCCGGTCTCGAACGCGTCGCCCCGCGCCGCGAACTGGCGCCGGCGGCGTTAAGCGTCTAAGGACCGCCGATGTCGCTTCCCCTCGCCCCCCTGCTCCGCATCGGCACCTACACGGTCGCCCAGCACATCAAGGGCGGCAAGTATCCGCTTGTCCTGATGCTCGAGCCGCTGCTCCGCTGCAATCTCGCCTGCCCCGGCTGCGGCAAGATCGACTATCCCGACGCGATCCTCAACCAGCGGCTCAGCTACGACCAGTGCATGGCCGCGATCGACGAGTGCGGCGCGCCGGCGGTGTCGATCGCCGGCGGCGAGCCGCTTCTCCACCGCGACATGCCGCGAATCGTCGAGGGCTACATCGCCAAGAAGAAGTTCGTCATCCTCTGCACCAACGCGCTGCTGCTCAAGAAGAAGATCGACAGCTACCGGCCGTCGCCGTGGTTCACCTGGTCGATCCACCTCGACGGCGACCAGGGGATGCACGACCACGCCGTCGATCAGGACGGAACCTACGCCGTCGCGATCGAGGCGATCGAGCTGGCCAAGGCGAAGGGCTTCCGCGTCCAGGTCAACTGCACCGTGTTCGACGGGGCCGACGCCGGTCGCTTGGCCGGGTTCTTCGACGAGATGAAGAAGCGCGACGTCGAGATCACCCTGTCGCCCGGCTATGCCTACGAGCGCGCCGCCGACCAGGAGCATTTCCTCAACCGCGAGCGCACCAAGACCTTTTTCCGCGACGTCTTCCGCCGCGGCAACGGCGGCAAGGACTGGGCGTTCACCAACTCGCCGCTGTTTCTCGATTTCCTCGCCGGCAACCAGAGCTACGAGTGCACCCCGTGGTCGATGCCGCTGCGCACCGTCTTCGGCTGGCAGAAGCCGTGCTACCTCGTCGGCGAGGGCTATGTGCCGACCTTCGCCGAGCTGATGGAGGGGACCGACTGGGACCAGTACGGCGTCGGCAAGTACGCCAAGTGCTCGAACTGCATGGTCCACTGCGGCTTCGAAGGCACCGCGGCGAGCGACGCGATCCGCCACCCGCTCAAGATGTTCGGCATCGGCCGCAATGGCGTCCGCACCGACGGGCCGATGGCCCCCGACATCGACCTGTCGCACGCTCG
>CAXTQJ010000261.1:0-1466 GCA_964246245.1 uncultured Sphingomonadaceae bacterium
CCACCCCCGTTGGGCTATAGAGCCGCCCCACACCCACACACGGAACCTTTCATGTTTTCATCCCCGGCCTATGCCCAGGCGGCAACGGCCTCCGCCGGCGGCGCGTACGCCGGCTTCATCCAGTTCGTGCCGATCGTCGCGATCTTCGTCATCTTCTACTTCCTGATGATCCGCCCGCAGCAGACGCGGGCCAAGGCCCACCGCGCGATGCTCGACGCGGTCAAGCGCGGCGACGAGGTCGTCACCGGCGGCGGGCTGATCGGACGCGTGACCAAGGTCGCCGACGCCGAGCTCGAGGTCGAGGTCGCGGCCAGCGTCCGGCTGCGCGTCGTCAAGGGCACGCTTGCCGAAGTCCGCACCAAGACGCTGCCGCCGGCGGCCAACGACACGAAGAACTGAGGACCCATGCTCGGCTTCCCGCGCTGGAAGGTCTGGTCGATCCTCGTCACGCTGGCCCTCGGCGTGGTCTTCGCGCTGCCCAACTTCATTCCCGAGACGACGCTCAGAACGCTGCCGTCGGCGGTGCCGCATTCGACCCTCAACCTGGGCCTCGACCTGCGCGGCGGCAGCTATATCCTCCTCGAAGCGGCCACCGCCGACATCCGCCGGCAGAAGCTCGACACCCTGACCGAGATCGCGCGGACCGAGCTGGCCGACGCCGACGGCGGCGGGGTCAAGTTCCGCGATCTCGGCCTGTCGGGCAACGCCGTTGCGCTGACCGTGACCGACCCGACCCAGCTCGACCGCGCCGTCGAGACGCTGCGCAAGGTCACCCGCCCGGTCGGCAACCTCACCGGGCAGCGCGACGTCGACGTCGCCGTGGTCGACGGCAACCGCGTCACGCTGACTCCGACCGACGCCGGCATCACCGCGGCGACCAACAGCGCGATGGAGCAGGCGGTCGAGGTCATCCGCCGCCGCATCGACGAACTCGGCACCCGCGAGCCGACGATCGTCCGCCAGGGCGACAACCGCATCGTCGTCCAGGTTCCCGGCCTGCAGGACCCGACCGCGTTGAAGGCGCTGATCGGCAAGACCGCCAAGCTCGAATTCAAGATGGTCGATACCGACGCCGACCCGGCGAGCGTCGCCGCCGGCACCGCCCCGCCGGGCGACCAGATTTTGGCCTACAGCGACCGCCCCGGCGCGGTCGCGGTCAAGCGCCGCGCGATGATCACCGGCGACCAGCTCGTCGACAGCCAGGTCGGGCAGGACCAGAACGGCGCCCCCGCGGTCACCTTCCGCTTCGACGCGACCGGCGGCCGGCGCTTCGCCAAGGCGACGCAGGAGAATGTCGGCAAGCCGTTCGCGATCATCCTCGACAACAAGGTGATCAGCGACCCGCGGATCAACGAGCCGATCCTCGGCGGGTCGGGGATCATCAGCGGCTCGTACACCACCGAGACGGCGAACAGCCTCGCGATCCTGCTCCGCTCGGGCAAGCTCCCGGTCGAGCTGAAGGTCGT
>CAXTQJ010000261.1:1476-2588 GCA_964246245.1 uncultured Sphingomonadaceae bacterium
GCGCACCGTCGGCCCCGACCTCGGGGCGGATTCGATCCGCGCGGGCAGCCTCGCCGCGGGCGCGGCGGTGCTCGCGGTGGCGGTGCTGATGATCGTCACCTACGGCCGCTTCGGCGTCTATTCGGTGATCGCGCTGGTGCTCAACATGTTCCTCATCATCGGGGTGATGAGCATCCTCGGCGCGACGCTGACCCTGCCGGGCATCGCCGGGCTGGTCCTGACCATCGGCGCGGCGGTCGACGCCAACGTCCTGATCAACGAGCGCATCCGCGAGGAGGCGCGCAAGGGACGCGGCGTGATCGCGTCGGTCGAGGTCGGCTTCCGCGATGCGACCCGCACCATCTGGGACGCCAACAGCCTCAACATCATCGTCGCGATCATCATGTTCCTGTTCGGCTCGGGCCCGATCAAGGGCTTCGCCGTCGTCCTGTCGATCGGCATCGCGACGAGCGTGTTCACCGCGGTGACGGTCGTACGGCTGATGGTCAGCCGCTGGCTGACGACGGCGCGACCGAAGGTGCTGGCGGTATGAGACGCCCGGGCGGCGTCTCGATCCTCCCCGCTAGCGGGGAGGATCGCGTGACGACCGTTCGCCGGTGGACCGATGCCGCGCGCAAGCTTCGTCGTGAGATGTCCTTACCCGAGGTGCTGCTCTGGCGTGAACTCCGCGGCGGCGCGGTCAAATTTCGCCGCCAGCATGCAATCGGCGACTTCGTCCTCGACTTCTACTGCGCCGCCGCGAAGTTGGCGGTCGAGGTCAACGGCTGGGCACATACTGCTGGCAACACCCCAGCACGGGACGAGGCGCGCGACGCGTGGTTGGCAGCACGCGGGGTTCAGGTCGTCCACATCCCCGCCACCGATATCCTCGCCGATCCCGCCGCCGTCGCCGCGTCGCTGCCCGCGTTCGCCACTTCGGTCCTCCCCCCTCGCGGGGGGGGGGCGCGCAGCGCCGGCCGGGCCCGCGGGGCGGGCGGGGGGGGCCGGGCCGTCGGCGGTGACGTGCACGCCCACGACGACGGCGTCCGCGCGAATCTGGGACGTCGGCGCGGCGACCGAGACGGTGGGTGGCATGGCAACGATCGTAGGCGCCGGGCGGCCGTCGGTAGGTT
>CAXTQJ010000261.1:2598-3364 GCA_964246245.1 uncultured Sphingomonadaceae bacterium
TGCGCGGCGAGGTGCGATCGCTCGACGTCGGCGACGTCGCGTTGCAGGAATTCGGCGGGCCGAAGAATATCCTGATCCGCCTGCCGCTGCCGCCGGGCGACCAGGCGGCCGTCCAGCGCGTCGTCGCCCGCGTCCAGGCCGACCTCAAGGCGAAGTACGGCAACGTCAGCTTCCGCCGGACCGAATCGGTCAGCGGCAAGGTCAGCCAGGAGCTGATCCGCAAGGGCGCGCTCGCCGTGCTGCTGTCGATGGCGGCAGTCGCGCTGTTCACGTGGTTCCGCTTCGAATGGCACTTCGGCGTGTCGACCGTCGTCGCGCTGGTCCACGACGTGACGGTGACGCTCGGCTTCTTCGCGCTGACCCAGCTCGAGTTCGATCTTAACGTCATCGCGGCGATCCTGACGATCATCGGCTACAGCCTGAACGACAAGGTCGTCATCGACGACCGCATCCGCGAGAACCTGCGCAAATACCGCCAGATGGATATCGGCCCGATCATCGACCTCAGCGTCAACGAGACGCTGCCGCGCACCGTGATGACCAGCCTCGCGATGATCCTCGCGCTGACGTGCATGCTGGTGCTCGGGCCGAGCGTGATCTTCGGCTTCACCGCGGCGATGCTGCTCGGTATCGTCGTTGGGACGTACTCGTCGATCTTCGTGTCGTCGTCGCTGCTGATCGCGCTCGGGGTCAAGCCGAAGGTTGAGGCAGTCGCGAGGAAATCCGGGCCGGCGGCGGGGGCGGAGCGGGTGGCACGGCGGTAGGC
>CAXTQJ010000262.1:0-328 GCA_964246245.1 uncultured Sphingomonadaceae bacterium
GGGGCGATGGACGCCTTCACTGAGGAGCTGAACGCCGCCGGCATCCTCGTCGCCGGCGCGGGCCTCAAGCCGAGCGCCGGCGGCAAGCGGATCGCGATCGACGGTGCCCGTCGGTCGGTGATCGACGGCCCCTTCGCCGAGGCACGCGAGCTGGTCGCGGGCTTCTCAATCTGGGAGGTCAGGGACATGGACGAGGCGGTGGCTTGGGCCAGCCGGGCCCCGGCCATGCCCGGCAAGAGCGAGATCGAGCTGCGCCCGTTCTACGAGGTCGCCGACCTCGCCGACTTCGTCACCCCCGACGAGCTGGCCAACCCGCGTGACGGCGAGC
>CAXTQJ010000262.1:338-3355 GCA_964246245.1 uncultured Sphingomonadaceae bacterium
TATCGATGCCGGCATCGCAACCGAGCTGCTGGTCGTACCCGGCGCATTCCACGGCTTCGACGGCGTCGCGCCGACGACCGCACTGGTCCGGAGCTTCGCCGACGCCCGACTGGCCGCGTTGCGGCGGGCGTTCGCCGCCGCGTAGAAATTATCTTCGCGACGTGTCGATCTCGGGTCCGGTTGCTCGTCGTCTCGATGTCCGGTCGCTAGGGGCCGGCGCATTTTCACAGGAGACGGACGATGCGGGTCATGGTGTTGATGAAGGCGACCGAGGCGAGCGAGCAGGGCCTCGCTCCGACGCCGGAGATGCTCGAGGCGTTCGGGGCGATGGACGCCTTCACTGAGGAGCTGAACGCCGCCGGCATCCTCGTCGCCCGCGCGGGCCTCAAGCGGCCGCCTCGGGGTCGCCTAATCCTTGTCTCGCCGCAGTCGTCCAGGAGGTTGCTGGCCTCCGAGACGATCCACGGCTAGGACGAGGCGGTGACGGCCGAGGCGACGCACCGCGCGATCGAGGCGACCTTCCGCATCGAGCGGGCGCGGCTGATCGCCGGCCTCGCCCGCGTCGTGCGCGACCTCGATCTTGCCGAGGAACTTGCCCAGGATGCGCTGATCGTTGCGCTCGCCGATTGGCCCGCCCGCGGTATTCCCGACAGGCCCGGTGCGTGGCTAATGACGGTGGCCAAGCGTCGCGCGCTCGACGGCATCCGGCATCGCCGCATGCGCGACCGCAAGCATGCGGCGATCGGCTGCGATGCAGACGATAGGACTGATGACGAGGATCGAGCAAATGCGGCGATCGACGACGATCTCGGCGACGAGCTGCTCGGACTGATCTTCACCGCCTGCCATCCGATTCTCCCGGTCGAGGCGCGCGTAGCGTTGACCTTGCGCATCGTCGCCGGGCTGACGACTGACGAGATCGCGCGCGCCTTCCTCGCCCGCGAGCCGGCGATCGCGCAGCGCATCGTGCGCGCCAAGAAGACGATTGCGCAGGCGCGATTGGCGTTCGAGGTGCCGCGCGGCGCCGACCGGGCGGCGCGGCTCGCTGCAGTGCTCGAGGTCGTCTACCTCGTGTTCAACGAAGGCTATGCGGCCACCGCCGGCGAGGCGCTGATTCGCGCCGACTTGTGCGCCGAGGCGCAGCGGCTCGGCCGCATCCTCGTCGGGCTGATGCCCGGCGAGGCCGAGACCGCGGGACTGCTGGCGCTGATGGAGCTCCAGGCATCGCGGCTGCCGGCCCGGGTCGGGCCCGACGGCGCCGCCGTGTCGCTGCTCAAGCAGGACCGATCGCGCTGGGACCGGCTGCTCGTCGCTCGCGGCCTCGCGACCCTAGAACGGTCCGAGGCGCTCGCCGACGGCCGCGACGCACCCTACCGGCTGCAGGCAGCACTCGCGGCGTGCCACGCGAGGGCACCGCGGGCCGACGACACGGACTGGACGGCCATAGCCGTGCTGTACGACCGCCTCGGTCGCATCGTGCCGGGTCCCGTCGTCGAGCTGAACCGCGCCATCGCCTACGGCATGGCCCAGGGACCGGCGGTCGGCCTGCAGCAGCTCGATGCGATCGCCGACATCGACCTCCTCCGCCACTACGCGCCGCTGCCGGCGGCGCGCGGCGATTGCCTGTTCCGCCTCGGCCGGCTCGACGAAGCACAGGCTGAGTTCGAGGCGGCGGCCGGCCTGACCCGCAATCAACGTGAAGCCGCCTTCCTCCTTGCAAGGGCCGGCGCCTGCAGTCAGCTCTAGCTGAGCTTTTTGCGAGGGCAACACGTAGGCAGAAATCGCCTAAGCGCCTTGCTCCTAGGTGAGCTGAACAAATGTCCGATATCAGGAAGCGCTTGAAGGGCGTTTAATGACTGCTTGTGGGGTACCGCCTCGCGATCGGCATTCCATAAGCCAGCCTAGCATGGGACGGTTGAGTTCGGCGCTTGGACGTTACATCCGCTCTCCTATCTAGCGGAAAGACCGCCGAGCAGAGCAACGATCTCGGCCTGACGGCGGCAGTCGGTCTTGGTCAATACCGCGCGAAGCTGGTTGCGGATGGTCGTCGTCGACAGCTTGGCATCGGCCGCGATGCGGGCAATTGATTTCCCTGCGCTCAGCTGTCGCGCCACGCGCGCCTCGGCCGGGGTTAGGTCAAACAGGGATTGCACCAGTTCGACCGGCGGCGCGGATGCAGGTGCGACCGGCGTGAGGACGAGCACGCCGACGCCGCTGACGAGGATGTCGCGGGCGAGAGCACGCACGGGGACGACGTGAGCCACCGCCGCGGCCTCGCCGTTCCGCGACTTGACTGCGAAGGAGCACACCGTCGTGTCGGCATCCCGGGCACGGAGCGCGACGATGGCACGTCGGAGGATGACGTCGGCGGCCGGATCGACCAGAGCGAAGCGATCGCGTGCTTCCCAGCGGATCGGACCGGCCTGGTCTTCGATCAGCGCGTTTACCGCCAGGACCTGTGCGGTCGCATCGAAGATCAGGGCGGGAATGCCAAGGGCGGCAAGGGTGTCGCCGATCGCCCTCGCGCGCTCGAGCCGCAGCCGCGTCGCGATCAAGGCACTTCGTGCAAGATGAGGACGCAGCACGTCGAGTCGATCGACGACCTCGGCGCCAACTGGGTTTTTTTATGTTTCGGGTTCGAAGGTGATGTACATATTGTGTATAGTCGGCAGCGGGATAGCGGTGGCGACCGCCCAGCCGAGACCGAGCGGCCACAGCACGTCGCGGTACAGCGGGTCTTCGCCCATCTCGGCCTCGTCGCGGTAGCCGGCCTGATCGGTTAGGAAGCCGCCGTGCTGCAGCTCGACCAGCCGGCGGAAACGATCGCCGCACACCAGCAGGCCGTGCCGCTGCAGCGCCTCCCACACCGCCGCCATGCCGGGTGATGCAGTCCAGCCGAGGATCTCCGTACTGGCGGTCAGCAGCGCGCCGCCGCGCGCTGCAGCCATAGTGGCAATGTCGTCGAGGACGCCCGGCCACGACTCCGGAACGAAGGCGCATTCGTAAATACGATCGAT
>CAXTQJ010000263.1:0-806 GCA_964246245.1 uncultured Sphingomonadaceae bacterium
ATCATGCCGCTGCCCGGCGTGCCGGAGCGAACGGCGTGAACCCGGTTCGCGCCGGAGTGGCGCTAGTCGTCGGCGCCGGCGATGCGACCGGCGGCGCGATCGCGCGGCGGTTCGCGCGCGCGGGACTGACCGCGGTCGTCGTCCGCCGCACGGCGAGCGCGCTTGAACCGCTCGTCGCCGCGATCGAGGCCGACGGCGGTCGCGCGGTGGCGTTAGCCGTCGACGCGCGCGACGAGGATGCGATGGTCACGCTGGTCGACCGGATCGAGGCCGAGGTCGGGCCGCTCGAAGTTGCGGTGTTCAACGTCGGCGCGAACGTGCCGTCGCCGATCCGCGACGAGACCGCGCGCAAGTACCGCAAGATCTGGGAGCTGGCAGCGCTCGGCGGCTTCCTCACCGGGCGCGAGGCGGCGCGGGTCATGGTTCCGCGCGGGGCGGGCACGATCCTGTTCACCGGCGCGACGGCGAGCGTCCGGGGCGGGGCGGGCTTCGCCGCCTTCGCCGGAGCGAAGCACGCGCTGCGCGCGCTGGCGCAGTCGATGGCGCGCGAGCTCGGACCCGCGGGCATCCACGTCGGCCACGTCGTCGTCGACGGGGCGATCGACACGGCTTTCATCCGCGACAATTTCCCTGAGCGCTACGCCGCCAGGGCCGGTGCCGGCATCCTCGACCCCGACCACATCGCCGACGCCTACTGGTTCCTCCACGCCCAGCCGCGCGACGCATGGACCCACGAACTCGACCTGCGGCCGTGGGCGTGGAGGAACCAGTAGGCGTCGGCGATGTGGTCGGGGTCGAGGATGCCG
>CAXTQJ010000263.1:816-3314 GCA_964246245.1 uncultured Sphingomonadaceae bacterium
CTCTACGACTTCGGCTCGCCGGCGAGCTACCTCGCCCACTGCCGCCTCAAGGGCGTTGCGGCGCGGACCGGGGCGACGGTGGTCCATGTGCCGATCCTGCTCGGCGGCGTGTTCAAGGCGACCGGCAACGCGGCGCCGATGACCGTCCCGGCGAAGGGCCGCTGGCTCGATCTCGACCTCGCGCGTTTCGCTGCGCGCGACGGGGTGCCGCTGGCGGCGAACCCGTGGTTCCCGGTCAACACGATCACGCTGATGCGGCTGGCGACGGCGCTGGCCGACGATCCGCGCTACCTGCGCTTCGTCGACTTCGTCTTCGACGCGATGTGGCACTTCCCGCGCAACCTCGGCGACCCGGCCGAGGTGACCACGGTGCTGACCCACGCCGGCTTCGATGCGGCGGAGACGCTCGCACTGGCCGGGAGCGACGCGGTCAAGGACCGCCTGCGCGCGGCGACCGACGCGGCGGTCGCGCGCGGCGTGTTCGGCGCGCCGACGTTCTTCGTCGGCGGCGACCTGTGGTTCGGCCAGGACCGGCTCGACTGGGTCGAGGCGGCGGTGGCGTAGGCGATCCTCCCAACGAAAAGGCCCCGCCGTCGCCGGCGGGGCCTCTGACGTGTCGTCCGAATGCCCTAGTTGCGATTGCCGCCCATGAAGCGGAGCAGGAACAGGAACAGGTTGATGAAGTCGAGGTACAGCGTCAGCGCGCCCATCACGACCGACTTGCCGGCGAACTCGGTGCCGCCGACGTAATCGTACATCGCCTTGATCTTCTGCGTGTCGTAAGCGGTCAGCGCGGCGAACAGGAACACGCCGACGATCGAGATCAGCAGCGACCCGCCGTTCGACGGCCAGATCATGTTGAGCAGCATCGCGACGAGCAGCCCGACGACGCCCATGATCAGGAAGCGGCCGATGCCCGACAGGTCGCGCTTGGTCGTGTAGCCGTAGAGGCTGAGCGCGGCGAACGACGCCGAGGTGGCGAAGAAGGTCGAGGCGATCGACGTGCCCGAGTAGCGCAGGAAGATCGTCGACAGCGACACGCCCATGATCGCGGCATAGCCCCAGAACAGCGCCTTGAGGCTGAACTCCGACAGGCGGTTGACCGCGAAGCTCATCGTTATGACAATGCCCAGGGGCGCGAGCATCGCGACCCAGCCCAGCAGCGACGGACGGCCGACCTCGTTGAACAGCGACGCGACCAGCCCCGACCGGTAGAACAGCAGCGCGACGACGCCGGTGAGGAGCACACCCGACGCCATGTAATTGTAAACGGACAGCATGTAGCTGCGCAGGCCGGCGTCGAACGTCGCCGTCGCGGCGACCGGCGCTCCGAAGGCGGCGCGGCGATCGAACTGGTTGGCCATGTGGGTCTCCATCGAGCCGGCGACAGGCCGCCGACGCCTTCGCAATATCGGCGTTTCGGCGGATGGATTCAAGCCGTCGATCCTCCCCGCTTGCGGGGAGGATCGGGCGGCGACGGCGATCACAGCGTCCGCAGCACCGCGTTCGGCCGCGCCGACAGCGCCGCCCACGATCCCGCCAGCCCGAGGAGCACCGTCACCGCTCCGCCGGCGGCGACCGTCGCCACGACCGGCCCCCAGTCGGGGAGCCAGTCGAGCTGGAGCGTCCGCGTCACGACGTACCATCCCGCCGCGCTGCCCAGCGCCAGTGCCAGCGCCGCGACGACGAGCGCCAGCGCGCCGTATTCCACGAGCGTGGCGACGGCGACCTGTCCGCGCGTCGCGCCAAGGACCTTCAGCAACACGGCGTCGTAGGTCCGCGCGCGCCGGCTCGCGGCGAGCGCACCGACGAGGACCGCGATGCCGGCGGCGACGGTGACGCTCGCCGCCGCGCGCACCGCCGTCGCCAGCTGGCCGAACAGCGCCGCGACCTGGCCGATGACGTCCTTGACCCGGACGAGCGACGCGGTCGGCAGGTCGCGGGCGACCGCCGCGGCGAAGGCGCGCTCCTGATCGGGGCGAAGGGCGACCGTCGCCATCCAGCTGTGCGGGGCACCCTCGAGCGTCCCCGGCGCGAAGAGGATCGCGAAGTTGAAGCCGAACGACCGCCAGTCGATCTTGCGGAAGCTCGCGATCCGCGCGGTGATGTCGACGCCGAGGACGCCGATGGTCAGCGTGTCGCCGATCCTGAGCCCGAGCGCGGTCGCCGCGTCCTGGTCGATCGACACGAGCGGCGGCCCGGCGTAATCGGCCGGCCACCACTGGCCGGCGGTCAGGCGGTTGTGCTCCGGGAATGCCGCAGCATAGCTCAGCCCGCGGTCGCCGCGGAGGATCCACGCGTCCTCGGGGGCCTTGATCCGCGCGACGGGGACGCCGTTGACCGCCGTCACCGGACCGCGCAGCGACGGCACCGTCCGCAGCGTCGCGCCGGCGGGGACGTCGCGGGTGAACGCGGCGAGGCCGTCAACGGGCACGGCGATCGCGAAGAAGCTCGGCGCCACCAACATCCGCCCCGACGCGCTTACCAGCGCCCTAACT
>CAXTQJ010000264.1:0-3308 GCA_964246245.1 uncultured Sphingomonadaceae bacterium
GTCCTCGCCGACCTCGGCCACGACGTCGAGGAGGCCGCCGCCAGCCTCGGCGCGGGGCGGTCGACGACCTTCGCCCGCGTCATCTTCCCCGCCGTCGCCCCGGCGTTGGTCACCGGCTTCGCGCTCGCCTTCGCGCGCGGCGTCGGCGAGTACGGCAGCGTCATCTTCATCGCCGGCAACCTGCCGTTCCGCTCGGAGATCGCGCCGCTGCTGATCGTCCAGCAGCTCGAGCAGTACAACTACGCTGGCGCGACGGCGATCGCGGCGACGATGCTCACCGCGTCGTTCGCGATCCTGGTGGCGATCAATCTGTTCCAGGCGTGGGCCCGCCGCCGGGAGGCGGCATGACCCGTCGACGCCGGAAGATGACTGCGTCGTGAAGACGACCGCCGAACCAACGTGGCTGCGCTGGCTGCTGATCGCCGCCGCGCTCGGCTTCCTCGGCATCAACCTCGCGCTGCCGCTGGCGCAGGTCTTCGCCGGGGCCCTGGCCAAGGGCGTCGCCGTCTACCGCAATGCGGTCGTCGAGCCCGACGCGGTCAAGGCGATGCGCCTGACGCTGACCGTCGCAGCGATCGCGGTGCCCTTGAACATCGTCTTCGGCCTCGCCGCGTCGTGGGCGGTGACCAAGTTCGACTTTTCCGGCAAGGCGCTCCTCATCAGCCTGATCGACCTGCCGCTCTCGGTGTCGCCGGTGGTCAGCGGATTGATCTACGTCCTGCTGTTCGGCCTCCAGGGCTGGGCCGGGCCGTGGCTGCGCGCGCACGACATCCGCATCGTCTTCGCCGTCCCCGGCATCGTGCTGGCGACGGTGTTCGTCACCTTCCCCTTCGTCGCGCGCGAGCTGATCCCGCTGATGCTCGAACAGGGGCGCAGCGACGAGGAGGCGGCACGGTCGCTCGGCGCGACCGGGTGGCAGACCTTCGCCCGCGTAACGCTGCCCAACATCCGTTGGGGGCTGCTCTACGGCGTTCTTCTGTGCAACGCCCGCGCGATGGGCGAATTCGGCGCGGTGTCGGTGGTCAGCGGGCATATCCGCGGGCTGACCAATACCCTGCCACTCCACATCGAGATCCTCTACAACGAATATAATTATGTCGCCGCCTTCGCCGTCGCCTCGCTCCTCGCCGGCCTCGCGCTGGTGACGCTGGTGGCGAAGTCGGTGCTCGAATGGCGCTTCGGCGGCGCCATCGCGGGGGGCGGGCATTGACGGTTTCGGTGGCAAACCTCGTGAAGCGTTTCCGCGACCACACTGCGCTCGACGGGGTGAGCCTCGACGTGCGGCCGGGCGAGTTCGTCGCGCTGTTGGGGCCGAGCGGATCGGGCAAGACGACGCTGCTCCGCATCATCGGCGGGCTCGACTTTCCCGACGCCGGCACCGTCGCCTTCGACGGCCGCGACGTCGGCGCGACGGCGGCGCGCGACCGTCGCGTCGGCTTCGTCTTCCAGAACTACGCGTTGTTCCGCCACATGCGCGTCGCCGACAACATCGCTTTCGGCCTCACGGTCAAGCCGCGGCGCGATCGTCCGAGCGCCGCCGCGATCCGCGCCCGCGTCGACGAACTCCTCGCCCTCGTCCAGCTTCCCGGTCTCGGCGGCCGCTTCCCGGCGCAGCTGTCGGGCGGGCAGCGCCAGCGCGTCGCGCTCGCCCGCGCCCTCGCCGTCGATCCGCAGGTCCTCCTCCTCGACGAGCCGTTCGGCGCGCTCGACGCCAAGGTGCGGAACGACCTCCGCCGCTGGCTGCGCGGGGTCCACGAGGCGATGGGCCTGACGTCGATCTTCGTCACCCACGACCAGGACGAGGCGCTCGACCTTGCCGACCGCGTCGCGGTGATGAGCGACGGCCGGATCGAGCAGGTCGACACCCCCGACGCCGTCTATAACCGCCCGGCGACCGCGTTCGTCGCCGACTTCATCGGCAACGCGACGCGGTTCGATTGCCGGCTGGCGGGAGGCGAGGTCGATGTCGCCGGGGTGCGCCTGCCCAACGCCGCGCCCCCCGCCGCCGACGGCCGCGGCGTCGCCTTCGTCCGCCCGCACGAGTTCGGCATCGCGCCCGCGGGAGTGCCGGGCCTCGCCGCGACCGTCCGCCGCGTCGCCCACACCGCCGCGCGGGCGAGCGTCGAGTGTGTCCTCGCCGACGGCCGCGCGGTCGACGTCACCGCCCCGCTCGACGTGGCGGCGACGGCGGGGGAGGCAGTGACGTTGGTGCCGACGACGGTCAGGGCCTATCCGGCTTAGGCGACCGGCGGCAGCGGCTGCGGATTGAGCGACCGCGCCTTAAGCTCGGCCAGGATCTCGTTGAGCACGACCACATCGGGCGGCACCGCGACCTCGGCCTTCATCGCCGCCATCGTCCTGGCCAGATATTTGTTAGCCGCGCGGACGAGCAGGAAGATGGCGAACGCGACGATCAGGAAATTGAGCACCACCGTCAGGAACTGGCCCCAGCCGAACAGCGCCGCGCCGGCCTTCTTCAGCGCGGCATAGTCGGTCGGGCTGCCGGTGTAGTTCGCCGGGACCGGCCCGAGCAGGACGAAGTGGCTCGAGAAGTCCGCCCCGCCGGTGACGTAGCCGATCAGCGGCATGATCAGATCCTCGGTCAGCGACGCGACGATCTTGCCGAACGCCGCGCCGATGATGACCGCGACGGCGAGGTCGAGGACGTTGCCTCGCGCGATGAAGGCCCGAAACTCCCGCAGCATGGCTGACCCCCTGTTGTACCGCGCCAATACAGCTTATCTTATAGCGGCACGGCGGCGAATGCGATACCGCCGCGCGATCCCGCCCACGAGGAGCTTCCGATGCCGTCTGTCGTCCGCGCCGCCCGCTTCGCACTCCCGCTCGCGCTCGTCGTCACCACGGCCGGGTGCGGGGTCAATACGATCCCGACCAAGGAGGAAGCGGCGAAGGCCGCATGGGCGCAAGTCGAAAATCAGTACCAGCGCCGCGCCGACCTCATCCCCAACCTCGTCGCGACCGTCCAGGGCTATGCCAAGCAGGAGAAGGACGTGCTGGTCGGCGTGACCCAGGCACGCGCGTCGGCATCGGCGATCCACCTGTCGGACGACGACCTCAAGGACCCCGGCAAGGTCGCCGCGTACGAGCAGGCGCAGAACCACGTCTCGGTCGCGCTCGGCCAGCTCCGCCCGCTCCAGGAGGCGTACCCCGACCTCAAGTCGAACACCAATTTCATAGCGCTCCAGTCGCAACTCGAGGGGACCGAGAACCGGATCACCATCGCGCGCCAGGACTACAACACCGCGGTGCAGGACTATAACACGACGATCCGCACCTTTCCGGCGCTG
>CAXTQJ010000265.1:0-1326 GCA_964246245.1 uncultured Sphingomonadaceae bacterium
CGCCGCGGCCGACCCCGCGCCGTCCCCGGCGCTGCCCGTGGCATCGCCCGCCGCTCCCTCGGCGCGGAAGCGGACGCTCAGCTGGATGCCGAAGTCGACGCCGAGTCCGACGAACAGCGGGATGAACGCGACCGAGATCAGGTTGAACCGCCCGACCAGCGCCAGCCCCAGCGCCGTCGTCGCGACCAGCCCGGCGAGCGTCACCAGCGTGATCGCGAACACCATTCGCGTCGACCGGACCGCGATCGTCAGCACGCCGAGCATCGACGCGAGCATGACCCCGGCGACGAGCCACCAGTGATCCTCGAGGCTGGAGAATTCCTCGTCGGCCAGCGGCACCGCACCGGTCAGGCGGACGCGCGCGTCGAGGCCGCGCGCGGCGGCGTGGATGGCGTCGCCCGCCGCCTTGCCGGGCATCAGGTCGGTATAGTCGAGCACCGGCTGGACGACGACGATGCGGCGGCGCGGCGGCGTGAGCTTGCCCGCATCGGTGCCGGGCTCGTTCGCGGCGGTGCGGCCGCCGGGGCCGGCGTCGAACAGGTCGATCCACGAGAAGGTCGCCGGACGCCCCTCGGCGACGGCGGTCAGCGCGAGCCCCAGCGCGGCGATCGGCCGGTCGACGTCGGCGAGCTTCGCGCTGCCGTTCGCGACCCCGGTCAGCACGGTCGACAGGCTGGTCATCACGCCGCGCAGGGACGGATCGGCGGCGAGCGGCCCGAGGAACGGCTGCGCCGCGATCAGGTTCGCCGTCGTCGCCCGAACATCGTCGGTCGAGCCGAGGAGCAGGCCGTTCCGCCGCAGGAACGGGGTCGCGTCGGGCCGGCGGACGCCGCGAAAATGGGCATGGTCGCGCGCAAGGCGGTCGGTAAGCGTCGCCGCGGCGATCTCGGCCGCCTCCGGGGTCGCGCCGTCGACGACGACGGCGATCAGGTCGCGGTTGGCGGGAAACCCGGTGTCGAGCGCGATCTCGTCGCGGCGCCAGTCGACGCTCGTCGCGATCAGCCGCGCGGTGTCGGTCGACATCGCGAAGTGCGTCGCGGCGAACCACCCGGCGGCGGCGACGACCGCGAGGGCGAGCGCGACGACGGTCCACGGCCGGCGGACGGCGAGCGCGACGGTAGCGGGGACGGGGCTGAACAGCGCGCTGTGTCCTCTGTTCGTCATCCCCGCGGATGCGGGACCCGCCGGCATACCTCGGATCGGGCCTCGGCTTTCGCGGGGATGAACGCGATGTTCATGCGGCATGGATGAGGGAGGCGTCGGAACGATGGGGAGGCATCGCGCGGCATCGCGTCGCCGCGCCGCGATCCTCCCCGCTCGCGGGGA
>CAXTQJ010000265.1:1336-3306 GCA_964246245.1 uncultured Sphingomonadaceae bacterium
GCGCCAGCCTTGTCACGCTCGCGGCCGGCCTCGCCGTCGCCACGACCGCATCTGCCGCGCCGATGACCGCGGCGGCGGTCGAGGCGAAGTTCGACGCCGGCATCAGCGCCGCCGACCAGATGGCGTGGCTGAAGGACTATTCGTCGCAGCCGAACCACGTCGGCAGCGTCCACGACAAGGCCAACGCCGAGCACACCCTCGCGCTGTTCAAGGAATGGGGCTGGGACGCGCACATCGAGACGTTCGACGTCCTCTACCCGACGCCGCTCAGCACGACGGTCGAGATGGTCGCGCCGCAGCGGCTGACGCTGGGCGGGCAGGAGCCGCCGGTCGACGGCGACGCGACCAGCCAGAACCTCAGGGATGCCCTGCCGCCCTACGTCGCCTTCCAGGGCGACGGCGACGTGACGGCACCGCTGGTCTACGTCAACTTCGGGATGCCCGACGACTATCTCGACCTCGCCCGGCGCGGGATCGACGTGCGCGGCAAGATCGTCCTCGTCCGCTACGGGGCCGGCTGGCGCGGGTTGAAGCCGAAGCTCGCGCAGGAGCACGGCGCCGCCGGGTGCATCATCTATTCCGACCCGGCGCAGGACGGGTACAACAGCTCCGACGTCTATCCGCGCGGCGGGTCGCGACCGGCGTTCGGCGTCCAGCGCGGGTCGGTCGTCGACATGACGACCTATCCCGGCGATCCGCTGACGCCGGGCGTCGGCGCGACGAAGGACGCCCAGCGGCTGACCCGCGAGACGGCGGCGACGATCCTCAAGATCCCCGTCCTGCCGATGTCGTACGGCGACGCGGCGAAGCTGCTCGCCGCGCTGGACGGGCCGTTCGCGCCGGCGGCGTGGCACGGCGGGCTGCCGCTCGCCTACCACATCGGCGGCACCGACACGGTCAAGGTCCACCTCGCGGTCAAGTCGGACTGGTCGCTCAAGCCGATCTACGACGTCGTCGCGACGCTGCGCGGACGAAGCGCGCCCGACGAGTGGGTCATCCGCGGCAACCACCGCGACGGCTGGGTGTTCGGCGCGTCCGACCCGCTGTCGGGTCACACCGCGCTGTTGTCGGAAGCGAAGGCGATCGGCGCGCTCGCCAAGACCGGCTGGCGGCCGGCGCGGACGATCGTCTACACCAGCTGGGATGCCGAGGAGCCCGGCCTGATCGGCTCCACCGAATGGGCCGAGGCGCATGCCGCCGAACTCAAGGCGAAGACCGTTGTCTACGTCAACACCGACTCGAACGGCCGCGGGCCGCTGCGCGCCGAGGGCAGCCACGAGTGGCAGCACGCGGTCAGCGCCGCGGCGGGCGACGTCATCGACCCCGAGAGCGGCAAGTCGGTCCTCGCCCGCCAGCGCGCCGAGGCGCTGATCGGTTCGTTCGACAAGACCGGCCGGGTCGACGCCGCCGACCTGACCGCGGCGCAGGCCGGCGGCGACATGCCGCTCGGCGCGCTCGGGTCGGGATCGGACTACACCGCCTTCCTCAACTTCCTCGGCATCGCGTCGTTGAACCTCGGTTTCGGCGGCGAGGACGAATCGGGCGGCGTCTACCATTCGGTCTACGACAGCTACGACCACTTCATCCGCTTCAACGACCCCGGCCTCAGGTACGGCGTCGCGATGGCGCAGACGGTCGGGCGGATCGTGCTGCGCGCCGCCGACGCGCCGACGCCGCCGGTCCGCTTCGCCGACTTCGCCGCGACCGTCGCGCGCTACGTCGGCGAAGTGAAGACGCTCGCCGACGAGCGGCGGACGCGCGACCGGACGCTGACCAAGCTCCTCGCCGACGGCAGCTTCGCCGCCGCCGACGACCCGTTGAAGCCGGTCGGCGCGCCGGTCGCGCTCGAGCGCACCCCGCGGATCGACTTCGGCGCGCTCGAGGACGCGAGCGACACGCTGACCGCGAGCGCCGCCCGGTTCGACGCCGCGCTGGGCGCTGCCGCGAAGAACGGGGCGACGCCGTCGCCC
>CAXTQJ010000266.1:0-3304 GCA_964246245.1 uncultured Sphingomonadaceae bacterium
GCCGGCTTCACCCACGATCTCGTAGCCCTCTTCCTCGAGCATCTCCTTGAGGTCGAGCCGGATCAGCGCCTCGTCCTCGGCGACGAGCACCCGCTTGGCGGGGGGGACGGGGGCCGAGGCGCGGACGATCTTGCCCGGCGACCGCGGCGGCTCGCCGACCGGCAGCGCGTCGATCAGCGCCATGCCCGAGGTGACCTCGCCCCACACCGTATACTGGCCGTCGAGGAACGGCGAATCGCCGAAGCAGATGAAGAACTGGCTGTTCGCCGAATTGGGGTTCGACGTCCGCGCCATCGACGCGACGCCGCGGACGTGCGGCTCGCGGCTGAATTCGGCCGGGAATGACGCGGTGGAACACGGTGCCGTCGTAGAAGCCGTCGTTGGCGAGCTCGGCGATCCGGGCGGCATGGAGCGGCGCGAGGTCGTTCCGCAGCCGGATGGTGACGTCGCCGCCGTCGAGGGTCAGCGTCAGGGTTTCGGCGGTCATGGCACTCTCCGGATGGGGCGGCGTATCTAGGTGCGAAGCGCGCTTTCGCCAAGCGCGTGGCGCAACGCGTCGGGGATCGATGCCGGTCCGCCGCCGGACTCACCGGCGCCGCGGTGAACCATGACCGTGTCGCACAGCCCGAGGCAGACCCCGCCCTGGAACAGGCCGAGCCCGGCGCGCCAGCTCGTCCGGCCGACGTCGAGCGCGGCGGCGGCGACCGTCACCGGCGCGGGATAGCGCGCCTCGCCGAGGTAATCGATCTCGACCCGCGCGACGAGGAAACGCGGCCGCCCGATCGAAAAGGCGTCGCGCAGATACCAGTTGAAGCGGACGCGCCCCTCCTCATACAGCTGCGCGATCGCCACGTTGTTGAGGTGGGCGTTGAAGTCCATGTCGCCGAAGCGCGTCTGGATCTCGGTCGACCACGGATAGGCGGCGAGGTCGCGCCGCCCCGGATCGCCGCGCATCAGGCCGCGGGCGGCGGCGGGTTGACCGCATTGCCTTTGTCGTACGCCGTCACCGTCGCCGGCCGCGCGCCGATCGCGTCGAGCCAGCGGCGGACCTCGGCGAACGGCGCGACCAGCGGCGCGGCCATCGCCGCGATGCCGCGGACCCACGGATAGCTCGCCATGTCGGCGACGCTGTAGCCGCCGGCGACGAAGTCGCGGCCCGCCAGCCGCCGGTCGAGGACGCCGAGCAGCCGCGTCGTCTCGTCGGTGTAGCGCTTGATCGCATACGGCACCTGCTCCGGCGCGAAGCGGGTGAAATGGCCCATCTGCCCGACCATCGGCCCCAGCCCGCCGACCTGCCAGAACAGCCATTCCTTGACCTCGACCCGCTCGCGCAGGCTGTCGCCGGCGAAGCGCTTGGCCTTCTTGGCGAGGTAGAGGAGGATCGCCCCCGACTCGAAGATCGACAGCGGCCCGCCGCCGCCTGGCTGGTCGCCGTCGCCGGGATCGTGGTCGACGATCGCCGGCATCCGGTTGTTCGGACTTATACGCAAAAAGTCGGCGGCCATCTGCTCGCCCTTCGCGATGTTGACCGGCTTGATCGTGTACGGCAGCCCGGTCTCCTCGAGCATCAGCGTGATCTTGTGCCCGTTCGGCGTCGGCCAGAAATAAAGGTCGATCATGGTCGGCTCCCGGTTCGGCGCGTAGGCTTAAAGCAGGTTCGAGGTGTATGGAGCCAGTTCATTCTTCGTCGGCCCGGTCCGGGCCTGGGCTCGCCGCTCCGCAGCGCAGCAGCCGAAGCACGGCCAAGGCCCCGGTCAAGTCCGGGCCGACGGTAAAGGATGGTGATCCCGTCTTCCTCGGAAACAGCGCTCGGGTCAGATGCCGGACGGGACGGCCGGGCGGGTCACGGCACCCCGGCGAGCACCGCGTCGAGCGCGGTCAGGGCGTTCGCGCCGAGCAGCGCCCGCGCCGCGGTCCGGCGCAGCTGCGACGATTGACTGGCGATCGGATAGAAATTGGTGCCGCCGCCGCCGTTGCCCTGCTGCCCGTCGCTGATCGCGACCATCGTCACCGTCGCGTAGATATTGGCGTTGGCGTTGTAGACGCCCGAGCCGTTGACCATGATGTGAATGTGCGGGTGATTCTCCGGCATGTAATAGTTGCCGGCGCCCCCGGCGTGCCACCCCTGGTTGGTCAGCATCGTGCCCACCGTGGTGACGTTGACCGGCATCGCGGTCGGCACCGCGGTGTTCCCGGGGCGGCGATGCGGAGGTACCCATCTGGCGGCCATCGGCGTCACTCCTTGCGGCTGGATCGACCCCGACATAATGCCGACTGCTTAACGGATCATTTCGGCCGTGGGCAAATCAGACCGGCCCGCCGGTCATCCCCTTCGCGGCGCTGACCGTCATATAATGGTGCCACAGGAACACCGCGAGCGCGCCGCGGTCGGGGCTGAACGGCGCGGCGAGGTCGCGCGTCCGTTTCTCGCTCGGGCGCGCGTCGAGGCCGAGGATGCGGCCGAACTCGATCTGGACGGCGAGGTCGCCGGCGGGGAAGACGTCGCCGCGGCCGTCGGCGAAGAGCAGGTAGATCTCGGCCGACCAGCGGCCGATGCCCTTGACCGCGACCAACCGCGCGATCGCCTCCTCGTCGACGTCGGGCAGGCCGGCGAAGTCGAGGCCATCGTGGACGCAGGCGTGGGCGAGGGCGTGGACGTAGCTTGCCTTCTGCCCCGACAGGCCGGCGGCGCGGAGCGTCTCGACCGGCACGGCGAGGACGGCGCGGAGGTCGTGGAACCCGCCCGTGGCCGCCTCGAGCTTCGTCCAGATGCTGTCGGCCGCCTTGACCGAGACCTGCTGGCCGACGATCGCGCGCATCAGCGTCTCGACGCCGCGGTCGCGGATGCGTTCCGGCGGATAGCCGGCCCGCGCGAGCGCGGCGGCGATCGGCGGCGACGCGGCGGCGATCCGGTCGAGGCCGTCCTTCAGCCGGGCGGCGGTCAGGCCCACGGGCGCGCTCTTGTCTGCTGCATGGCGCAGGCTATTAGGCGCGCGAGCCCTTCCCGTCGACAGGACCGTCCATGCCCGAGATCAACGTCACCGACCGCGCCGGCAAGACGACCGCCGTCGCCGCCAGGGCCGGCCATTCGGTCATGGAGATCATCCGCGACGCCGGCTTCGACGAGCTGCTCGCGCTGTGCGGCGGCTGCTGCAGCTGCGCGACGTGCCACGTCGTCGTCGCGCCCGAATGGAGCGACCGCGTCGGGCCGGCCAACGCCGACGAGGCCGACCTGCTCGACAGCAGCGACCATCGCGTCGCGGGGTCGCGGCTGTCGTGCCAGATCGACTTCCCGCCGGCGCTC
>CAXTQJ010000267.1:0-3298 GCA_964246245.1 uncultured Sphingomonadaceae bacterium
TCGCCGCGCGATCCGCCATCGCACGCTTCATCACGTCGGCCCCGACGACGTCGAGCGGCCCGGCCACCGGGAAGCCCGCGACCGGCACCCCGCTCGCCAGCGCCTCGATCATGACCAGCCCGAAGGTGTCGGTCAGGCTGGGGAAGACGAAGACGTCGGCTCCGGCATAGGCCGCGGCGAGCGGCGCGCCCGTCAGGCTCCCGAGGAACACCGCGTGCGGAAAGCGCACCCTCATCGCGGCGAGCGCCGGGCCGTCGCCGACAACGACCTTCGTCCCCGGTACGTCGGCCGACAGGAAGGCGGCGATGTTCTTCTCGACCGCGACGCGCCCGACGCTGAGGCTGATCGGCCGCGACAGGCCGGCGTAGGCGGGATGCGGCGCGACGCCGGCATGGAACTGGGCGAGGTCGACTCCCCGCGACCACGGCCGCGTCTGGGTCAGGCCGTGCCCCGCCAGCTCGGCCGCGAGCCGGGGCGTCGCGACGAGGATCGCCGTCGCTGGGGCGTGGAAGCGCGCCAGCACCCGCCACAGGTAGGTCGGCGACAGCCCGGTCCGCGCCGCCACATAGTCGGGGAAGCGGGTGTGAAACGAGGTGGTGAACGGCACTCCGCGCTTGACGCACCATCCGCGTGCGAGCCAGCCGAGCGGACCCTCGGTGGCGATGTGGACCGCGTCGGGGCAGAAGCCGGCGATCAGCCCGCCGACCCGATACGGCGTCGTCAGCGCGAGGCGGATCTCGGGATAGGTCGGGCACGGCAGCGAGGCGAAGCGGTCGGGCGTGATCGTCTGGATCGCATGGCCGCGGCGGCGGAGGAGGTCGACCGTCGTCGTCAGCGTCCGAACGACGCCGTTGACCTGCGGGGTCCACGCGTCCGAGACCAGGGTCAGGCGCACGGACAGGCGGGCGGCGGTAGCATCGGCCGCCGTGTAGCCGGCCGCCGCGACGGGGGGAACCTGGTCGTGCCCCAAGATGAACAAGTAAGCGAAGTTCACACCGAGGAGGAAGTGAACCGCCGGCGGCGGCCCAGGCAAGTCCTACACCAAGTTCGGCCACGCCACCGTTGCGCATGTCGCCGCGGCTTGCCAATATCGCGCGTGTCGTTGCCCGGGGGACACCGCCATGCGCCGAATACTGCTCGCCTCGCTGCTCCTCGCCGCCGCGTCGGCCGCCACCGCCGTACCGACTCCCAAGGAGCAGTTGCTGACCCCGCCGGCGGATGCGCGCCACTACACGATCAGCTCGATCGCGGGGAAACACGGCGACATCTGGTCGTGGCATCAGAGCGACGGCCGCGTCGCCTACCGCATGTCGATGTCGCTGCGCGGCTGGATCACCGAGGACGACGAGGTGGTGACGCTCGGGCCCGACCGGCGGCCGACGGCGATCGCCATTCGCGGCTTCACCGACCAGGGCGACGCGACCGAGGACTTCAGCGTCGATCCCGGCGGCGTCGCGCGGTGGAAGACGATGGTCGACGCCGGCTCGGCTCCCTTCGCCGGCAAGCGCTACAACACGTACGGCGGCCCGTGGCTGGCGGGCGAGATCGACATCGACGCGCTGGTGGCGGCGGGCGACCGCGGCCTCGACCTGCTGCCGACCGGCCACGCCCGCATCGCCATCGGCCAGCCGGCGCAGGTCGACGGGCCGCAGGGCCGCAAGACGGTCAAACTCGCGTACATCAGCGGCTACGGCTTTGCGCCGTCGCCGGTCTGGCTCGACGCCGACAACCACTTCTCCCCGCCGGCTACGAGGCGAACGGGCCCAAGCTGAAGGACATCCAGGACGCGGCGACGGCGGCGATGGTCAAGGACGTCGCCCACCGCTTCCTCAACCCGGCCAACCGCACGCCGACGCTGGTCGACCACGTCCTGCTGTTCGATTCGGTCGCCGGCCGCTATCTGCCCGACCGCGCGGTGCTGATCGCCGACGGCAGGGTCGCGGCGGTCGGCGCGGCGGGATCGGTCGCCGCCCCCGCCGGGGCGACGGTGATCGACGGGCGCGGCAAGACCATCCTTCCCGGCCTGTGGGATTCGCACCAGCACGTCGGCGACGACTGGAACCTGCTCCAGAACGTCGCCACGGGCATGACCAACTACCGCAGCCCGGGGACGCTGATCGTCGACGCGCAGAGCATCTACAAACGCCGCGCCGCCGGCGACCTGCTCGCCCCCGACGGCAAGATCTCGGTGATCATCGATCGCAAGGACCCGCTCGCGGCGCAGGGTGCGCTGACCGTGACCTCGGCGGCGGAGGCGGTTGCGGCGGTCGATCAGATCAAGGCGGCCGGGCTGTGGGGGGCGAAGTTCTACACCTCGATGACGCCGGCGTGGATCGCGCCCGCCGCCGCCGAGGCGCACCGGCTTGGCCTCCACGTCCATGGCCATGTGCCGGCGGGAATGCGCCCGCTCGACGCGGTCCGCGCCGGCTACGACGAGGTCACCCACATCAACTTCATCATGATGCAGGCGATGCCGCAGGACGTCGTCGACAAGTCGAATACCGCCGCGCGGCTCGAGGGGCCGGCGAAATATGGCAAGGACGTCGACCTCGATTCAGCGGCGATGACCGCGTTCTACGCCGAGCTGGCGCAGCGGCACACGATCATCGACCCGACGCTGACGGTGTGGGAGCCGCTGATGACGTCGGACGGCAGCGCCATCTCGCCCGAATACGCGGCGTTCGCCGACATCGCGCCGCCGTCGGTCGCGCGCGGCTGGAAGATCGCGGGCTACCCGCTGTTCGGCGGGCTGACGCGCGCCGACTTCCGCGCGAGCTTCGTCAAGATGGTCGGGCTGGTCGGCCGGCTCCACACGGCGGGCGTCCCGATCGTCGCCGGCACCGACGGCTATGGTCTCGAACTCGTCCGCGAGCTCGAACTCTACCAGCAGGCGGGGCTGACCAACCCGCAGGCGCTGCAGACGGCGACGATCGTTCCCGCCCACATGACCGGCATGGACGACCGCACGGGCTCGATCGCGCCGGGGAAGACCGCCGACGTCATCCTCGTCGACGGCGACGTCTCGGCCAGCCTCGCCAATCTGCGCCACGTCAACACCGTGTTCCTCGACGGCTACCGCCTCGACGGGGCCGCGCTGCGGACGGCGAGCGGGCTGAGCGGGATGCCGAAGTAGCGCCTAGACCAGCTCGGCTTCGACCTCCGCCACCACACCGCGCGCCGCGACTTGCTTGGCCCAGTCGACGATCTCGATCCGGCCCGACGCGTGCTCGACCAGCGCGGTGCAGCTTTCGACCCAGTCGCCGTCGTTGTAATAGGTGACGCTGCCGCACTGCCGGAT
>CAXTQJ010000268.1:0-2681 GCA_964246245.1 uncultured Sphingomonadaceae bacterium
ACCTCGGCGCGGCGGGGATCGCGCGCGACGTCGCGGGCGACGTCGCCGGCGCGGGTGACGCCTTCGCCGCGGCGCTCGCCTTCGCCCGACGGCGACGGCTCGGCCCGTTCGACCCGAAGCCCGCCGACCCCGCCACCGAACCCGATCGTCGTCGCAAGCACTTCGCCGCGATGATGCGCGCCGGCCACGGGGTCGCCGAGACGCGCCGGGTGCTCGCCGGCGCGGCCGACGACGACGGGTAAGCCGGCCCGATTTGCGCCGGGAGCGTCCGCCGCAGCGCTCGGCGGCGTCGCTGCAGCCAAGACGCTCGCCGTCAGGGCGAGACCGCGATCCTTGATCGCCGTCGGGGGGGACGTGGGGGCTTTGGGTTTGCTTCGACGCGGCGCGGTTACGGGTAAGCCCAGGCCCGCACCATGTCCGGGCCGACGAAAGTGACGTAACTTCCATGCCGAAATCCGCCGCGATCTCCGCGACTTGGCACCGGCCAAACCCTACAACCTGTTGTAATTGCTGTAGGAATGGTAGATTTCACTTGACTTTCGCGCGTGTTTGTGGGACAAGTCGGACATGGCCGGTACGGGGAAGCAACCTCCGCGCCGGGCTGGATCCGCCCTAACTTGGCGCGGGCGGGTCCGTCACGTTGGGCAGGGAGCAACCAAGTTCTTCGAGGAAAACATTACGAGCGCAAAGGATAGGATCAGATTTGATCTCCCCGAATCGGCGCACAAGATCATCGTAAACGATCGGGCGGAATAGAAGACCGCCGTTTTCCGTCTTTGCTCCCCGCCTGTCGTGACACGTCTGCCCCTTGCCGCCTCCGCCTCCCCCGGTGCTTCGGGGAGCGGAGGCGGGAAGGGGATCATCCCTCCGCCCCTCCGGTCGCCGCAAGGAGACCGGTGGGCGGAGCCATGTCGGCGACCCCGCGCCGGCTGCTGGCAGCTTCGCCGCCTGCGGCCACGGTCGCGGCGGCGAAGGAGAGCCGCGATGGCGACGGTCGAGCAGTGGGACGTGCGCGATGCGGCGGCGATGCGCGGCATCCTCAACCGGCAGCGGACGGCGTTCACCGCCGAACTGCCGGTCGGGCTCGACGTTCGCCGCGACCGGCTGAAGCGCGCGCTGGCGCTGCTTCTCGATCACCGCGACGCGCTCGCCGCCGCCGTATCGGACGACTTCGGCCACCGTTCGATCGCGATGACAATGATCACCGACCTCGTCGCGAGCGTGAAGCCGATCAAGCACGCGCTGAAGCACCTCGACCGCTGGACGCGGCGTGAGAAGCGAAGCCTCGACTTCCCGCTCGGCCTGCTCGGCGCGCGGGCGTGGGTCGAATACCAGCCGAAGGGCGTCGTCGGCATCATCTCGCCATGGAATTTCCCGGTAAACCTGACCTTCGCACCGCTCGCCGGCGTGCTGGCGGCGGGCAACCGGGCGATGATCAAGCCGTCGGAATATACCCCCGCGACCGCCGACCTTCTCGCCAAGCTGATTGCGGCCAGCTTCGACGCGGCCGAAGTCGCCGTCGTCACCGGCGGTCAGGCGGCGGGCAAGGCCTTTGCCGTGCTGCCGTTCGACCACCTGGTCTTCACCGGCGGGACCGCGGTCGGGCGCCACGTCATGGCGGCGGCGGCGGCGAACCTGACGCCGGTGACGCTCGAGCTCGGCGGCAAGTCGCCGACAATCGTCGGGCGTTCGGTCGACGTGGCGCGCGCGACCGACCGCATCGCGATGGGCAAAATGATGAATGCAGGGCAGATCTGCCTCGCCCCCGACTACCTCCTCGTCCCACGTGAACAGGAAGACGCGGTCGTCGCCGGGCTGACCCGCGCGGTGACGGCGCAGTATCCGACGCTGCTCGCCAACGACGACTATACCTCGGTCCTCGGCAGCCGGCATCGCGAGCGGCTCGAGGCGCACGTCGCCGACGCGCGCGCCAAAGGGGCCGACGTCACCGTGGTCAACCCGGGCAACGAGGACTTCGCGCGCCAGAACGGCAACAAGATGCCCCTCCACCTGATCCGGAACGTCGACGACAGCATGACGGTGATGCAGGAGGAGATCTTCGGTCCGCTCCTGCCGATCGTGCCGTACGACACGACCGACGACGCGATCGACTTCGTCAACCGCCGCGACCGCCCGCTCGGCCTGTACTGGTTCGGCGACGATGCCGCCGAGCAGCGCCGCGTCCTCGACCGGACGGTGTCGGGCGGGGTCACGGTCAACGACGTCATCTTCCACGTCGCCGCCGAGGACCTACCGTTCGGCGGCATCGGCCCGGCGGGCATGGGGAGCTATCACGGGGTCGACGGCTTCAAAGCGTTCAGCCACGCGAAAGCGGTGTATTCGCAGCCGAAGCTCGACCTCGCCGGGATGGCCGGGTTCAAGCCGCCGTACGGCGCGAAGACGGCGAAGGCGCTGGCGCGGGAGCTGAAGGCGTAGCGGTCCTAAATCGTCGGGTTGTCATCCCGCTAAAGCGGGGATCCATCTCCCTAAGCCCGAGGAGATGGGTCCCCGCTTTCGCGGGGATGGACAAGAAGGATAACCGGGGGACGTCGCCCCTCAATGAAAGTCGCGCGAGCGCGGCAACACGCGGACGTTGCGCGGGTGGCCGTGGGTCTGGGGATAGCCGGGGTGGAGGTCTTCCAGCCCGCGCGACCCCGGCGGATCGGTCGTATGCGTGGCCG
>CAXTQJ010000268.1:2691-3280 GCA_964246245.1 uncultured Sphingomonadaceae bacterium
GGCCGAGCTCGGCGGTGCGGTCGGCGATCCGGCTCGCCATCAGGTGGACGACGCCTTCAGGACTTCTCTGAACGACGCCGTCGACGAGCATCAGCCGCGATGCCATGACCTGCCGGCGATAGCGCTCGAACAGCCGCGACCAGATGACGACGTTGGTCACCCCGGTCTCGTCCTCGAGCGTGACGAAGATCGCGTTGCCCTTGCCCGGCCGCTGGCGGACGAGGACGATGCCGGCGGTGCGGACGCGCCGGCCGTCCTTCGTCGCCGCCGTTTCGGCGCAGGTCGACACGCCTTCGCCGGCGAACCCGGCGCGGGCGAACGCCATCGGGTGCGCCTTCAGCGACAGCCGCGTCGTCTGATAGTCGGCGGCGACGTGCTCGGCGAGGGCCATCCGCGGCAGGTCGGTGTCGGGCTCGGCAGCGAGTTCGGCGGCGGCGGCGAACAGCGGCAGCGCCGCCGGCGGGGTCCGCCGCGCTTCCCATAGCGCCTCGCGCCGGTCGAGGCCGCGCGCGCGGCCCGCGTCGGCATCGGCGCGCAGGTCGCGGCCGCGGCGCGGCCCGTGCGCGCGGCGGGCGCCCTCCTCGATGCT